>NZ_JASUAZ010000012.1:0-98635 GCF_030283135.1 Mixta mediterraneensis | reverse complement strand
AAGTGATGACGCGAATCTGAACGTAAATAATCCCTTGTAACACTCAGAGTTGGTGATTTCTCGCCAGGCCAGTAGACTATCGCCGGGCATCAACGGATGCCTGCGCTAACTCACTCATTTTGCCGATTCTTTTCAGGATGCGCCGCTAATTATGAATTTGTTGAAATCGCTGGCAGCGGTCAGTTCCATGACGCTGTTTTCCCGCGTGTTGGGTTTTGCTCGTGATGCCATTGTGGCGCGCGTATTTGGTGCCGGAATGGCAACCGATGCCTTTTTCGTTGCGTTTAAATTACCTAACCTCTTGCGCCGTATTTTTGCCGAAGGCGCATTTTCTCAGGCCTTCGTGCCGATCCTGGCTGAATACAAAAGCAAACAGGGGGATGAGGCAACCCGGCTTTTTTTCGCCTATGTTTCTGGTCTGCTGACGCTGGTTTTAGCCGTCGTGACCGTGGCAGGCATGATTGTGGCACCGTGGGTGATCTTAGTGACCGCGCCAGGTTTCGCCGACACCGCGGATAAATTTGCCCTGACCAGCTCGCTGCTGCGCGTGACCTTTCCTTATATCCTGCTCATCTCGCTCGCCTCGCTGACAGGCGCGGTGCTCAATACCTGGAACCGCTTTTCTGTGCCGGCCTTTGCCCCAACGCTGCTCAATATCAGCATGATCGGTTTTGCGCTATTTGCCGCGCCGCACTTTCATCCACCGGTCATGGCGCTGGCGTGGGCGGTGGTGGTGGGAGGCGTATTACAACTGGGGTATCAGCTTCCGCACCTGAAAAAAATTGGCATGCTGGTGCTGCCACGCATCAATTTAAAAGATGCAGGGGTCTGGCGCGTCATGCGTCAGATGGGACCGGCGATTTTAGGCGTTTCGGTCAGTCAGGTGTCGCTGATCATCAATACCATCTTCGCCTCATTTCTGGTTTCTGGTTCAGTATCGTGGATGTATTACGCTGACCGTCTGATGGAGTTTCCTTCCGGCGTGCTGGGCGTGGCGCTGGGCACCATTTTGCTGCCATCACTGGCAAAGAGTTTTTCCAGCGGCAACCATGATGAATATTCACGTTTGATGGACTGGGGATTACGTCTGTGCTTTCTGCTGGCGCTACCCTGCGCGGTGGCGTTAGGTATGTTGTCTGGCCCGCTAACCATTGCACTGTTTCAGTACGGCAAATTTACCGCCTTTGATGCGTTAATGACGCAACGCGCACTGATCGCCTATTCGGTAGGTTTGATGGGACTGATCGTAGTGAAAGTGCTGGCGCCGGGTTTCTATTCGCGTCAGGACATTAAAACGCCGGTGAGAATCGCTATCTTTACCTTAATCATGACCCAGCTCATGAACCTGACATTTATTGGGCCGCTGAAGCACGCAGGCCTGTCATTGTCCATTGGCCTGGCGGCCTGTTTAAACGCTGCGCTGCTTTACTGGCAGCTGCGTAAAAAGGATATATTCCGACCACAACCCGGCTGGGGAACCTTTCTTTTACGGCTGGTTTTAGCCGTTATGGTCATGGCGGCGGCGCTGTATGGCATGTTGCTGGTAATGCCGATGTGGGAGCAAGGCACGATGCTGTGGCGTTTGCTTCGGCTGGCGGCCGTGTGTGCGGTGGGGGGAGGCGTATATTTTCTGATGCTTGGTTTACTCGGCTTCCGCCTGCGTGATTATGCCCGGCGAACCGCCGTTTAAGCAGAAAAATCCCGCGTGATGAGCGGGATTTTTTACAGGCAAAGCGAAGTAAAAACGTCTGAATTAAATTTTACGACTCAGCGTTGACTGGCCTTTACCCCGGCCATCCGGACCGTAAAATGCCTGGGTCTGATGCGGCTTCAACACCTCAAGCGCATCCTGGGTAAAACGAATTTGATGCTGTAACAGCAGGCCGTTGTGGACGTTACTATCCTGCAAGCGGCGGGTGTATTGCTGAATATGCTGCCAGCGATGTGACATGTCACTCTGACCATCATAAGGTGCCTGAATCTGCAGGTGAGTTTCTGCGGCGCGACGCATTTCATCCAGATAATTCAGCGTCGAGAGCAGCGCACTCTTATCTTCCGTTATGCGCTGCAACAGATTGCTGTTGATTTGGCCAGCCGATAGCTGGTGCTGTTCTTCGTTGAGCAAACTGGCTAGCGAAGACAGGACTTCCTGCATCTTATCTAATGTGGTCAGCAACGTGTTCATGGGGATTAGTTACCCTCTAAATATGCCCTGGTGTCGGCAATTAACGCATCCGCTATCTTGCCGGTATCCATTTTCAGTTCGCCATTACGGATGGCGGTTTTCAGTTGTTCTACGCGCTGGACATTGATGTCCTGGCTGCCTGGCTGCATCAGCTGTGACTGGGCGCTGCTCAGGCTGACCTGCGCGGAACCTGGCGTGGTTGCCGTAGTGGTCTCATGCTGACGCACTTTCGTGCTGTTCTGCTCGTTAGTGTCACGCGTCTGGACGGTGCTAACGGGCTTCAGCGGTTGTGTTCTGTCGATGCTCATATTCAAGCTCCTGTACGATCAGGGGGTCTGCCACCTGAATCAGAATAGCGTAATCGCTTTGTTGATTCTTCTATCGGCAGAACAACAGGCTTCTTTAACGCTTTATAGTGTTATCAGAACATTCCCATCATCGCTCACCCGGCCGCTAACAATCTGACCATTGGCCATGCGCACACGCACCCATTGTGCGCGGGTAGCATTGTTTAACGCCTTGCCTTCGCTGCTGGCATCAAAGCCTTCGCCGCTGGCAATGACCGTCACATTTTGTCCGGCTTTCACGCGCCACGGCTGGCGCAGCATCGACAAACTCACCGGCTGGCCGGGTTGAATATCACGCAGAACGACCGCATCCGCCACCGAATCGCTATTGAACAGCGTGCGGGCCGGTAGCGTATCCAGCCGTCCACTCTGCATCCTGAAGTCATCTTGCTTTACGCTGGTGCCGCGTACCAGCTGGCGTTTCGCCACCAGATACTGACCACTTACCTGTACCTGTACCTGAATATAACGGCGATTTTGATCGCAATTAGCGGCCACGCTCATGTTGCCCCATAAGCGGCTATTGCCCGGCAGGGAGAATCGCGGCGCATCGCATTCAGGCCATTGCGTTTTCGGTGTGCGCACCAGCACGTTAATGCCCGCGGCATGTTGCGGATCGCGTGCTTTAAAAAATTGATTCAGTTGTGCACTGAGATCGGCGGCGCTGGAAGGCAGCGCGATCATGACCAGCAGGCTGGCCAACAGAATGGGGTATCCACGCATGGTGCTGCTCCTTACTGATAATGGCAACGAGTTTACGCGGAGAAAAAAAACGTCAAGAGCAAAAATAGCGACGATTTGGGGCGTTATTCAGACGATCGCCCTTGCTTTTTTCCTATTAAGCTGCCAGCTCGGAATTCTCATTCGCGGAGGAAGCATGCTCGACAAACTGGATGCGGCACTGCAATTCGGTACTGAAGCCCTCAACCTGCGTGCCCAGCGTCAGGAGATCCTGGCGTCAAACATTGCTAACGCCGATACGCCGGGTTACCAGGCCCGTGATATTGACTTCGCCAGCGAGCTGAACAAGGCGATGAAGAATGGGCGGGCTACGACAGGCCTGTCACTCAACGTTACCTCGGCGCGACACATTGAAGCACAGACTCACGCTGCGTCATCAATGGATTTGCTGTATCGCATTCCCGATCAGCCTGCTGCCGACGGCAATACCGTCGATATGGACCGCGAGCGTACTCAGTTCGCGGATAATAGCCTGAAATATCAAACCGATCTCACCCTTATCAGCAGCCAGATCAAAAGCATGATGAGCGTGTTACAAGGGCAATAATTATGGCCTTGCTGAACATTTTTGACATTGCCGGATCAGCCATGACCGCGCAATCACAGCGATTAAACGTTAGCGCCAGTAACCTGGCCAATGCCGATAGCGTGACCGGCCCTGACGGCCAGCCATACGTGGCAAAACAGGTAGTATTTCAAACGGATGCCGCACCAGGTGCTGCAACGGGCGGGGTAAAAGTGGCGCAGGTGATTAACGATCCGTCACCGGCAAAACTGGTTTATGACCCAGGCAATCCAATGGCCGATGAGAAAGGCTACGTGAAGATGCCTAACGTAGACGTGGTTTCTGAGACCGTCAACACCATGTCAGCGTCACGCAGTTATCAGGCCAACGTTGAAGTGCTGAACACCGTGAAATCAATGATGATGAAAACCCTGACGATCGGTCAATAACGGAGAATAAAAATGGCTATCTCAGTAGGCGTTAACGAGTCACTGGACCCCAGCGTCCTTAGCTCATCCAGCAGCAGCAGCGGCAACAGCGCGCAAGACTTACAAAATCAGTTTTTGACCATGCTGGTGACGCAGTTACAAAATCAGGATCCCACCAATCCGATGGATAACAGTCAGCTCACCACGCAGCTGGCACAGATCAACACCCTGAGCGGTATTGAGAAACTTAACACCACGCTGGGTTCAATATCCGGTCAGATTAATGCCAACCAGTCGCTGCAAACCTCAACCTTAATTGGTCATGGCGTGATGGTTGATGGCTCGCAGGTGCTGGTCGGCAGCGGCACAACGACACCGTTTGGTGTGTCACTGACCACCGCCTCAACCGCGGCCAGCGCCACGATCAAAGATGCCAGTGGTAATACGGTCAGCACCGTTGACCTCGGGGCGCTCAGCGCGGGCGTTCACACCTTCTCGTGGGATGGCACATTGGCCGACGGTTCAACGGCACCAGATGGCAAATATACGGTTTCGATTGCCGCCAGCAATGGCAGCACCCAACTGGTGACACAGCCGCTTAACTACGCCTACGTCAATGGGGTAATTACGACGGACGACACCACAAAACTGGATCTCGGCACCATGGGCTCCGTCACCCTTGACGAAGTACGTCAGATTCTCTGATCAACCTGTAAGCAGGAGAAGCAAACATGTCATTTTCCCAAGCGGTAAGCGGTCTTGGCGCTGCCTCAAGTAACCTCGATGTCATCGGTAACAACATTGCTAACGCCGCAACGGCGGGCTTTAAGTCCAGCACCATTGCGTTTGCCGATATGTTCGCCGGCTCCAATGTGGGCCTCGGTACTAAAGTGGCCGCGGTGATCCAGAACTTCAATGATGGCACCACAACTACGACCAGTCGTGGTCTGGACGTGGCGCTGAGCGGTAACGGTTTCTTCCGTATGACGGATACCAGCGGTGCGGTGTATTACTCACGTAATGGTCAGTTTACGCTCGATGAAAATCGTAACCTGGTCAATACCCAGGGGCTGACCGTGACGGGGTATCCAGCCAGCGGTGTACCACCGACGATTCAAACCGGTGCTAATCCCGTGGCGATCACTATCCCCACGACGCAGATGGCCGCGCGTGCCACGACCACAGCAAGCCAGGTGGCGAACCTGAACTCGACCGATTCCACGCCAGATGTGCCTGTTTTCTCCGCCAGTGATGTCGATAGCTACAACGCAAAAAGCACCATGACGGTGTACGACTCTCAGGGCAACGACCATACCCTCGACATGTACTACGTCAAAGACGCCACCGCCAATAGCTGGACCGTCCATGCGATAGATTCCTCCACTGGCGAGGCCGCTGGTGATTTCAGAATGAAATTTGATACCAACGGCCAACTGACCGGTATCACCCGACTGAAGGCAGACGGCAGCGATGACACCAGCACGACAGATGGCACCGTTGGGTTGACCATAAACCTGGCGGGCGCTAACGGTGCTGCAGCTAATCAAGCGATCACGCTGAATATGCTGGGCAGCGCGCAGCAAAATACGGGCTCCACCACCTTTGGTAATCCTACCCAGGATGGTTATGCCCCTGGCGATCTGACCAGTTACGCGATTAACGATGATGGCACGATTACGGGGACTTACTCCAACCAGCAAACCCAGTTGCTGGGTCAAATCGTACTGGCGAGCTTCTCTAACCCGGAAGGGCTGCAGTCAGCAGGCGATAACGTCTGGTCTGCAACTAACTCCTCAGGGCAGGCGGCGATTGGTCTGGCTAATACCGGCACTTACGGTTCCCTGACGGCAGGTGCGCTGGAAGCCTCCAACGTTGATATGAGTCAGGAACTGGTAAATATGATCGTGGCGCAGCGTAACTACCAGGCGAACGCCCAGACCATCAAAACTCAGGACCAGATTCTTAACACGCTGGTTAACTTACGTTAATGCGCTAACGGGATTGCTTTATGGATCACGCAATATATACCGCAATGGGGGCTGCCAGCCAAACGCTGAATCAGCAAGCCGTTACTGCCAGCAACCTCGCCAACGCCTCAACGCCGGGATTTCGTGCCCAGCTTAACGCGTTGCGCGCCGTGCCAGTCAGCGGCTGGTCGTTGCCAACCCGCACTCTGGTTACGGCTTCGACGCCAGGGGCGGATATGAGCCAGGGCGCAATGGATTATACCGAGCGTCCGCTGGACGTGGCGGTTCAGCAAGATGGCTGGCTGGCGGTGCGTACCGCTGATGGCAGCGAAGCGTATACCCGCAACGGCAATATGCAAATCAGCCCGAACGGAACGTTAACGATTCAGGGCAATCCCGTGATGGGCGATGGCGGTCCGATCGCCATTCCACAGGGCGCGGAAATGACTATTGCTGCTGACGGTTCCATCACCGCGTTAAATGCGGGTGATGCGCCAAACGCCACGGTGCAGCTTGGCCGTCTGAAGCTGGTGAAAGCCAGCGGGCAAGAGATGCAGCGTGGTGACGACGGCATGTTCCGCCCAACGCAAGCGACGCAGGCAACACGCGGCGCGGCATTGCAGGCCGACGCCACCATGCAGGTAATGCCGGGTGTGCTCGAAGGCAGCAACGTTAAACCGGTGGAAACCATGGTCGACATGATCGCCAACGCCCGACGTTTTGAGATGCAGATGAAAGTGATCGCAAACGTTGATGAAAACGAGCAAAAAGCCAATCAGCTGCTGAACATGAGCAGCTAAGGCGCGAGGATAACAACATGATTCGTTCTTTATGGATCGCCAAAACCGGTCTTGATGCGCAGCAAATGAACATGGACGTGATTGCCAACAACCTGGCAAACGTCAGTACCAACGGTTTTAAGCGCTCACGTGCTGTATTTGAAGATCTGATGTACCAAACCATGCGCCAACCGGGCACGCAGTCGTCTGAGCAGACCACACTGCCGTCCGGGTTACAGATTGGTACGGGTGTGCGCCCGGTGACCACTGAACGCCTGCATACCCAGGGCAATCTGTCGCAGACCGATAACTCAAAAGACATCGCCATCAACGGTCAGGGTTATTTCCAGATTCAGATGCCAGACGGCACCTCGGCGTATACCCGCGATGGTTCGTTTCAGGTGGATCAGAATGGTCAGTTAGTGACGAACTCCGGTTTCCCGGTGCAGCCTGGCATCACTATTCCTGCTAACGCGACAAGCATCACTGTTGCACGCGATGGCGTGGTAAGCGTAACGCAGCAGGGGCAAACCCAGGCGACACAGGTGGGGCAGTTAACGCTGAGCACCTTTATGAACGATGCTGGTCTCGACAGCGTAGGTGAGAACCTGTACCAGGAAACGCAGGCGTCAGGTGCGCCTACCGACAGCACGCCGGGTCAGAATGGCGCGGGACTTCTGTATCAAGGCTATGTGGAAACGTCGAACGTCAATGTGGCGGAAGAACTCGTCACGATGATCCAGACGCAGCGCGCGTATGAGATCAATAGCAAAGCGATCAGTACGTCTGATCAGATGCTGCAGAAATTAACCCAGCTGTAAAGCTGGTGGTAAGGGCCAGCGTCGGCTGGCCTGAAGAACAGACAGAGATAAGGTCGTAATTCCGTGGCGAAGCAACAGATTCTCAAGCCTGGACATTGGTTAGTAGCCACGCTGCTGCTGACTGTTAACGGTTGTGCGTTAGTGCCGCGCACACCGCTGGTAGAAGGAGCGACCACAGCCCAGCCGCTGCCGTCGGCGCCGCCAGTGGTCAACGGCTCCATTTTCCAGGGTGTTGCACCACTCAACTATGGCTACCAGCCGCTGTTTGAGGATCGTCGCCCGCGTAATATTGGCGATACCTTAACCATTACGTTGCGGGAAAATGTTAGCGCCAGTAAAAGTTCCTCTGCCAATGCCAGTCGTGACGGCAGCAACAGCTTTGGCTTAAGCACCGTGCCAACCGCACTGACGGGTCTGGTGGGGGCCAGTGGAGAAAAAGCGAACCTTGGGATGGAAGGTAAAAATGATTTCGCAGGGAAAGGTGGCGCATCAGCGAATAACACCTTTACCGGCACGATTACCGTCACTGTGGATCAGGTGTTATCAAACGGCAACCTCCATGTGGTGGGTGAAAAACAGATCGCCATTAATCAGGGCACCGAGTTTATTCGCTTCTCGGGCGTAGTGAACCCACGCACGATCAGCGCCAGTAACGCAGTGTTGTCAACGGCGGTCGCCGATGCACGTATTGAGTACGTCGGTAACGGTTATATCAATGAAGCGCAGACTATGGGTTGGCTGCAACGCTTCTTCTTAAATATCTCGCCGATGTAAGAGGTTACGATGAAAAAGTTAACGCTTCTGCGTTTCGGTCTGTGCCTGTTGCTGGGTGTAAGCCTGCTGGCTCAGGCCGATCGTATCCGCGATCTGACCACAGTACAGGGCGTTCGTGACAATCAGCTGCTGGGTTACGGTTTGGTGGTGGGCCTTGATGGCACAGGTGACCAGACCACGCAAACCCCATTCACTACGCAAACGGTGAATAACATGCTTTCGCAGCTGGGCATTACCGTACCAACCGGCACCAATATGCAGTTGAAAAACGTTGCGGCGGTGATGGTAACGGCAAAGTTGCCTGCTTTTGCGCGTCAGGGGCAGACGCTGGATGTGGTGGTGTCATCGCTGGGGAATGCCAAGAGTTTGCGCGGCGGCACGCTGCTGATGACGCCCATGAAAGGCGTTGATAACCAGGTTTATGCACTGGCGCAGGGCAACATTCTGGTTGGCGGCGCGGGTGCAGCGGCGGGCGGCAGCAGCGTTCAGGTTAATCAGCTGAACGGCGGACGCATTACCGGCGGAGCCACGGTGGAACGAGAACTGCAGAGCAATTTTGGTTCTCAGAACACCATCAACCTGCAGCTGAATAGTGAAGATTTTTCCATGGCACAGCGCATTGCTGATGCGATCAACGCGCGCGGTGGTTATGGCGCAGCGCAACCGCTGGATGCACGTACCGTGCAGATACGCGTATCGCCAAACAACGGCGCGCAGGTGCGTCTGCTGGCTGAGATTCAGAATATTGATGTGGCAATCCCCATCGAAGACGCCAAAGTCATTATCAACTCACGTACCGGTTCTGTGGTCATGAACCGCGAAGTGACGCTGGATACCTGTGCGGTAGCACAGGGCAATCTGTCGGTAACGGTGAATCAGCAGCAAAACGTCAGCCAGCCGGACACACCTTTTGCGGGTGGTCAAACGGTGGTTACGCCGCAAACGCAGATCGATCTGCGTCAGAGCGGCGGCGCGTTGCAACGCGTCAGCGCCAGCGCCAGTCTGAACAGCGTGGTGCGCGCACTGAATGCACTGGGTGCCTCGCCTATCGAGCTGATGTCGATTTTGCAATCGATGCAGAGCGCCGGTTGTCTGCGTGCCAAACTGGAAATTATCTAATGGCTGATACCCCAATGCTGATGAACGCGGCTTATGACAGCCGCTCATTAAACGAACTGAAGCGCCAGGCGAGCAGTGATCCCAAAGGCAAAGCCCTGCAGGTTGCTCGTCAGGTTGAAGGCATGTTCGTACAGATGATGCTAAAAAGCATGCGTGAAGCGTTGCCGCAGGATGGCCTGTTAAGTAATGACCAGACCCGGCTTTATACCTCGCTTTACGATCAGCAACTGGGGCAGGAGATAGGTAAACGCGGGCTTGGACTGGCGGAGACCATTGTCAAACAAATGCAACCCGCCAAAGCACCGGACGAACGCGCCGGAACCGTGCCGATGAAGCTGGACAACAGCTTTATTCTGAGTACCGTTGCGCCAGCGCAGCAGCTGGAGCAAATCGTGCGTAAGGCGATGCCGCGCCTGCCGGTGTCGCCCGCTCATTTGCCCAGCGACAGCAGTGAGTTTATCGCCCAGCTGGCACAACCCGCGCAGGCTGCCAGCCAGCAAAGCGGTATTCCTCATCACCTTATTCTGGCGCAGGCAGCGCTGGAGTCGGGCTGGGGCCAGCGTCAAATTCTCACCCGTGATGGCAAACCGAGTTACAACGTATTTGGTATCAAAGCCAGCGGCGACTGGAAAGGCGAAACCACCGATATTATGACCACGGAATATGAAGGGGGAGAGGCGAAGAAAGTGCGCGCCAGTTTCCGCGTCTATAGCTCCTATTTCGAAGCGTTAACCGATTACGTCAAACTGATCGCTAATAACCCACGTTATGCCGCTGTTGCCAACGCGCAAAGTGCAGAACAGGGTGCGCAGGCGCTACAGGCTGCTGGTTATGCTACCGATCCGAAATATGCACAAAAATTAGTAGGAATGATCCAGCAATTCAAAAGCATGGGCGAAAAAGTGGTGAAGGCGTATAGCCAGAATTTAAATGATTTGTTCTGATTTTTGCCTCAAGTTTCACTTAAGCACGCCGATAATATCATCATAAGCCAGGGAGCGTTTCCGCATGCTGGCACCCATATTGATGACTGCCAGCCCGGTTAACGGACGGGAAATGTAAGGAACCGAAATGTCCAGCATAATTAACTCTGCCATGAGCGGATTGAGTGCCGCACAGGCTGCATTAAGTACCACCAGTAATAACATTACTAATTACACCGTCGCGGGTTATTCACGGCAGACCACTATTCTGGCGCAGGCCAACAGTACGTTACAGGGCAGCAGCTATTACGGAAATGGGGTGAATGTTACCGGCGTACAGCGCGAGTACGATGCTTTTATCACCGCGCAGCTGCGTGGTTCCAGCGCGTCTTATAGTGCGGTAAATAGCCAATACAGCCAAATTTCGAATATTGACGATCTTCTGTCCACATCGACCACCAGCCTTTCCGATTCTATTCAGAGTTTTTTTACTAACCTGCAAAACGTAGTCAGTAACGCGGACGATCCTTCGGCACGCCAGTCCATGCTGAGCGATGCACAGGGCCTGGTGAACCAGTTCCAGTCTTATTCGCAATATCTGACCAATATGCAAAACAGCGTCAACACTGACGTAGCGTCCAGCGTTGATCAAATTAATACCTACACTTCGCAGATTGCCGATCTGAATAAACAAATCGCCAAACTGACAACCAGCAACGGCGATGCACCGAATAACCTGCTCGATCAGCGCGATCAGTTGGTTAATGACCTGAACGATGTTGTCGGCGTAACCGTTTCACAGCAGGATGGCGGCTATGTGGTGTCGATGGCTAATGGCCTGACGCTGGTCAATGGCAGCAAAACAAATACGCTGGTGGCGATGAGCTCCAGTAGCGATCCAACGCGTACTACCGTGGGCTATGTCGATAACATGGCCGGGAATGTTGAGATCCCGGAAAAGCTGCTCACCACTGGCTCGTTAGGAGGAGTGCTGGCTTTCCGCTCGCAGGATTTGGACCTGGTGCAGAACCAGCTGGGTCAGCTCGCCGCAGCTTTTACCACCAGTTTTAACGCAGTGCACAAAGAAGGCTACGACAGCAACGGCGATCAGGGGGTCGATTTCTTCAACATTGGCAGCCCGTCGGTACTCAGCAACAGTAAAAATAGCCAGCCAGGCGCGACCGTGACGGCAACGTGGACCGACAGTAGCGCACTGAAAGCGGCGAATTACACCGTAAGCTATGACGGCAGCAACTGGACCGCGACACGCACCTCCGACAATGTGAAGGTCAGTATCACCCAGGATACCGACGACGAAGGTAATACCACGCTGAGTTTTGATGGCCTGCAATTGACCGTTGACGGCACGCCTGCGGCCAAAGACAGTTTTCTGGTGAAGCCCGTGCAGAATGTGATTGGTGGCATGTCGGTGGCTATTACCGATGAATCACAGATTGCCGCTGCCGCTGCGACCGGCGGCGAAAGCGACAACCGCAACGCGCAAAAGCTGCTGGATCTGCAGGATGCGAATCTGGTGAACGGTAACGCGACGCTATCGCAGGCGTATGCCAGCATTGTCAGCACCGTAGGCAACAAAACCAGCTCTCTGGAAACGGCCAGCACCACGCAGGAAAGCGTGGTAAATCAGCTGACCGATCGCCAGCAATCCGTTTCCGGCGTTAACCTTGATGAAGAGTACGCCAACCTGACTAAATATCAGCAATATTACATGGCGAATGCGCAAGTACTGCAAACCGCCAGCGCCATTTTTGATGCCTTGATGAGCATCCGCTAAGGACGGAGGACAGTATGCGTATTAGTACAAATATGATCTTTAACCAGCAGGTTCGCGGGATTACCGATTCGCAATCTTCCTGGCTGAAAGTTGGCGCGCAGCTTGCCAGTGGTCGCCGGGTCACTAACCCGTCTGATGATCCGATTGCGGCTTCACGTGCGGTGGTGCTCTCGCAGGCTCAGGCGCAAAGCAGTCAGTATGCTCAGGCACGCGTTTTCGCCAGTCAGGGGTTGTCGCTGGAAGAAAACGCCCTGAGTGGCGTAACCAGCAGTATCCAGGATGCCCAAACGCTGATTGTTAACGGCTCAACCGGTACGCTGAGTGACGATGACCGGGGTTCGATAGCCACTCAGTTAGAGGGCATCCGTGCACAATTACTTAATCAGGCGAACAGCCAGGATGGTAATGGACGCTATATCTTTGCCGGTTATAAAACAGACAGCGCACCGTTTGTTGATGATGCGATCACGGGCGTGTCTTATGCGGGCGGTACTGACGCGATCACGCAAAAAGTTGACAGCAGCCGTACCATGACAGTTGGCCATACGGGCGATGGCATTTTTATGGCAATTACCGGCAACGCCACGGCAGAACCAGATGGCAGCGCCAGTGAAACTAACCTGTTCGCCATGCTGGACAGTGCAATTGCTGCGCTGAAAACCCCACAGGAAGATGCCGATGAGACGACTAAACAGGCCTTCCAGGATGCAATGGATAAAACCAACCGTGGCCTGAGTAATTCTCTGAACAATGTATTAAGCGTGCGCTCCAGCATTGGCTCGCAGCTGTCTGAACTTGATACGTTGGATGCCCAGGGCGACGATCGGGACCTGATTTACAGTACCCAAATGAGTAGTATGGTGGATGTTGATTACGCTGAAACCATTTCCAGCTATACCATGCAGCAAACCGCGCTGCAGGCAGCATATAAAACCTTTACGGATATGTCCCAGTTATCGCTATTCAAGCTGAATGCTTAAACTGACCCGCAAATTTGAGCAGACTTAAACCGGGTGTGCTCAGTTTCTTCCACCTTCTTCACAAGAGCAGGTGGAATTTTTTTGTCTGCTTTTAGCAGAAATAAAAAACCCCGGTACAAGACCGGGGTGAGACAGTAGCAGCGCAGAGGCTTATGGCTTAGTCGCAGGTGCCGTTGCCTGATGCGTTGCGCTGTGACCGCCAGCAGAGCCTTTACCGTCAAACTGGTACGGAGAACGTGTCCAGTCGCTATGACGAACCGGCTCTGGCTGCCAGGCTGGTGCCGGTGCTTTGGTCATCGGCGCGGAGGCAAAATGCTTCCAGCGAGTGCCATCGTCTGGCACGGCTTGCGGTGCGATGTCACGCGCGGCAACGGGAGCATGTGGTTCGCTGACTGGCATAACCGCCGTTTCCGCTGCAACTGGCGCGTTCAGCACTTCTTCGACCTGTGCTTCCGTTTCCGGGCTCACTTCAATTGCAGACTGCGCTGCAACTTCAGTTGGCTGCTCGTTAACCGGTGCAGCGATCTCAACAGGTTTCTCAATAGCAGGCTCAGACACGTCGGCTGTTGGCTGACCCATAGCTTGATCCTGTTGAACGGCGGGTTCATCAGTGACCGGCGCAGCGGGTTCAGCCTGCTCAGCGATGGCCTCTGCTTTGGCTTCTGCTGCGGCTGGAATCACTGATGGCTCTTCGTTCACAGGAGCTTCAATCGCCGTTGTGTCATCGGTATTTACGATAGTGACCGGCGTTTCAGCTACAGGTTCAGCCTGATGCACGGATGTTTCCTGCGCAACAGGGGTTTCAACAGCAGCAGTAGGCAGGGCGACAGCTGCCGCGGTTTCCTGACGGCTGTAATCCGGCGCTTCATTTAATGCGTCCTGCGTTGCCAGCTCTTCATTTGCCTGGCTAACCGGATAGCGCACCCAAACTTTACCTGACGCCATTTCTGGTGAAGCTGCAGCAGATGTTAACGGCATAGCAGACTGTGTTGGATAACGCTCATCACGATAGCGACGGCGACGTTGTCCACTGACGCGCAGATGACGTGGCGAGCGACGTGAGCGGCGTGGCATATTGGCGCTGTCACGACCTTCATTCTCGTCCTGCTGCTCTTCAACCGGCGTCGCAACAGCCTGTGGCATTTCAATAACCGGCTGCGCCTGACGCGCTTCTTCTGGCTTAGCAGTCACGTCGATCTGTTCCTGCGGCGGCTGGTTCGCATCGTCTACACGTACTTTCTGTGACAGTTGGCGCTGCTTACGACGCGGCATAACCTGTACGCGCTCATCTTCCTGCACTTCCGGCGTTTCAACCACGTTAGCGGGTACGGTCTCAGCCGCTTTGCTCGCCTCCTGCTGGGCTCGCTTCTCTTCCTGACGACGACGCTGGCGCTCAGCACGTTGCTCACGACGCTGTTGCTGCTGCTCGTCACGCTGCTGGCGAGCTTCATCGCTCAGTACAGTGTTACGATCATCGCGTGTCTCGTTCTGTGTCGGTTGACGCTTGTTGCGGCGATTTTCACCAGTGGTATCACGCGGCTCACGATTTTCACGCGGTTCGCGATTTTCGCGTGGTCCACGGTTATCACGGGCTTGCGCATTATCACCGTTACGCGGCGTCCGCTCGCGGCGATTATTGTTGCGACGATTGTTACGACGCTCGCCACGCTGGTTCTCACTTTCTTCTTCCTGAGGCTTTTTCGGCTCGGTCTGGACAGCGACAGGGGCAGCGGTCGGTGCTTCTTCACCTGCAAACAGCTTCTTCAGTCCACCAAACAGACGACCCAGGAAACCGGTGCTGGCTGCTGCGTTCGCTGTGGTTTTCGGGGCAGGTTTTGCCGCCGGTTTCGCTTCAGCTTTTGGTGCTTCAGGGGCAACTTCGACAGGCGCCGGTGGGGCATCAGGCATTACAAAAGCGGCCAGCGCAGGCTGCTCAGGACGACGACGTTCCGCATGCTCTTCTTCAGACGGCATCGCCATTTCTGCTTCATGCAGTTTTGGCAGGTGATAGCTGAGGGTTTGCGTTTCTTCACCGTTACGCACGCGTAACACCGAATAGTGCGGCGTCTCCATGCGGTCATCTGGCACGATTACCGCGCGGACACCGCCCTGGCGTTTCTCGATCGCATTGACGGCTTCACGTTTTTCGTTCAGCAGGTAAGAGGCGACCTGAACCGGCACAATCGCGCGGACTTCTTTAGTGTTGTCTTTCAGGGCTTCTTCTTCAATCAGACGCAGAATAGACAATGACAGCGACTCGTTATCACGGATGGTGCCGGTGCCGCTACAGCGTGGGCACACGTGATGACTGGATTCGCCAAGCGACGGACTCAGACGCTGACGGGACATTTCCAGCAGGCCGAAGCGCGAAATATGGCTAATCTGAATACGTGCGCGATCCTGGCGAACCGCCTCACGCAGACGATTTTCTACCGCGCGCTGATGGCGAACCGGTGTCATATCAATAAAGTCGATAACTATCAGCCCACCGAGGTCACGCAGACGTAACTGACGCGCAATTTCATCCGCCGCTTCCAGGTTGGTATTAAACGCCGTTTCTTCGATGTCGCCACCGCGAGTGGCACGGGCGGAGTTAATATCAATCGCAGTCAACGCTTCGGTGCTGTCAATGACAATTGAGCCCCCTGATGGCAGGCGGACTTCGCGCTGGAAGGCGGACTCAATCTGCGACTCGATTTGATAATGGCTGAACAGCGGAATCTCACCGGTGTACAGTTTGATTTTGCTGCTGAAGTCGGGGCGACCGAGAGCAGCGATGTGCTGTCGCGCCAGTTCCAGAACTTTAGGGTTGTCGATGAGGATCTCGCCAATGTCCTGGCGGAGATAATCACGGAAAGCGCGCACAATCACATTGCTTTCCTGATGAATCAGAAACGGAGCAGGACGACTTTCAGCGGCTTTCTTGATCGCTTCCCAGTGTTTGAGGCGGAAGCTGAGATCCCACTGCAGTGATTCGGCGGATTTGCCTACGCCCGCCGTACGAACGATCAACCCCATCCCTTCCGGTAATTCCAGAGCGGATAACGCTTCTTTTAGCTCGGTACGGTCATCACCTTCGATACGACGTGAAATGCCACCCGCGCGAGGATTATTCGGCATCAGCACCAGATAGCTACCTGCCAGAGAGATAAAGGTGGTCAGCGCTGCGCCTTTATTGCCACGCTCTTCTTTATCGATCTGAACAATGACTTCCTGGCCTTCACGTAATACGTCCTTGATGTTTGGACGGCCATGCGCGTTGTAATTGGCTGGAAAGTTTTCGCGGGAAATTTCTTTCAGAGGGAGGAAACCGTGACGTTCTGCGCCGTAATCGACAAACGCAGCTTCGAGACTGGGTTCAATGCGGGTGATTTTACCTTTGTAGATGTTGGCTTTTTTCTGTTCGTGGCCTGGACTTTCAATATCCAGATCGTACAGACGTTGTCCGTCAACCAGGGCAACGCGCAACTCCTCCTGCTGAGTTGCGTTAATTAACATTCTTTTCATCGTGACTTACTCGTTATTCTTTCATGAGTGATTAAAGCTGCGGGCATAGTTACCCTGGACGAGTATCAACCGATGGCCCCGTGACTTAGTGCAATGTCGTCAACCTCACGGTTATCGACCGCGCGAGGGGCGCAAATAACGTCGGTGGCCTGTTTTTCATAAGGAAAAACAGCACCAGATAGTGGAAATGCCAGAGAGAATTTGAAAACCCGTGCATCCCAAACTGCTGTCCAGGCCGCAACCCGCAGCCCGCTAAGTACCTGATTTTGCATTACGTCTTACGCCATTGCTGCGTGTTTGCTCAATCCGGTAAAATAACTAATTTCGCTTTTTCCTGTCCTGAAACGGTTCAGGTAAGAAACTTAAGCATTATTCCATTGCTAACCTTCATATAGCAAGGCGACTTTAATCGCCTGGGAAAGTTTCTTTACATTTACCGCGCTAATAGAGTGGGTGACAGGACGTATCGTAGAAAAAGTCAGCGTCCGTGTCGCTTAAGTCAGCAATACGCAAAGAGTTAAGCACAGAAAAAGGTGTGGCGCTATCTAAGGACACTATTTAGAATCGCCGCCATGAAAACAGAGAATCCTGGCGTACAGCTTGTCGCCATCACGGCTGAAAATGTCGGTCAACGAATCGATAACTTTTTACGCACGCAACTGAAGGGTGTGCCAAAAAGCATGATTTATCGCATCGTGCGTAAAGGCGAGGTGCGGGTAAATAAAAAACGCATCAAACCGGAATATAAACTGGAAGAGGGCGATGAAGTTCGTATTCCGCCGGTACGGGTGGCGGAACGAGATGATGAGGCCGTTTCGCCTAAGCTGGCGAAAGTGGCGTCTTTAGCCGATGCCATTTTGTATGAAGATGATTATCTTTTGGTGTTGAATAAACCTTCAGGCACGGCCGTGCATGGTGGCAGTGGCCTGAATTTTGGTGTCATTGAAGGCTTACGCGCCTTGCGCCCGGAGGCCCGTTTCCTTGAACTGGTTCACCGTCTTGATCGTGATACCTCCGGTATTTTACTGGTCGCCAAGAAACGCTCGGCGTTGCGCTCTTTACATGAGCAATTGCGTGAAAAGGGGATGCAAAAGGATTATTTGGCGCTGGTGCGCGGCAACTGGCCTTCACATCTTAAAGTCGTACAGGCTCCGCTGCTGAAGAATATTTTGCAGAGCGGCGAGCGTGTCGTGCGTGTCAGCGCAGAGGGAAAGCCATCGGAAACACGGTTTAAGGTAGAAGAGCGTTTTGCATTTGCCACCCTGGTGAAAGCAAGCCCGGTCACCGGACGAACGCACCAGATTCGCGTCCATACGCTGCATGCCGGACATCCCATCGCTTTTGACGACCGTTACGGTGAACGAAACTTTGATGACCAGCTTGCACCGACCGGTTTAAAACGTCTGTTTTTGCACGCTGCGGCATTGACGTTTACCCATCCTGGCACCGGAGAGATGATGCGAATGGAAGCGCCGTTAGACGAGGGACTGAAACGTTGCTTACAGAAGTTGCGCCAGCAAAAAAGCTGACGCGCTGCGCCTCAACCTGCTAACGGGTTGAGGCCGACTTCTCGCAACATACCGTTAAGCGCAATCAACGGTAACCCAATCAGTGTATTGGGATCGCGGCCCTCTAATCTGTCAAATAAGCAAATTCCCAGCCCTTCACTTTTAAAACTGCCTGCACACTCAAATGGCTGTTCTTTCTCTATATAGTTTGCAATTTCATCATCGCTTAAATGACGAAAATGCACGGTAAACGGCTCACAACATTGCCTTAAATAGCGGCTGCTGTGATGATAAAGCGCTAACCCGGTATAAAAAGTAACGCTGTTGCCGCTGGCGGCACGTAATTGCGCCTGGGCATTTTCAATCATATGCGGCTTGCCGGTAATTTTCCCCCCTAATACACAAACCTGATCGGATCCGATAATCCAGTGCTCTGGATATTTTTCAGCTTGTGCCTGCGCTTTAGCAACGGCAAGGCGCGTAACCAGCCTTTCTGCCGTTTCATCCGGGAAAGCGGTCTCATCAACCTGCGGTGAATCAGTAATAAAAGGCAGGCCGAATTTCGTTAATAACGCCCGACGATATGGCGAGGTTGAAGCTAAAAGAATCGATGCCGTCATTTTTTTTCAATATTGATAGCGAATTGGTGACAGTCATTTTAAACTGTGCGCCGCACTGGATG
Source organism: Mixta mediterraneensis (assembly GCF_030283135.1). NCBI lineage: Bacteria > Pseudomonadati > Pseudomonadota > Gammaproteobacteria > Enterobacterales > Erwiniaceae > Mixta > Mixta mediterraneensis. The sequence goes on along the minus strand of NZ_JASUAZ010000012.1, from coordinate 79,574 downwards.
CGAATAGTGGTTGAAAGATGCTGTTAAACGGCCTTTTTCTTTGACTCTATGACATTACAAAGTTAATATGCGCGCCCTATGCAAAAGGTAAAATTACCCCTAACGCTGGACCCTGTCCGCACCGCTCAAAAACGCCTTGATTATCAAGGCGTGTACACGCCTGAACAGGTGGAGCGCGTGGCCGAGTCGGTCGTTAGTGTGGACAGTGATGTAGATTGCTCCATGTCGTTTGCGGTTGACAGCCAACGTCTGGCTGTGCTGACAGGTACGGCTGATGTTCAAGTGACGTTACGCTGCCAGCGCTGCAATCAGGTGTTTCCGCACCATGTCCACGTAAGCTATTGCTTTAGTCCTGTCTTTTCTGAAGAGCAGGCCGAAGCGTTGCCGGAAGCGTACGAACCGGTCGATGTCAACGAATACGGTGAAATTGACCTGTTGGCGGTTATTGAGGATGAAGTGATCCTCGCGCTGCCTGTCGTTCCGGTGCATGATTCTGAACACTGTGAAGTGTCCGAGGCGGACATGGTCTTTGGTAAATTGCCTGCAGAGGCGGAAAAACCAAACCCATTTGCCGTATTAGCCAGTTTAAAGCGTAAGTAATAGGAGTAAGGTCCATGGCCGTACAACAGAATAAACCCACCCGTTCTAAGCGTGGCATGCGTCGTTCGCACGATGCGCTGACCACCACCACTCTGTCAGTAGATAAAGTTTCCGGCGAAACTCATCTGCGTCACCATATCACTGCGGATGGTTACTACCGCGGTCGCAAGGTTATCGTTAAATAAGACTTGCGCTTAGCAAGGCGATACCTTGACACGTTTGACCCTGGCGATTGATGCCATGGGCGGGGACTTCGGTCCTTGCGTGACAGTGCCTGCAGCATTGCAGGCACTGGCCTCTCATTCGCAACTACATCTTCTTCTGGTCGGAAATCCCGACACCTTCACGCCATTGCTTGCCAAAGCGGATTCCTCTTTACTGGGGCGTTTGCAGGTTATCCCTGCCGAATCGGTTATTGCAAGTGATGCACGACCCGCTCAAGCCATCCGTAACAGTCGCGGCAGTTCGATGCGTGTTGCGCTGGAGCTGGTAAAAGAGGGACGGGCACAAGCCTGCATCAGTGCCGGTAATACCGGTGCTTTGATGGGGTTATCAAAAATGCTGTTGAAGCCGCTGGATGGTATTGAGCGACCCGCGTTAATGTCTGTGCTGCCCCACCAGCAGCAGGGCAAAACGGTGATATTAGACTTAGGTGCCAATATTAATTCGGACAGCGTAATGCTGGTGCAGTTTGCGGTGATGGGCGCAGTCATGGCGGAAGAGGTGCTTGGCATTGTAAAACCGCGCGTGGCGCTTCTCAATATTGGTCAGGAAGAGACCAAGGGGCTTGAAAGTATTCGCGAAGCAGCCGCAACCCTGAGAGAATCTCCATACATCAACTATATTGGTTACCTTGAAGGTAACGATCTGCTTACCGGCAAAACGGATGTGCTGGTGTGTGATGGTTTCGTTGGCAACGTGACGTTGAAGACGATGGAAGGCGTGGTAAGAATGTTCCTTTCGCTGCTGAAATCATCAGGGGAAGGTAAAAAACGGTCATGGTGGTTGAAATTGCTGGGACGTTGGGTACAAAAACGTCTGGCGAGGCGCTTTGGCCATCTCAACCCCGACCAGTACAATGGCGCTTGTCTGTTAGGATTGCGCGGAACAGTGATCAAAAGCCATGGCGCAGCCAATCAATGCGCGTTCGCTGTGGCGATAGAACAGGCAGAGCAGGCGGTGCGGCGGCAAGTTCCTGAACGAATTGCCGCGCGCCTTGACGCTGTATTAGCCAGGAGTGACAAAGCCTAGATGTTTACCAAAATTATCGGTACGGGCAGTTATTTGCCCAGCCAGGTCCGCACAAATGCCGATCTGGAAAAAATGGTAGAGACTTCGGACGAGTGGATTGTTACCCGTACCGGTATCCGTGAACGCCGCATTGCCGCGCCGGATGAAACCGTCGCAACCATGGGTTCACAAGCCGCGCAGCGCGCGCTTGAAATGGCCGGTATCGACGCCAGTGACGTGGGACTGATTATTGTTGCTACTACCTCATCCAGTCATGCTTTCCCCAGTTCAGCCTGTATGATTCAGCAAATGCTGGACATTAAAGATTGTGCAGCCTTTGACCTTGCGGCGGCTTGTGCGGGTTTCACTTACGCTTTAAGCGTTGCCGATCAGTACATTAAAAATGGTGCGGTTAAGCATGCGCTGGTCATTGGTGCCGACGTTCTTGCACGTACGCTGGATCCTAACGATCGTGGCACTATTATCCTGTTTGGCGATGGTGCGGGCGCGGTGGTGCTTGGTCAGAGCGAAGAACAAGGCATCATTTCGACGCATCTGCACGCAGATGGGCGTTATGCCCAGTTGCTGACGCTACCTTATCAGGATCGGGCGCAGCAGGATCAGCCCGCTTACCTTACCATGGCGGGCAACGAAGTCTTTAAAGTCGCCGTGACTGAGCTGGCGCATATCGTTGACGAAACGCTGCAGGCCAATAATCTCGATCGCGAAATGCTCGACTGGCTGGTGCCCCATCAGGCAAATCTTCGCATTATTAGCGCAACGGCAAAAAAACTGGGCATGACCATGGATAAAGTGGTTGTAACCCTGGATCGCCACGGTAATACCTCAGCGGCTTCTGTGCCTGGCGCATTAGATGAAGCCGTACGCGATGGCCGTATCAAACGCGGACAATTGATTCTGCTGGAGGCTTTTGGCGGTGGTTTCACCTGGGGTTCAGCGCTGGTTCGCTTTTGATTGAAAGGAATTTGGAAATGACGCAATTTGCTTTTGTTTTCCCAGGCCAGGGTTCGCAGGCCGTGGGCATGTTGACCGAGCTGGCCGCGGCTTATCCGCAGGTAGAAGAGACTTTCCGCGAGGCGTCTGACGCGCTGGGTTACGACCTGTGGCAGCTGGTCAGCCAGGGTCCGGCTGAAGCACTGAATAAAACCTGGCAAACCCAGCCAGCGTTGTTGGCATCATCCGTAGCAATCTATCGCGTATGGCAGCAGCAGGGCGGTGAACAACCCGTTCTGATGGCAGGCCACAGCCTGGGCGAATATTCTGCGCTGGTTTGTGCCGGCGTGTTGACGTTTGCTGATGCTATCAAACTGGTTGAGCTGCGCGGCAAACTGATGCAGGAAGCGGTGCCGGAAGGAACCGGGGCGATGCAAGCCATCATTGGGCTGGATGATGCGTCTATTCGTAAAGCATGCGAAGACAGTGCGCAAGGTCAGGTGGTCTCGCCGGTCAACTTTAACTCGCCGGGACAGGTGGTTATTGCGGGTAATAAAGACGCTGTCGATCGTGCTGGCGCGGCTTGTAAAGCTGCAGGCGCGAAGCGTGCGTTGCCGTTACCGGTCAGTGTGCCTTCTCATTGCGCGTTGATGAAGCCTGCCGCTGACAAGCTGGCCGTTGCGCTGGAAAAAGTGACGTTCAGTGCACCTGCTGTACCGGTCATTAACAACGTTGATGTTAAAGCTGAATCGGATACCGCTGCGATCCGCCATGCATTAGTGCGCCAGCTTTATAGCCCGGTACGCTGGACGGAAAGCGTTGAGGCAATGGCGGCTCAAGGCGTTACGCAATTGCTGGAAATGGGTCCAGGTAAAGTACTGACCGGTTTGACTAAACGTATTGTTGATAGCCTGACCGCAGCCGCTGTTAACGATCCTGCTTCGTTAAAAGCGGCTCTGGAACAGGAATAAGAGGGATAATATGAGTTTTGAAGGTAAAGTTGTGCTGGTCACCGGCGCGAGTCGCGGCATTGGTCGTGCAATTGCGGAAACACTGGCGGCACGGGGTGCCAAAGTTGTGGGAACCGCAACCAGCCAAAGCGGCGCCGATGCTATTAGCGCTTACCTGGGTAACAACGGTAAAGGTTTGATGCTGAACGTGACAGACGCCGCATCGATCGATAGCGTTTTAGAGAAAATTCGCGCTGAATTTGGCGAAGTGGACATTTTAGTCAATAATGCAGGCATTACGCGTGATAATCTGCTGATGCGCATGAAAGACGATGAGTGGCAGGATATTCTTGATACTAACCTCTCTTCCGTCTTCCGTCTTTCTAAGGCGGTTTTGCGTGCCATGATGAAAAAACGCGTGGGGCGTATCATCACCATCGGTTCTGTTGTTGGAACCATGGGTAACGCGGGCCAGGCAAACTACGCGGCAGCCAAAGCGGGTTTGATTGGCTTTAGCAAATCACTGGCGCGCGAAATCGCGTCACGTGGCATTACAGTCAACGTCGTGGCACCGGGCTTTATTGAAACGGACATGACGCGGGCGCTGAATGAAGATCAACGTTCTGGCATTTTGGCGGAAGTACCCGCGGGTCGCTTAGGCGAAGCGCAAGAAATCGCCAATGCTGTTGCATTTTTAGCCTCTGACGAAGCTGCGTACATCACGGGTGAGACGCTGCACGTCAACGGCGGTATGTACATGGTGTGATAATCACGAAATCATTTGCATTATTTGCGGTAAAAACCGCAAAATAGCGTAAAATCGTGGTTTGACCAGCCGGGATTTTGTTGCATCTTTTTCAACATTTTATACACTACGAAAACCATCGCGAAAGCGAGTTTTGATAGGAAATTAAATAGTATGAGCGATATCGAACAACGCGTTAAGAAAATCATTGGTGAGCAGCTGGGTGTGAAAGAGGAAGAAGTGACCCACTCTGCATCTTTCGTAGAAGACCTGGGTGCTGATTCTCTTGATACCGTTGAGCTGGTAATGGCTCTGGAAGAAGAGTTTGATACTGAAATTCCAGACGAAGAAGCTGAGAAAATCACTACCGTTCAGGCAGCGATCGATTATATCAATAGCCATAAAGGCTAATGAATACCGTCAGGCGGTCACTCGACCGCCTGAGTTTTATGTTTGTCCCACATAGTTCTTATTTCCCCTCCCTGGAGGACGAACGTGTCTAAGCGTCGTGTAGTTGTGACCGGTCTTGGCATGTTGTCTCCTGTCGGCAATACCGTAGAGTCTACCTGGAGTGCTCTCCTTGCCGGTCAGAGCGGCATTAACCTGATCGATCATTTTGATACTAGTGCCTACGCAACACGCTTTGCAGGCTTAGTGAGAAATTTTAATTGTGATGATTTCATCGCGCGCAAAGATCAGCGCAAGATGGATGAGTTCATCCAATATGGCGTTGTTGCTGGCATTCAGGCCATGCATGACAGCGGTTTAGTCATAACCGATGAAAATGCAGGTCGTGTTGGGGCGGCAATTGGTTCCGGTATCGGTGGCCTGGGGTTAATTGAAGATAACCACACTTCACTGGTCAACGGCGGCCCGCGTAAAATCAGCCCGTTCTTTGTGCCTTCAACCATTGTAAACATGGTGGCAGGACATTTAACCATCATGTATGGCCTGAAAGGTCCTAGCATCTCTATCGCGACGGCATGTACTTCTGGCGTGCATAATATCGGTCATGCTGCGCGTATTATCGCGTATAACGATGCTGACGTTATGCTGGCTGGCGGTGCTGAAAAGGCCAGTACTCCTTTGGGTGTTGGTGGATTTGGCGCGGCGCGTGCGCTCTCTACCCATAACGAAAATCCACAAGCGGCTAGCCGCCCATGGGATAAAGATCGTGACGGGTTCGTGCTGGGCGACGGTGCTGGCATCGTTGTTCTGGAAGAGTATGAGCACGCGAAGAAGCGTGGCGCAAAAATTTATGCGGAAGTGGTTGGTTTTGGTATGAGCAGTGATGCTTATCACATGACTTCACCGCCAGAAGATGGCGCCGGTGCAGCAGCAGCTATGGTGAATGCACTGCGTGATGCGCAGCTTTCCCCAGCGCAAATCGGCTACGTTAACGCCCATGGCACGTCTACGCCAGCGGGTGACAAAGCAGAAGCGCAGGCCGTGAAATCAGTGTTTGGCGATGCAGCCAAAACGGTGATGGTTAGCTCAACCAAGTCAATGACGGGTCATTTGCTGGGAGCCGCAGGCGCCGTTGAGTCGATTTATTCGATTCTGGCATTACGCGACCAGGCTGTCCCCCCGACCATCAACCTTGATAGTCCGGATGAAGGCTGTGATCTCGATTTCATCCCGCATACCGCACGACAGGTGAGTGGCCTGGAATACACGTTGTGTAACTCCTTCGGTTTTGGTGGCACTAACGGTTCGCTGATTTTCCGTAAAGTATAACCGATGTGATTTGCTTAAAAGGCCCGCAATGCGGGCCTTTTTTATATTAAACACGTTCTGGCATTAATCATCACATCCAGGGATTAATTCAGAGCAGCAATACAGCAGGTCGATAAATGTGGATTAACGGTATTGAACAAAAACAGCTTCCTGCCAACGATCGCGCTGTGCAGTTTGGTGATGGCTGTTTTACCACGGCAGCCGTACAAAACGGGAAAATTCTGTTAATCGAACAACATTTGCAGCGCTTAAAGGACACGTGTGAGCAGCTATGGCTTCCTGAGGTTGACTGGTCACTGCTCGAAAAAGAGATGCGCAGAGCTGCACAAAATCAGCAACAAGCGGTATTAAAAGTGGTGATTACCGCTGGCACTGGTGGACGAGGCTATAGCCGTACCGGTTGCGGCGAATCCACACGGATTATCTCGCTATCGCCATGGCCCCAGCACTATCTTCGCTTACAACAGCAGGGTGTAACGCTTGCTACCAGCCCGATTCGTTTAGCGCAAAACGCACAGTTTGCCGGACTTAAACACCTGAACCGACTTGAGCAGGTCATGATCCGCGCCCATCTTGATCAGACTGATGCAGATGAGGCGCTGGTACTCGACACGCAAGGCCAGGTGGTAGAATGCTGTGCAGCCAATCTGTTCTGGCGCAAAGGTGACACCATATTGACGCCAGATTTATCAATGTCAGGCGTTAATGGAATTATGCGTCGCTACCTGATGATGCAGCTGGAGGCAGCAGGTTTGGCCTGTCAGGTAGTGCAAAGCGAACCCGCAGAAATATTCGCTGCCGATGAAGTGGTTATATGTAACGCACTGATGCCGGTTTTACCGGTTCGACAGATCGATGCGGTGAACTTTACCGGGCGGAAATTGTTTAATCAGTTGCAGATGAGCTGTAAAAAATTGGAAGCAAAATGAGCCGAAGTAAAAAATTTTTCGTCGGAACAGTGGCGATTTTGGGCCTCGCCGCTGCCTTCAGTTACTGGCAGATAAAAGAACTCGCGTCGGCCCCTTTAATCATAAATCAGGAAACCATCTACACGCTTCCTGCGGGAACTGGACGCGTCGCGCTGGAAGCACAACTTGAAAGTCAGCATCTTATTCCTCGCAGCATCTGGTTTGGCCCGTTGCTTAAAGTTGAGCCGGAGCTGGCGTCCTTCAAAGCAGGCACTTATCGTCTGGAGCAGGGCATGACTGTGCGCAGCTTGCTGCAATTGCTGGCAAGCGGTAAAGAAGCGCAATTCCCTTTACGATTCGTTGAAGCCCAGCGGCTCAAAGAGTGGCTGAGTGAGTTACGCAAGGCGCCTTATATCAGGCACACGTTAAAAGACGATCAATTCGCCACTGTCGCCGCCAGCCTCAAGCTTGAACCGAACCAGCTGGAAGGCAGTTTCTTCCCGGATACGTATTTATATACCGCAAACACGGCCGATATAACGTTGCTTGAACGAGCCCATCAGCGGATGAGCACAACGGTTGATGCAGTCTGGAAAGAGCGGGCAGATAATCTGCCTTATAAGAACGAACAGGCTTTAGTCACTATGGCCTCAATGATTGAAAAAGAGACCGGCGTCAGCGAAGAACGCGCCCGCGTAGCATCGGTATTCATTAATCGCTTACGCACTGGCATGCGACTGCAAACCGACCCCACAGTCATTTATGGTATGGGTGATAATTATACGGGTACGCTGACACGTAAAGATCTCGAAACGCCGACCGATTACAATACCTATATCATTAGCGGTTTGCCGCCGGGTCCGATTGCGATGCCAGGCAAAGCGTCATTAGTGGCTGCGGCGCATCCCGAAAAAACCAATTATCTGTACTTTGTTGCAGATGGCAAAGGTGGACACACTTTCACCACCAATCTCGCGAGTCATAATCGCGCCGTTCAGGCTTACCGGTTAGCGCTGAAGGAAAAAAATGAAAAGTAAATTTATCGTCATCGAAGGGCTTGAAGGCGCAGGCAAGACCACCGCACGCAACGCCATTGTCGAAACGCTGCGTGAAAGGGGCATCACAGATATTGTCTTTACACGCGAGCCGGGCGGGACCCCACTGGCGGAGCAGCTGCGTGTGTTGGTTAAGCAAGGTATTGAAGGTGAACAGGTCACGGATAAAGCAGAACTCCTGATGCTCTATGCAGCCCGCGTGCAGCTGGTTGAAACCATAATAAAGCCTGCATTAGCGCGTGGTGCCTGGGTAATTGGCGATCGTCACGACCTCTCTTCACAGGCTTATCAAGGCGGTGGCCGCGGTCTGAATACGCAACTGTTGCGTACCTTGCGTGATGCCGTACTGGGAGATTTTCGCCCCGATCTCACCTTATATTTAGACGTTACGCCGGAAATCGGTTTGCAACGAGCCCGCGCCCGTGGAGAGCTGGATCGCATCGAACAAGAATCGCTGCGATTCTTTGAACGCACTCGCGAACGCTACCTGACGTTAGCGGCTGAAGACGCGAATATTCTTACAGTGGACGCCACACAACCACTCGCTGATGTGACAATGTCACTAAAAGCCGTGTTGTCCGCCTGGCTGGCGGAAAAGTCAGTATGAACTGGTATCCCTGGCTCAGTCAGCCCTATCGTCAGATCATTACCCAGCACCAGGACGGGCGCGGTCATCATGCACTGTTAATTCAGGCAATGAGTGGGCTGGGAGACGACGCGCTGGTCTGGGGGCTCAGCCGCTGGCTGATGTGCCAGCAGCGGGACGGTTTAAAAAGCTGTGGTCATTGTCATGGATGCCAGCTGATGCAGGCCAATACGCATCCCGACTGGTATCGGCTGGAAGCGGAAAAAGGTAAAAGCACGCTGGGCATCGATGCCGTGCGGCAGGTAACCGAAAAAATTTATCATTTTGGTCAGCAGGGAGGCGCCAAAGTTGTCTGGCTGCCTGATGCCGCGCAATTAAGCGAAGCCGCAGCCAACGCCTTACTGAAAACACTGGAAGAGCCGCCTGCAAATAGCTGGTTCTTTCTGACAAGTCGTGAACCTTCGCGCTTACTGGCCACCTTACGCAGCCGCTGTATGACCTTACATTTGACGCCGCCAGATGAACGTCAAAGTTTACAATGGTTGAAAAAGCAGACAGCGCAAGGCGACGATTTATTATTAGCCGTGCTACGTCTGAGCGCGGGGGCGCCTGCAGCCGCGTTGACTTTACTTGAGCCAGCCAGTTTGCAGGCACGTCAAAAATTATTCGAGACGCTACCCGGCGCGCTGCAACAGGATATGTTGCAATTACTGCCAATACTGAATGCCGACGATGCGGCCGCACGCATTGGATGGTTGCTGTCATTATTGTTAGACGCAATGAAATGGCAGCAAGGCGCAACGCAATGGTTAAGCAATGTTGACCACCAGGATGGGGTTGCACTGTTAGCGCAACATTTTTCTGCCAGTGCGCTAAATGCCAGCGCCCACGACTGGATGCAATGTCGGGAGCAGCTGTTACATGTAGCCGCGGTTAACCGTGAATTATTGTTAACCGATCGTTTACTGAGCTGGGCTGATAAACTTAAGCCTGCGTTGGTCGGCTAAACCGAAAGAGAAAAAATATGTTTATTGTGGATTCCCACTGCCATCTTGATGGCCTGGATTATGAAAAAAATCATCGCGACCTGGATGAGGTGATCGCTAAAGCCGCGGCGCGGGACGTGAAGTTTATGCTGGCCATCGCCACGACATTACCTGGCTTTTATACACTCAAAGAGCTGGTTGGCGATCGTGAAAACATTGCACTTTCCTGTGGCGTACACCCACTGAATCAGGAAGAGGCTTACGACGTTGACGAGTTTCGTCGTCTGGCTGCCGATCCGCGTGTGGTGGCATTAGGCGAAACCGGGTTAGATTATTATTACCAGCAAGAAACTAAAGCACAGCAGCAGCTTTCATTTCGCGAACACATCCGCACCGGTATTACGCTGAACAAACCTGTTATCGTTCATACGCGTGATGCCCGGGATGACACCTTAGCGATTCTGCGTGAAGAGCATGTTGAGCGCTGTGGCGGTGTATTACACTGCTTTACTGAAGATCAAGCCACGGCGGCAAAGTTACTGGATATGGGATTCTATATCTCCTTTTCCGGTATCGTGACCTTTCGTAACGCTGAACAGCTACGCGAAGCGGCGCGCTATGTGCCCCTTGATCGCATGCTGGTCGAGACAGATTCGCCGTACCTTGCCCCGGTGCCGTTTCGTGGCAAAGAGAATCAGCCTGCTTATACCCGTGACGTAGCGGATTATCTTGCGGTATTGAAAGGTGTGGATATTGAAACGCTGGCGGAAACCACCACGAAAAACTTTTCCGACCTGTTTCATATTCCACTGAATCGCTTAGGTTTCTGAATAGTTTATTTCAAATTCTGCCGTTAATCGCAGAGTAGCCATGCTGGCCTTGAATATGATGACAAGGCCAGCTTTTTTTCGCTTATAATCCCGCGCAAATCAGTCAGAAGTGCCCTAAGTCACCGCTCCCCCTTCCGGAAGCGTGAGAACTATCAAAGTACGCATTGCTGGTTTATTTTACGTTTCGTAATAAATAACAAGGCGGATACCGCCGACGGGTAAAGAATCCTCCTCTTTACCACGCGCACCGCGCGACATGCACTTATACTCAGGAGCTTTACGCTATGTTCAAAAATGCTTTTGCCAACCTTCAAAAGGTCGGTAAATCGCTCATGCTTCCGGTATCGGTACTGCCGATTGCCGGTATTTTATTAGGTGTCGGTTCGGCGAATTTCAGCTGGTTACCGGTCGTTGTTTCGCATGTGATGGCAGAAGCGGGTGGATCGGTGTTCGCCAATATGCCGCTGATTTTTGCTATCGGCGTTGCGCTTGGCTTCACCAATAATGACGGCGTTGCGGCGTTAGCAGCTGTGGTCGCCTACGGTATTATGGTAAAAACCCTGGCGGTGGTCGCTCCGCTAGTCCTGCATTTACCTGCGACAGAAATAGCAGCCAAACATCTTGCAGATACTGGCGTATTAGGCGGCATCATCGCTGGTTCAATCGCCGCATATATGTTCAACCGTTTTTACCGTATTAAACTGCCAGAATATCTGGGTTTCTTCGCCGGTAAACGTTTTGTACCGATAATCTCCGGTTTAACGGCCATCGTGCTGGGCGTAGTGCTTTCCTTTATCTGGCCGCCGGTAGGCGCTGCAATTCAGACCTTCTCGCAATGGGCGGCATACCAGAACCCGGTAGTGGCTTTTGGTATTTACGGCGTAGTTGAACGTTCACTGGTGCCATTTGGTTTGCACCATATCTGGAACGTGCCTTTCCAGATGCAAATTGGTGAATTTACCAACGCGGCGGGTCAGGTATTCCATGGCGACATCCCGCGTTATATGGCGGGTGACCCAACGGCAGGTAAGCTGTCTGGCGGCTTCCTGTTCAAAATGTATGGTTTGCCAGCGGCAGCCATTGCGATTTGGCATTCAGCCAAACCGGAAAATCGTGCCAAAGTGGGTGGCATCATGATCTCCGCCGCGCTGACCTCGTTCCTGACCGGCATCACCGAGCCGATCGAGTTCTCATTCATGTTCGTGGCGCCGATTCTGTATGGCATTCACGCTATTCTGGCGGGACTGGCATTTCCGGTTTGTATTCTGCTGGGTATGCGTGACGGCACAAGCTTTTCCCACGGTCTGATCGACTTTATCGTACTGAGCGGCAACAGCAGCAAAATCTGGTTGTTCCCGGTTATTGGGGTTATCTACGGTTTGATTTACTACACCGTGTTTCGCGTATTGATCGTTAAGCTGAATCTAAAAACGCCTGGCCGCGAAGAGACAGCGAATGAGCAATCTTTCGCTACGGACAGCGAAATGGCGGGTAAACTGGTCACGGCATTTGGTGGTAAAGAGAACATCACCAATCTTGATGCGTGTATTACCCGTTTACGTGTTAGCGTGACGGACGTGGCGAAAGTGAACCAGACGGAATTAAAAAGCCTCGGCGCGCGCGGCGTAGTGATTGCAGGTTCTGGTGTGCAGGCTATCTTCGGCACTAAATCCGATAATCTGAAAACCGATATGGATGACTATCTCCGCAATAGCTAAGAACCCTAACAGCCCCATCGGAGCGGGGTTTATCGTGGGTTGTATGGCCCCAGCCGAAAACGTAGATGGCTGGGGCGGCCGCTGTCGCTTTTTATTTATAAAACGCCGCTTCATTTTTTATGAGGTGCCATGCAATAAAATGACGGTCGTTAACACAAGCTGGAAGCTGGACCGAAAATCTGCTCTAAAGGCAGGCAATTAATCTAAGAAAAGTGGTCCTGAGGTTGAAAGAAAACAAATTTGTCCCGCATACTGATTGATTGAGACTCAGGCTAAAGGAATTGCATCATGGCTGAAGAAACGATTTTCAGTAAAATTATCCGTCGCGAAATCCCCGCAGATGTGGTTTATCAGGATGACCTGGTTACTGCGTTCCGCGATATTTCTCCTAAAGCACCTACCCATATTCTTATCGTTCCTAATGTGTTTATCCCCACGGCTAATGATGTCATTGAAGCGCATGAACAAGCGTTGGGGCGCATGTTTACCGCTGCGGCCAAAATCGCCCGGGCAGAAGGAATTGATAAAAACGGTTATCGTCTGATTGTTAACTGCAATCAGCACGGCGGACAGGAGGTTTATCATATACATATGCATCTGCTGGGTGGCGCACCGCTTGGTCCGATGCTGTCTAACTGATCGCTGGAACAGGAACATGTCATGCGCCAATGGCTAATCGGTCTGCTGTTGTTGCTCAGCCTGGCGGGCTGTCGCAGCGACAAGCCGATGATCAACACTTCGCAATCGCTGGTAATGGAATCATCGGTGCTGTCGGCAGGTATTATCACCGATGAGCCTGCGCTGGATGAAGAGGATGGGCAGAAACGGGCCAGTAGCATGCTCTACAACCAACGCGAAACGCCGGTGGTTGTACACTATCGTTATTATTGGTATGACGATAAAGGACTGGAAATCACGCCGCGTGAACCGCCACAAACTGTTGCGGTTCCGCCGCTGGGCAGCGTTGCTGTCACGTCCCAACTCGGTAACCTGACCGCCAGTAAGGTTCGTCTCTATCTTTATCTCTGAGGACTGTTACGTGATTCGCAGTGTAAATCGTACTGGAGTGCTGTTGATGGCACTCATTCTTTCGGGTTGTGTGCTGAAACAGCAACCGCCCGCACCGGTTGAACCCACACAGCCGGTTGAACCCACCAAACCCGTTCCACAACCGGAACCCGTTCCTCAGCCGGAGCCGATTCCGCAGCCGCCGAAGCTGAAAACCATTAACTGGGATGCCGGCGTGCAGCCGCTGGTGGCACAGATGCTACAGGCCACTAACGCCAACACCGATGCAGGTAACGTGCTGCTGGTAGACCGCATCAAAAACAGTACCAACGGCGCGCTGCAAAGTGAAAAAGCCACCGATGCGCTGCAAAACGCATTGAAAAACAATGGGAAATATACGCTGGTTTCCGCCGATCAAATTACGCAAGCGAAACAGACTCTGGGTTTACCGGCCGATGACAGCCTCAATTCGCGCAGTAAAGCGATTGGCCTGGCGCGTTATCTGAACGCACAATATGTGCTGTACAGCAACGCTCAGGGCGACGTGAAAACCCCCACGCTGCAAATGCAATTGATGCTGGTGCAGACTGGCGAAATTGTCTGGTCAGGCACCGGGACGGCACAGAATTAACTTAGCGATGCAGCGGATGATTGCGCGCAGCCTCGGCGAAAGCGCGCTTGCCAGCCTGACGCCGCTTGCCGGTTTGACCGGACAAAGTCAGGCTATTGAGAGTGAGCGGGGCAGATTTATTGCGCGTCCTGCGCCGCATCCCGCCATCCCGTTTGTTGATCGTCAGCGTGAATACCGCATTTTGAAGAAACTGCACGCGGCGCGATTAACACCCGCGCCTTTGGCTGGGTATCGACAGGGGCTCTTGTTGCCGTGGCAACCAGGCAAGGTGCTGTCTGCTGAGGCGTTTACCCAGCAACTGCCACGCATCATCAGTTTGCTGTGCTTTCTGCATCGGCAGCCGCTAACCGGCTATCGGCTCACGCTGTTGCCGCTGTTATGGCAATACTGGCAGCGTTGCCGCCACCGGAACCTGAAGTGGCTACGAGAACTTCAGCGTTTATCACGGATTGGTGAACCGCTGCCGCTGCGGTTAGCACCGTTACATATGGATGTTCACGCAGGTAATATCGTCATGTCAGAGGATGGCTTGCACCTTATCGACTGGGAATATGCAGCGGATGGCGATGTGGCGCTGGAGCTGGCGACAGTCTGCGTCGCCGATCCGGCCCATCAGCAGCGCTGGTTAGCGCATTACGCGCAGGCCGCACAATTATCGTTTTCGTCATTGCAGCGCCAGGTACAACGCTGGCAGCCGTGGCTACGTTTATTAATGGCCAGTTGGTATCAGTTACGCGCCGAGCAGAGCGGCGAAAAAGCCTTGCAACAGTTGGCTCAACAGAGCTGGGAACAGGTTTAATTACTTTATGCAGGCTGCATAAAGTCACAGGATTTTGGTCATGACAACACATTTACCCGGCCCGCTGATGCTGGACGTTGAAGGTTACGAGTTAGATGCGGAAGAGCGCGAAATACTCAAACACCCTTTAGTTGGAGGGGTGATATTGTTTGCCCGCAATTATCACGATCCGGCGCAACTTGCGGAGCTGGTGCGGCAAATCCGTGCGGCCTCACATACGCGTCTGGTGGTCGCGGTTGATCAGGAAGGCGGCCGCGTGCAGCGTTTCCGTGATGGCTTCACCAGCTTGCCCGCGATGCAGTCCTTCGCTGCGCTGCATGACAGGCATACAGCAGGTGAACTGGCACAGCAGGCAGGCTGGCAAATGGCAGCCGAGATGATCGCCATGGATATTGATATTAGCTTCGCGCCGGTACTGGATATTGGCCATATCAGCGCGGCAATTGGTGATCGATCTTTCCATGCCGATCCGGACATTGCGCTGGCCGTTGCGCGCCGCTTTATCGACGGAATGCATGAAGCAGGCATGAAAACCACCGGTAAGCATTTTCCAGGGCATGGCGCGGTGAGCGCTGACTCGCATAAAGAGACACCGCGCGATCCGCGCGATGAAGCGACGCTGCGCCAGCACGATATGGCGATTTTCCGCACCCTGATTGCCGCTCAGGCGCTGGATGCCATTATGCCTGCCCACGTTATCTATACTGAAATCGACGCGTTACCCGCCAGTGGTTCACCCTATTGGCTGAAAACCGTATTGCGCAAAGAGCTGGGTTTTACGGGGGTCATTTTCTCGGACGATTTATCGATGGAAGGGGCTGCCGTGATGGGAAGCTATGCCGAACGCGCGCAGCAGTCGCTCGATGCCGGTTGCGATATGATCCTGGTGTGTAATCAGCGTCAGGAGGCAATTAGCGTGCTGGATAGTCTGACTGTCATCGGGGCTGAACGTGTTTCGCAGCTGTACCATCAGGGAACCTTCAGCCGCCAAAGTTTGCAGGCGAGTTCGCGTTGGAAAAGTAACGCTCAACAGCTAAGTGCGTTACAGGCGCGCTGGCTGGCTCATAAAGCGTCGCGGTCATAACTGAACGGGCTGCCCGGCGTAGTCATCGTTGAGGAAAATCATGATTATCTATCTACACGGTTTTGATTCTACGAGTCCGGGCAACCATGAAAAAGTGCTGCAACTGCAATTCATCGACCCTGACGTTAGGCTGATTAGCTACAGTACCCGCCATCCCAGACATGATGTGCAATTTCTGCTGAAAGAAACCGACAAAATGCTGGCGCTATGTGATGACCGTAGCTCACTGATTTGCGGCGTGGGCCCTGGAGGTTACTGGCCGGAACGCATTGGGTTTTTATGCGGTATTCGCCAGGTGATTTTTAATCCCAACCTGTTTCCATTTGAAAATATGACAGGAAAACAGACCGGCCTGAAGAGTATAAAGACATCGCGACTAAATGTGTGAGTGACTTTCGCGAGAGAAACCGCCATTACTGTTTGGCCATTTTGTCGCGTCAGGATGACGTTCTCGACAGTCAGCGGAGTGCCCAGCGACTTCACCCTTTTTATGAAATCATATGGGACGATAAGGAAGGGCATAAATTCAGGAATATTGCGCCATATCTTCAGCAATAAAATCTTTCAAAACAGCATGTTAATTCTACAAGCATCTAAAAGGTGCCTGTTTTCATGGGTGATATTCTGAGTTTGCGCTAAGAAATTTGATGTCAATCAATTTTCTTATGCCCAACACTTCACACCATGCTATTCTGCCCTCAGATCGCGATTTTAACTTCGCCAACCCTATGTTTATTAAGGTTTAATTTAACTATTGATTAACTGTTGGTTCACAATTTGAGGGGGTTCTTGTTGACTACATCTATTCAGAAAATCGTTATTGTCGGAGGCGGTGCCGGTGGCCTGGAAATGGCGACACAGTTAGGCCATAAACTGGGCCGTAAAAAGAGAGCTGAGATTATTTTGGTTGACCGCAACCACAGCCATTTGTGGAAACCGCTGCTACATGAAGTCGCAACCGGCTCAATGGATGAAGGTATTGATGCGCTGAGTTATCTGGCTCATGCGCGCAACCATGGTTTTCAGTTCCAGCTTGGATCCTTGACTGACATTAATCGCGAGAAGAAAGTTATTTCACTGGCGGAAGTGCTGGATGCGCATGGCGAAGTGCTGGTGCCACAGCGCGAGCTTGCCTACGACACGCTGGTAATGGCGCTGGGCAGCACCTCCAATGATTTCGGCACATCGGGCGTTAAAGATCACTGTATCTTCCTTGATAATCCGCATCAGGCGCGTCGTTTCCACAACGAAATGCTTAATCTTTTCCTGAAGTTCTCCGCCAGTGAAGGGCAGACTGAAAAGGTGAATATCGCGATCGTTGGCGGGGGGGCGACCGGCGTTGAGCTTTCTGCGGAGCTGCATAATGCGGTAAAACAGCTGCATAGTTACGGTTATAAAGGTCTGGGCAGTGAAGCGCTGAACGTTACGTTAGTTGAAGCGGGTGAACGTATTCTGCCGGCCTTGCCACCGCGTATTTCGTCGGCGGCGCAACAGGAACTGACCAAACTGGGCGTGCGCGTACTTACGCAAACGATGGTAACCAGCGCGGATAAAAAAGGTCTGCATACCAAAGGCGGCGAGTATATTGAAGCCGATTTAATGGTGTGGGCCGCAGGTATCAAAGCGCCTGACTTTATGAAAGGAATTGGCGGACTTGACACTAACCGCATTAATCAGCTGGTGGTCAAAGAGACGCTGCAAACCACGCTGGATGATGATATTTACGCCATCGGTGATTGCGCCTCCTGCGCCCTGCCTTCTGGCGGTTTTGTGCCGCCTCGGGCACAGTCGGCGCACCAGATGGCCTCACGCGCGATGGAAAATATTCTGGCGCAGCGCAGTGGCAAGCCATTGAAAGCGTATGTGTATAAAGATCATGGTTCGCTGGTGTCACTGTCGCGCTTCAGTACGGTTGGCAGTCTGATGGGTAATCTGATGCGTGGCTCGATGATGGTAGAAGGGCGCATTGCGCGTTTCGTTTACATCTCTCTGTATCGTATGCATCAGATTGCGCTCCATGGATATTTTAAAACCGGTCTGATGATGCTGGTGGGCAGCATCAACCGCGTCATCCGCCCACGCCTCAAACTGCATTAATCTGATAAGGCGGGTTTCCGCCTTTTATCCTTCTGTCTTGTTGATTTTCAGCGAAAAAAGAGTCGTACTGAGAAGGGAAGTCAGCGCCTTCCCGTGTCGCTCAGAACTCTCCTAAAAGCTGGCCCTGACGGCTGTCGTTCAGATTTCCTCCATTTATCTGATGTTGCAATTTCGGTCCATCTGTAAAACTTCTTTCAACAAACACGGCGGGTCGCGCACGCCGGGTTAGGCCCCAACTGTTGAGGATGTAACAGCGGCAGGAATGCGCGGTAACACTTTCAGGAGGAACGTCCTGTGAATAAGTCAATGTTAGCGGGTATCGGTGTTGGTGTGGCAGCGGCGCTGGGCGTTGCCGCCGTGGCGGGCATGAACGTGTTTGACCGCGGGCCGCAATACGCACAGGTACTGTCAGCTACCCCGATTAAAGAAAGTATCAAACAGCCGCGTCAGGAATGCCGCAACGTCACGCTGACCCATCGCCGTGCCGTGCAGGATGACAACCGTATCGCGGGTTCAGTATTAGGCGCCGTGGCGGGTGGCGTGCTGGGTCATCAGTTTGGCGGCGGGCGCGGCAAAGATGTTGCGACTGTGGCAGGCGCGGTTGCTGGGGGTTACGCAGGTAATCAGGTCCAGGCCGGGATGCAAAACCGTGATACATACACGACGACGGAGCAGCGCTGCAAAACCGTTTACGACAAACAAGAAAAAATGTTGGGATACGATGTGACCTATAAAATAGGCAACCAACAGGGCAAAATCCGCACGGAAAATGATCCTGGCACGCGTATTCCACTCGACCGCAATGGTCAGCTTATCCTTAACAGCGATCAGGCTTAACCGGGCAAAGCTTTGCCGCGTTAGCGGCCACACAGCAGACAAAAACCAGAAAGCGCATCAGGGAAGATGCGCTTTTTTATCTGTTTTTTTACACCCGATTTTCTGCCAGTTGTGCGACAAATCCCTGCACCCATTCCATGCGAACCTTACGCTCCGTCAGTTCACGGGTAAAGCGCAGGCGCGCTGGACCATCCAGCTTCCACTGTTTGGGATCTTTCTGTAGCAGGCCAATCAGCCAGGCCGGATCAACGCTGTTCTGCGGCGCAAAATCAAAGAAGACGCCTTTATCGCTGGCTTCGATTTTACGCACCCCCAGGGCCTGTGCTTGCAACCGTAATGCAGCAATATCCAGCAGGTTGCGTGCTGGATCCGGCAACAGGCCAAAGCGATCAATCATCTCGACTTTTAATTCCTGCAATTCAGTTTCGTTACCGGCGCTGGCGATCCGCTTGTATAGCGATAAGCGTGTATTCACATCGGGAATAAAATCTTCCGGCAGCAGGGCAGGCATACGCAACTCTACTTCGGTTTGATTGTTGGTCAGGTCCTCAAGCGATGGCTCGCGACCGGCTTTTAACGCATCCACCGCGTTCTCTAACAGCTCCATATACAGCGAGAAACCCAGGGTTTCCATCTGTCCGCTCTGTTCTTCCCCCAGCAACTCGCCGGCACCACGAATTTCAAGATCGTGCGTTGCCAGTGCAAAGCCAGCGCCTAAATCTTCCAGCGACGCAATTGCTTCAAGACGCTTTTGCGCATCGCTGGTCATCGCTTTGGGATGCGGCGTCAGCAACCAGGCATACGCCTGATGATGTGAACGACCCACGCGACCCCGTAACTGATGCAGCTGCGCCAGACCAAAATGGTCAGCGCGTTCGATGATAATGGTGTTTGCGGTCGGGATATCGATACCGGTTTCAATAATGGTGGTACACACCAGCACATTAAAGCGTTGATGGTGGAAATCATTCATCACCCGTTCCAGATCGCGCTCGCGCATTTGGCCATGACCAATGGCGATGCGGGCTTCCGGCACCAGTTCTGCCAGGCGCTGTGCGGCTTTCTCGATATTCTCGACGTCATTGTACAGGTAATAAACCTGGCCACCACGTAGCACTTCACGCAGAATGGCTTCACGGATCACCAGATTATCAAACTCGCGCACAAACGTTTTGACCGCCAGACGACGCGCGGGTGGGGTAGCGATGATCGACAGATCGCGCATACCGCTCATCGCCATATTCAGCGTGCGTGGGATCGGCGTGGCGGTAAGCGTCAGAATATCAACATCGGCCCGCATTGCCTTAATCCGCTCTTTATGACGAACGCCAAATCGGTGTTCTTCATCCACAATCAGCAGTCCCAGATCGCGCCACTTTAAATCGCTCATCAGCAACTTATGCGTACCGATCAGAATATCGATTTTGCCTTCGCTGGCCTGTTCCAACACCTGCGTTTGCTCTTTAGCGGTACGGAAGCGCGACAGCATCTCAATGCGTACCGGCCAGTTAGCAAAGCGATCGCGGAAGTTATCATAATGCTGCTGTGCCAGCAGGGTAGTTGGCACCAGTACCGCGACCTGTTTGTTGTTCTCAACCGCTAAAAAAGCGGCACGCATCGCCACTTCGGTTTTGCCAAAGCCAACGTCGCCACAAACCAGACGATCCATCGCCAGCGGCTGACACATATCGCTCAATACCGCATTAATGGCTTGCGCCTGATCGGGCGTGGTATCGAACGGGAAGCCTTCGCAGAACAGTTGATATTGTTCGCGATCGTGCTTAAAGGCGAAGCCGGTTTTGGCGGCGCGCTGGGCATAAATATCCAGCAACTCCGCTGCCACATCGCGCACTTTTTCTGCCGCTTTCTGCCGCGCACGTGACCAGGCATCGCTGCCCAGCTTATGCAACGGCGCATTTTCATCCGCGCCGCCAGCATAGCGGCTGATCAGATGTAACGATGATACCGGCACATATAATTTGGCGTCATTAGCGTAGGAGAGCATCAGATATTCAGCCTGGATACCCCCCGCCGCAAGCGTCGTCAGGCCGATATAACGACCGACACCGTGCTCCAGATGCACCACAGGCTGACCGGGGTGCAACTCCGCCAGGTTACGAATCAGGATGTCGGGATTAATAGTCCGGCGGGTATCCTGACGACGGCGACTGACGCGTTCACCAAGCAGATCACTTTCGCAAATCAGGGCGCGGTTGCCCTGGGTATCAATAAAGCCGCGCTCGCTGGCACCAATCATCAGCGTAAAACGCGCAGCACGGGCTTCATAAAGCCTGTGCGCCGGTTGTGGACGCAACTTAATACGCGCCAGCAGCTCTTGCAGGCTTTCACGACGTCCTTCACTTTCTACCGAGAAGGTCACCGCACCGTCGAATTGTTCAAGGAACTGACGCAGGTGGTCAAGCGGCGCTTTGGCCTGTGCCTGTACAGTCAGATCAGGCAATGGCTGATAGCCGAGGTTGGTATTCGCCGCTTTTTCAGGCAGCGTATCGTGGGACATTTGCACGCGCGGCCAGCTTTTCAGCTCACCCATCAGTGCATCCGGGCGTAGCCACAGCGTAACCGGTTCAATTAAGGGCCGCATGGGATCGACACGTCGGTTTTCATAGCGTGCATTGGCATCTTGCCAAAACCGTGTAGCGCTGCCTTCCAGATCGCCATAATTCACCAGCAGCGTATTGCCGGGTAAATAGCTAAATAAGGCTGGCAGCGGCTGGTCAAAAAACAGCGGTTGCCAGTATTCAATACCGGCGGGCAAGGTGCCTTTGCTGACCTGTTGATAGATGTGCTCCGCTTCACGCCGCACTTCAAACAGCTCGCGCCAGCGGCTGCGAAAAAGTTCAATGGCGGCTTTGTCGCTGGGAAATTCGTGAGCGGGCAGCAGATTGATTTCTGGCACGGCTTCCAGCGTTCGTTGGCTGTCAACGTCAAAAAGACGCAGGCTGTCAATTTCATCATCGAAAAAGTCGATGCGATAAGGTTGTTCACTGCCCATTGGAAACAGATCAAGTAATGCGCCACGCGTGGCGTATTCACCGTGCTCCATCACCTGATCGACATGACGATAGCCAGCCTGCTCCAGCTGATCGCGCAGGCGATCGCGCGACAGTTTTTGCCCCTGCTTCATTACCAATGCATGACCATGCAGGAAGCTGTGCGGACATACACGCTGCATCAGCGTATTGACCGGCAAAATCAGCATACCGCGCTGCATCGTGGGCAATTGATATAACGTTGAAAGGCGGGCGGAGATAATGTCCTGATGTGGCGAGAAGCTGTCGTAAGGCAGCGTTTC
The DNA here is from genome assembly GCF_030283135.1 of Mixta mediterraneensis. Lineage (NCBI taxonomy): Bacteria > Pseudomonadati > Pseudomonadota > Gammaproteobacteria > Enterobacterales > Erwiniaceae > Mixta > Mixta mediterraneensis. The sequence goes on along the minus strand of NZ_JASUAZ010000012.1, from coordinate 57,506 downwards.
CCAGTCGGCGAGATGGCTAACCGGTAGATCGGTAAACTGTCGGATTTCGTCCAGCAAGCGTAAGGCGGTTTGTGTGTCAGGCGTAATCATTAACACCGGACCGGTATGGCGCTCGGCGATGCTGGCACATTCGACGGCGTGCGCGGCACCGATCAGCTGACCGAGCTGGCGGGTATCGCCGGATTTTACGGGCAGGGTATAGCGAGTCTGTTCGGACATGGGATCTCGAGGTTTCTCCATTTTTTGCCAGGGCGTAATCATTTCATATTACGCCCTGGGGATCACCTCTGCGGCAGAATTTTACTGCCGCTTCGCCACTGGACGGGCGTTATTTTATAGCTTGCTGTGTGTAGTGCATACGCGGGCGGTCAACGTTGGCCCAGCACAGGTCACGCTCAAGGTGATAACTGTGATTGCCGTCGTCCCACTTCACGTAGTAGCCGGTGGGTGCTTCTCCCTGTTCAAAGACGTTAACGACTTCGCCTCTGATCTCCCCTGATTTGTGTTTGACAATACTGCCTTTGGGAAATTTGAACATGGTCGCTACCTCTTACGTCTGTGCAATATTTAACCTCTTGTCGTCTGATTAAGTGTAGTTTAGCGCCGTGGTTGACGGATAATCGTACGATTAACCGCCTCTTTTTATCGCATTTCTGTGAATGGGTGCTGTCATTGACGCATTCTGACGTAACTTTGCTGCACACTCAGCGAGTTAGAGGTTTCATAAAGCAGGCGGCTCCTTTATCATCCCACTACTTATTTTCAGGCAACTGCACATTGGATTCCATGTATCAACCTGTCGCGCTATTTATCGGTCTGCGCTACATGCGCGGGCAAGCATCGGATCGCTTCGGTCGCTTTGTTTCCTGGCTGTCAACCATTGGCATCACGTTAGGGGTGTTGGCGCTGGTCACGGTGCTATCCGTGATGAACGGCTTTGAACGCGAGCTGGAAGGCAACATCCTTGGGCTGATGCCTCAGGCGCTGGTCACCAGCGAAAAGGGCAGTATCAATCCACAGCAACAGCCCGCTTCCAGCCTCAAACTACAAGGCATTAACCGCGTTGCGTCGCTGACCACTGCAGATGTGGTGTTGCAGAGCGCGCACAGCGTTTCTGTTGGTGTAATGTTGGGTATTATGCCAGATGAAAACGATCCCCTGACCCCGTATCTGGTTAATACCCAGCAACGCGTACTGCAATCGGGCCAGTACAACGTCATTCTCGGTGAACAGCTGGCAAACCAGCTGGGCGTGAAGCGTGGCGACCGGCTGCGTTTGATGGTGCCGTCGGTGAGCCAGTTTACACCGATGGGGCGGGTGCCGAGCCAGCGTTTGTTTACCGTTGCCGGGACGTATGCCGCAAACAGCGAAGTCGATGGCTACCAAATTTTGGTCAATCAACAGGACGCGTCGCGTGTGATGCGCTACCCGGCGGGAAATGTCACCGGCTGGCGACTCTGGCTGGATAAGCCTCTGGACGTTGACAGCCTTAGCCAGCAAACGTTGCCGGACGGCATGGTATGGAAAGACTGGCGCGAGCGCAAAGGGGACCTGTTCCAGGCGGTGCGCATGGAAAAAAATATGATGGGCTTGCTGCTGAGCCTGATCATCGCCGTCGCCGCGTTTAATATCATCACTTCGCTGGGGTTGCTGATCATGGAGAAGCAGGGCGAAGTGGCGATACTGCAAACGCAGGGCTTAACCCGGCGTCAAATTGTCGCAGTCTTCATGGTGCAGGGAGCCAGTGCCGGGATAATCGGGACGCTGTTGGGAACGCTGCTTGGCGTGTTGCTCGCCAGCCAGCTGAATAACCTGATGCCGGTGATTGGCCTGTTCCTTGATGGTGCAGCATTGCCGGTTGATATTAATCTGTGGCAAGTGGTGGCTATTGCCTTCAGCGCAATGGTCGTCGCACTGCTTTCTACGCTTTATCCTTCGTGGCGCGCTGCCGCCGTTCAACCCGCCGAGGCTTTACGTTATGAGTAACTCTCCTTTGTTGCAGTGTCGCGATTTGTGTAAGCGCTATCAGGAAGGCAGCGTGCAGACGGAGGTGCTGCGCAATGTGGCTTTTAGCCTGCAACCGGGCGAATTGATGGCGATTGTCGGCAGTTCCGGTTCCGGTAAAAGTACTTTGCTGCATCTGCTGGGCGGACTGGATGCGCCTACTTCAGGCGATGTGGTCTTTGATGGGAAATCACTAAACGCCATGTCCTCATCGGCGAAGGCCGAATTGCGCAATCGCGAGCTGGGCTTTATTTATCAGTTCCACCATTTATTGCCGGACTTTAGCGCGCTGGAAAACGTCGCCATGCCGCTGCTAATTGGTAAAAGCGGCAAAGCGGAAGCGCAGGATCGGGCGCGTGAGATACTGCAAGCCGTCGGGCTTGAACATCGGGCTACGCATCGCCCTTCCGAATTATCTGGCGGGGAACGCCAGCGCGTCGCGATTGCCCGTGCGCTGGTGAATAAGCCGCGCCTGGTTATGGCCGATGAACCCACCGGCAACCTTGATGCGCGTAATGCCGATGCCATCTTTGAGCTGTTAGGTGAACTGAATGTGCGCCAGGGCACGGCATTTTTAGTGGTGACGCATGATCTGCTGCTGGCTAAGCGCATGACGCGCCAGATGAAAATGCGTGATGGGCAGTTGAGTGACCAACTGACCTTTGCAGGAGCGGTGTAATGGGGTCTTCCTTATCGCTGCTGTTGGGGCTGCGCTTTAGCCGTGGCCGGCGTCGTGGCGGCATGGTTTCGCTGATTTCGGTGATCTCTACTTTTGGTATTGCGCTGGGCGTGGCGGTATTGATTATCGGCCTGAGCGCAATGAACGGGTTTGAGCGCGAACTCAATAACCGCATTCTTGCGGTGGTGCCACACGGTGAAATCGAAGCGGTTAAGCAGCCGTTTCAGCACTGGCAATCAATGATTGCCCCCATCGAAAAGGTGCCGGGTATTGCCGCTGCCGCGCCTTACGTCAATTTTACCGGGTTGATTGAAAACGGCGCAAAATTGCAGGCGTTACAGGTTAAAGGCGTGGATCCAGCCCAGGAGCCGCGCCTGAGCGCGCTGCCACGTTTTGTCGCAGACAATAAATGGTCAACGTTTGCCGCGGGCAAACAGCAAATTATTCTGGGCGGCGGTATTGCGCGATCGCTGAACGTCAGGCAGGGCGACTGGATCACCATCATGATCCCGAATAATGACGGTGATAATAAACTGCTGCAGCCGAAGCGCGTGCGCTTACAGGTCAGCGGTATTCTGCAACTCAGCGGTATGCTGGATCACAGCCTGGCGCTGGTGCCGCTCGCCGATGCGCAAAACTATCTGGATATGGGCGAAAATGTTTCTGGCATTGCGCTGAAGATGGACGATCCCTTTAAAGCCGTCAAGCTGGTGCGGGATGCGGGTGAAGCGACGCACGCTTATGTCTATATCAAAAGCTGGATTGGCACTTACGGCTATATGTATCGCGACATCCAGATGATCCGCGCCATTATGTATCTGGCGATGGTGCTGGTGATTGGCGTGGCCTGTTTCAACATCGTTTCGACGCTGGTAATGGCCGTGAAAGACAAGAGCAGCGATATTGCGGTGTTGCGGACTCTGGGCGCCAAAGATCGTCTGATTCGTGCCATTTTTATCTGGTACGGCTTGCTGGCAGGGTTGCTCGGCAGCGTCAGCGGTGTGGTGGTTGGCGTACTGGTGGCGCTAAATCTGACTACGCTGGTGCATGGGCTGGAAAATATTACCGGACATCATTTGCTGGCGGGCGACATCTATTTTATCGATTTTTTGCCGTCAGAACTGCATTGGTTTGACGTCTTTTCGGTGCTTATCACCGCCATCCTGTTAAGCCTGGTGGCAAGTTGGTATCCGGCAAGACGCGCCAGCCGCATCGCTCCGGCGCGGGTCCTGAGTGGACAATAATGGCCTGAATCACGCGGTGCGCCAGGATGCGTCTGCGCGCCGCGTATTTTCGGCTTTTGTAGCATGGTGCTGTCATGCGCAACCATTATTATCAGGCTGCTAGCCTAAAAATTTGTTTATAGCGGCTCGCCGAAGCCGCTGCACAAGGAGCCTTTATGCGCACACCACGTCGACGCTTACGACTCGCCCGGCTGAAAAAGACCCGGCGAAAAGTGCATCAGCGCTTTCGCCAGCGTATTTTTGAGCGCGATCGTCAGGCTGAACTGGTTGCACACCCGCTGCCGCATGTGGTGGTACTGACCGGTGCGGGCATTTCTGCCGAATCAGGCATCCGCACCTTTCGCGCCGCTGACGGATTATGGGAAGAACACCGGGTGGAAGATGTTGCCACACCGGAAGGCTTTGCGCGCGATCCCGCGCAGGTACAGCGCTTCTATAACGCACGCCGCCACCAATTGCAGCAGCCAGAAATTCAGCCTAATGCCGCGCATCTGGCATTAGCCGAGCTTGAGCAGGTGCTCGGCGACAACTTTTTGCTGGTAACACAAAACATCGACAATCTGCATGAGCGCGCGGGCAATACACGCGTGCTGCATATGCACGGTGAATTGCTGAAGGTGCGCTGTGCAACCAGCGGTCAGGTGATTGAGTGGACCGGCGATGTCACCAGTGACGATCGCTGTACCTGCTGTCAGTTTCCTTCAGCACTCCGCCCACATGTGGTGTGGTTTGGTGAAATGCCCATCGGTATGGAGGAAATTTATCAGGCGCTGGAAAACGCTGATGTATTTATTGCAATTGGCACATCAGGCCATGTTTATCCGGCGGCGGGGTTCGTGCATGAAGCCAAATTGCAGGGAGCGCATACGGTGGAACTGAACCTGGAGCCAAGCCAGGTCGGCAATGAATTTGCCGAAAGCCATTACGGCTTTGCCAGCGAAGTGGTGCCGGCGTTTGTGCACACCTTACTGCGCGGTTTATACAAATAAAGCAGGGCGGCATGTTGGCCGCCCGTACCGGTTAACGTCCGGCTTTCAGTTTCTGGAAAAGCGTTTCGTACAGCACGCTGGCATCACCCACATCGTTTTGCCATTCGCCGTTTTTAATCACGTCGGCTGAAGGATAAAGAGAGGGATCGTCCGCCACCGCTTTTGGCAGCAATTTTTTCGCTTCAAGATTCGGTGTTGGATACCCAATCGTTTCAGCAACTTTTGCCGCTACATCCGGGCGCAACAGGAAGTTAATCAGCTTCAGCGCGCCCTCTTTATTTTTAGCATTTGCCGGAATAGCCAGATTGTCCATCCAGAAAATGCCGCCTTCCTTCGGCCAGATAACCTGCAGCGGTGTGCCTGCCTGACGTGCAATGTAAGCCGATCCATTCCAGATCATCCCCAGATTCACTTCACCTTCCATATAAGGATTGCCTGGGTTGTCTGAGTTAAAAGCCAGTACGTTTGGCATCAGCTTTTTCAACTCTTCGTAAGCCGCTTCAATCTGTTGTGGATCGCGCGTATTGCCCGAGTAGCCCAACTTGCGCAGCGCCATCTGAAAGACTTCACGCGCGTCGTCGGTCAGCAGCAGACTTTGCCGGTACTCAGGATTCCACAAGTCGGCCCAGCGGGTAACGCTCTTGGGATCGAGTTCATCCGTATTGATCCCGATCGCTGTTGCGCCCCAGATGTAGGGAATGGAGTAATCATTATTCGGATCAAACGGCTTATTCAGCAGGTCAGGATCGAGGTTTTTAAAATTACTTAGCTGTGATTTGTCGATCTTTTGCAGCATGCCTTCATTGCGCATTTTGGCAACGAAATAGGTTGAAGGCACCACTAAATCATATGCCCCGTCTTTCCAGGTTTTTAGCTTGGCGTACATGCTTTCATTAGATTCATAGGTGGAGTAAATCACCTTGATGCCGGTCTCTTTGGTGAACTGCTCCAGCAGCCCTGGCGGGACATATTCGGTCCAGTTGTAGAAATAGAGCGTTTTGCTGTCGTCCGCGTGTGCGCCCTGCATGCTCAATGCCAGCGCTCCAGCCGCCAGCCAATGAGACCATTTCATCATCATTATTCCCCTTTAGGTTTTGGTTTTGTCACGAAGCAACCACTGGCTACCAGCCACTAATAACAAAGAGAGCAGCATCAAAATCGTGGCGAGCGCATTCACCTCGGGTGAGACGCCCACTTTGACCATTGAATAAATTTTTAACGGCAAAATTTCGAAAGTCGGACCGGTGACAAATGACGATACCACGACGTCATCCATCGACAGGGTAAAACTTAACAGCCAGCCCGCAGCCACCGCTGGCATGGCCAGCGGCAGTAAGATTTTACGTAAAATGGTGGTTTCGCTGGCGCCCAAATCTTTGGCAGCCTCGAGCATACGCACATCAAAGCCCTTGAGGCGCGAATAAACGGTGATCACCACAAACGGCAGACAGAAAGTGATATGAGAAAACAGCAGTGACCAGAAGCCGAGCGAAATGCCGAGGAGCATGAACAGCACCAGCAGTGAGATTGCCATGACAATATCGGGTGACATCATCACCACAAATAGCATGCCACTGACAAAGGGCTTACCACGGAAGCGATAGCGATAAAGCGCCACCGCAGTCAGCGAGCCGATAAGCGTAGCGCAGCTGGCAGAGAGCACGCCCATAATCAATGAATGCTGTGCAGCCTGAATCAGGCTGTCGTTGCGAAACAACAGGCTGTACCACTGCGTGGTTATACCCTGCCAGTTGATGCCAAAGCGCGATGCGTTAAATGAATTAACGATCAAGATCACGATAGGAATATAAAGCCAGGCATAAATGACGGCCATAAAACCGCCGCGTAACCAGCGAGCCATCATTCTAATTCCACCTTTTTATTCAGCAGGCGCGCGGCGCGCCAGTAAATCAGCAGCATTAAGCCCATTAATATCGTCATCACAATGCTGGTGGCAGCGCCGAACGGCCAGTCGCGAATATTCAGAAACTGACTTTTGATCACGTTACCGATAAGCAGGTTCTTTGCGCCGCCCATTAAATCAGCGACGTAAAACAGGCCCATCGCCGGGATCATCACCAACAGGCAGCCCGCCACGATGCCTGGCATAGTCAACGGTAGAATAATGCGGAAAAAGGCTTGCAGCTTGCTGGCGCCAAGATCGCGTGCTGCTTCCAGATAAGCTTTGTCGAGTTTTTCCAGGCAGGAGTAGAGCGGCAGCACCATAAACGGCAGCAGGATATAGACCAGGCCCAGGATCACCGCTTCTGAGGTGAACATGATGCGAAAAGGTTTATCGATAACTCCAGTCCAGAGCAGAAAATCATTGAGCCAGCCGCGAGTGCTGAGAAATATTTTCAGGCCGTAAATACGAATTAATGAATTGGTCCAGAAAGGCACAATTAACAGAAACAGCAGCAGTGAACGCAGGCGCGCAGGCAGCTTAGTCAGACACCAGGCGAAAGGATACCCCAGCAGCAAACAGCAGGCGGTAGCGATAAACGCCATATTCAGTGAATGCAGTAATACTTCAGCGTAGAGCGGATCGAGCAGGCGGGTGTAATTACTGAAAGTAAATACCATGCTGACAAAATGCGCATCATCACGGGTCAGAAAACTGGTGACAAAAATCATCAGGTTGGGCAGAAAGACGAACAGCGTCAGCCAACTGACAATGAGCGCGATGGCGCTTTTTTGGAAACGGTTACGCATCAGCTTCATGAGGCAGTACCACCTCCCAGCTTGCGACCCAGTTCACCGCCATTTTTTGGTTCAGCGAATGGTCAAAATCGGGATCGTCTTCGTTAAAAAATTCGCTAACCGTGACCAGCTTACCGTTTTCCAGTTCAACGGTCGATTCCAGCGTCATGCCTTTGTAGTTACGTTCGCGAACGTAGCCGGTTAATCCTTCAATCACGCTGTCGTCATGGATCTCTTCGACGCGCAGATCCTCCGGACGCAACATGACGTGCAGCCTGTCGCCCGCACTTACCGGAAAAGGACAATAAATATCGCGTTCGCGACTTTCTACCCGCGCACGCACCACAGGGGCCTTATCGCTGGCAAGCACTTCGGCGTCGAAAACATTAATTTCGCCAATAAAGCGGGCAACAAACAGATTTTTGGGCTCTTCGTAAATTTCGCGTGGCGTGCCATCTTGTTCGATTTTGCCCTCGCGCATCACCACAATACGATCGGACATGGTCAACGCCTCTTCCTGATCGTGAGTGACGAAAATAAAGGTAATGCCGAGTTTGCGTTGCAGCGCTTTCAACTCGTTTTGCATCTGCCTGCGTAGCTTGTAATCCAGTGCCGATAACGATTCATCCAGCAGCAATACTTTAGGACGATTAACCACGGCACGGGCAATGGCAACGCGCTGCTGCTGGCCGCCTGAAAGCTGATGAGGACGGCGTTCGGCAAACGCATCCAGCTGCACCATCGCCAGCGCTTCATTGACGCGTGTGGTGATCTCAGCATCAGGTGTTTTCTGCATACGCAGACCAAAGGCAACGTTCTCAAACACCGACATATGCGGAAACAGCGCATAGCTCTGAAATACCGTATTAACGTGACGATGTTCTGCGGGTGTGTCAGTGATGTCGTGGTTGTCTAAAGTGATATGGCCGCTGTCGGTCTGTTCGAGACCCGCGATCAGACGCAAAATGGTGGATTTACCGCAGCCAGACGGGCCGAGCAGGGTAATAAACTCACCATGATAAATGGTCAGGTTAAAGTCATTGATGATGGTTTTGCCATCGAAAGCTTTACTGATGCCAGAAAGCGTAACCAGCGCCTGGTGCGCGCATGTTTGCGTCATTTTAGTCTCAGTCTGTCATAGGTCGATAGGTTACAGCATAGTCGTTTAATACGACCAGCCAGCAAGAAAGGGCGGGTGATACCTGAAAAACAGGCTAATTCCATGTTTTGCCTATAAATGAACGCGATAAAAAACTGTTATGTGACGCTATTGCCTGGCTCGCCACAATAAATAAATTTTTATTGGCGATTTTACCTGTCCCGTCTTTCCGAAACCGCTCAGACAGCGCTAACCTGTTCGTTAATGATTTGACGCAATCAGGCGTCTGGGCAGTCAGTGAATAATAACTGATGGCAATTTTTTAAGGATGGCAAATGGAACAGTTACTTGAGCGCTTTTTACGTTACGTGGCAGTGGAAACCCAGGCAAAACCGCAGGCGCGTCAGGTGCCGAGCAGTGAAGGCCAGTGGACACTGGCACGTCAGTTACAGGAAGAGTTATTGGCGCTGGGTTTTATTGACGTCACATTGAGCGATCACTGCTGTGTTATGGGCACGCTTCCCGCCAATGTTGACTGGCCCACGCCGGTGATTGGTTTTATCTCACATATGGATACTTCGCCGGATTTCACCGCGAAAAATGTGAATCCCCAGATCATTGAAAACTATCGCGGCGGCGATATTGCGCTTGGTAATGGCAATGAAATTTTGTCACCGGTGATGTTTCCGGTCCTGCATAAGCTCATCGGCCACACGCTGATTACCACTGACGGCAAAACCTTACTCGGGGCAGATGATAAAGCTGGCATTGCGGAAATTATGACGGCGATGGCGCGTCTGGCGAAAGGGGATATTCCACACGGCGCGCTTCGCGTTGCCTTTACGCCCGACGAGGAGATTGGTCGCGGCACGTCACACTTCGATGTGGAAGGTTTTGCCGCTGACTGGGCGTATACCGTGGATGGCAGCGATATAGGCGAATTTGAATTTGAGAATTTCAACGCGGCCTCAGCGACGGTAAAAATTGTGGGTAATAACGTGCATCCCGGCACGGCGAAAGGCGTCATGGTAAATGCACTGGAATTAGCGACGCAATTCCATATGGCAGTGCCCGCCAAAGAGAAACCGCAATACACAGAGGGCTACGAAGGTTTCTACCATCTGCATCAGATGAAAGGCACCGTAGAACACGCTGAATTGCTCTATATCATTCGGGACTTTGATACGGAAAGCTTTGAGCAGCGTAAGCAGACGCTGAAACAGATTGCACAGCAGATAAGCCAGGGTCTGCATCCAGACTGTTCGGTGAAGGTAGACATGAATAATAGCTATCGCAATATGCGTGAAAAGGTTGAGCCCTTCCCACATATTATTGATCTGGCATTACAGGCGATGCGCGATTGTGGTATTGAGCCAAATGTCAAACCGATTCGCGGCGGCACCGACGGTTCAGCGCTGTCCTGGAAAGGATTGCCCTGCCCGAACCTGTTTACCGGCGGATATAATTACCATGGCAAGCATGAGTTCGCATCTCTGAATATCATGGCGCAGTCGGTTGAGGTGATTGTGCGTCTGGCTGAGCTGGCAGGCCAGAAGCAGAACTAACTGAACTGTGCGCACCGCTTCAGTTGAGTCCGGTGCGCACAAACACGTTATTATTCGCCGCTGAAATACCAGTAACCGGCGTTCACCAGCGCGGCGATCTGTGCCAGTACCGACGGATCGTCCAGCGCGTCGCCCAGCTCCTCCAGCGTAATTTCCTGATGATGCGCCAGCACCGTCAGGACGTCCGGGTGTGAACACTCGATACGCTCGCCATTCACGTATACCGCATCGCCAATCGTTAACACACGCAGACCACCGAGGCGAGAAAGCACATCGCCCTGTTGCAGCGCATCGTAAATTTCATCCGGCTGATAAGGGGGTTCCGGCGGCGCGACATCCAGTTCATGACGCGATTGAGAGATAAATTCACCAAACCAATGGGCAAAATGCGTCGGCTGGTTAATAACATCCAGCATCACCTGGCGTATCCCTTCAAGCTCCTGTGGCAGGATCTGTGCAGGGCAATCGCGTGATGGCACGTCCGGGTCGGTAAAACGGTAACTGCCTAATTCATTAGCCAGCGCGTAATCCGCAAAACTGCTGATCAGTTCCCGGCCGCTGGGCGCCCGGAAGCCAACGGAATAGTTGATGGCACTTTCCAGTGAATAGCCTTCGTGTGGGAACCCAGGTGGAATATACAGAATATCGCCCGGTTCCATCTCTTCATCAATAATGGCATCAAACGGCTCGACCTGAAGCAGATCAGGATGCGGACAGTGCTGCTTCATGGGTATTTTTTCACCAACACGCCAGCGACGACGGCCGGTACCCTGAATAATAAAAACATCGTACTGATCGAGATGCGGGCCAACGCCACCGCCCGGCACGGCAAACGAAACCATTAAGTCGTCGATGCGCCAGTCAGGCAGAAAGCGGAACGGGCGCATTAACGCAGCTGAAGGTTCGTGCCAGTTATTTACCGCCTGCACCAGCAATGACCAGTTGCTTTCGCCCAGATGATCGTAACTTTCAAACGGGCCGTGGCTAACCTGCCATTTGCCATCCTGATGGCTTACCAATCGGCTATCGACTTCATTTTCCATGGCCAGGCCAGCCAGCTCATCAGGAGAAATGGGATCGATAAAGTTTTTGAAGCCACGCTTTAATACCACCGGACGTTTTTGCCAGTAACGCTGGATAAAATCGGGCCAGTTGAGATCGAGCTGATAGTCCATATAAGGTTCCGCTTAGGGCTGTAAATGCCTGCAAGTATAACAGCCCGCGCGCCTTTCTACTCGCGGCGATGTACGAGTTCCTGGCGCTGAAAAACCACTTCCATACGCGTACCGCCCAGTGAACTGTTGGTAGCAATAATCTTGCCGGCATATTGCTCAAGGATGTCTCGCGCCACCGCCAGGCCAAGCCCCTGTCCCGGTCGTAACGTATCGGCGCGTTGACCGCGAACGAAGATCAAATCGCGCTTGCTTTCAGGAATGCCGGGGCCGTCATCATCAATATAGATATACAACGATTTTTCGGTTTGATGGGCTCTGACTTCAATAAATTCCAGACAATATTTACAGGCGTTATCCAGCACATTGCCCATCACTTCCATAAAATCATTTTGGTCGCCAACAAACGTCAGTTCGGGTGAAATATCAAGGGTAATCGCGACGCCTTTATGCTGATAAACCTTGTTTAGCGCGGAACATAAACTGTCGAGCAGGCCCGAAACCGAATGCAAATCGCGTTGCAAAGGGTTGTGATCGGCCTGCATGCTGGCGCGATGCAGATAGTAGCCAATCTGTTGAGAAATGCGGCTGATCTGTTCCAGCATCACCGGTTCGGCTTGCTCAATGGTCAGTTCTTTACCACTGCGTAATGAACGCAACGTACTTTGCAGCACCGCCAGCGGCGTTTTTAAACTGTGGGTGAGATCCGACAAGGTGGTGCGATAGCGCGTATAGCGCTGGCGCTCGTTGGTTAACAACAGATTAAGGTTACGCACCAGGCTTTGTAATTCCTGCGGAGGATGGTCATCCAGATTTTCACGCAGGCTGGTTTCCAGCTCGCGTACCTGCTGGGTCAGATGACCAATGGGACGCAGGCTCCAGTGCGCAGCCAGCCACAGCAGCGGAATAATTAAAATCAGGTTGGCCGCAAAAACGTAGCTGAACCAGGACCAGACCACATCGGAGTGTTGCAGCTCCTGGGGAATGGAATCAATCACCACGATAGTTAACGCGGGAAGGTTCGTCGTGGCGTCGTAGCGATTAACGGCGACCGAGTGGATAAACGTATCGTCGCTATCGGTGTCCCAGGCATCCAGTCGTCGCTGTGCGGAAATATTGTTACCCATCGCCGCCAGACTGGTGCGATTGCTGGTATCAATCTCATAAAAATCAGGCTTCAGCAGCCAGTCGCGCCGGATTTTTTTACGGATCTCAGGCACGTCGCGCTGCTGCCAGAGCAGTTTGCCCTGTTCGTCATAGATAAAAACCAGCGTTGGAAAGTTAAGCGTCATCCGTTCAGGTTGAGCTATCGTCAGCCGGTTATCTTTCCATTGGGCAAGGGTAAAAAACAGGTTACTTTCACCACGCATCACGCGATAGGTATTTTTGTCGAAACTGACGACGTAACCAATCACCGCCACCATGCCATAAGACAGCGACAGGAACAGGACAATGGCGGCGGACGCCAGCAGAAAGCGGGCGCGCAGCGAAATGGGACGATAGCGTTTAAGCCAGTACATATTTACAGATCAAAGCGATAGCCTTGTCCACGCACGGTGGCGATCACTTCAGTGGGATGCAAAGCCAGAATTTTTTTGCGTAAGCGGCCCATTAAAACATCAATGGTATGACTTTCGCGTAGCTCGGCATCGGGATAAAGCTGCAGCATCAGCGAATCCTTGCTTACCACTTTGCCTGCATTGCGAATCAGCGTTTCAACGATGGTGTATTCAAACGCAGTTAATTTGACCGGCTGTTCGTTAATTGTGATTTCGCGTCGCGACAGATCAACCTGAAACGGGGCCATATCGATAACCTGAGAAGCGTGGCCGCTATTGCGGCGCATTAATGCCTGCAGGCGAGCCGCCACTTCTTCGATATGAAAGGGTTTAGTTACGTAATCGTCAGCACCGGCTTCCAGGGCTTCTACCTTAGCTTGCCAGCCTTCGCGGGCGGTGAGCACCAGAATGGGCTGACGTACAGCATCACTACGCCAGCGGCGAATGAGCGACATGCCATCTTCATCCGGTAAACCCAGATCGACTAAGGCGATGTCGGGCAGGTGCTCCTGTAGAAAGTAATCGGCCTCTTTGGCGTCTTCGGCGGCATCAACCTGATGGCCCATTTCTCGCAGTTGAACCGCGAGATGATGGCGTAGCAGAGCATTATCTTCCACAACCAAAACACGCATAGAATTTCCTTACCAGCAGAACAGAATGAATTGAAAGAAGTATACGTGAAGTGAACTAAACAGCAGGTTAACACAGACCGGCGTGAACCGGCCTGGGTAAGGAGATTATTTCAGATCGTCTACCATCTGGATAGCACGGCCAATATAGTTGGCGGGTGTCATCTGCTTCAGGCGGACTTTTTCTTCTTCTGGCAGGGCCAGGCTGTCGATAAAGGCTTGCATACCGGCAGCATCAACGCGCTTACCGCGCGTCAGCTCTTTCAGCTTCTCGTACGGTTTTTCAATGCCGTAGCGGCGCATGACAGTCTGAATAGGCTCAGCCAGTACTTCCCAGTTGTGATCCAGTTCATCAAGCAGACGATCGCGGTTCACTTCCAGTTTAGAGATGCCTTTCAGCGTGGCCTGATAAGCGATTAACGCATAACCGATACCCACGCCAAGGTTACGTAATACGGTGGAGTCGGTCAGGTCGCGCTGCCAGCGTGAAACCGGCAGTTTGCTTGCCAGATGCTGCATTACCGCATTAGCCAGGCCCAGGTTACCTTCAGAATTTTCGAAGTCGATTGGGTTGACTTTGTGCGGCATGGTAGATGAACCAATTTCGCCAGCGACAGTTTTCTGTCTGAAATGATTCAGCGCCACGTAGCCCCAAATATCGCGATCAAAATCGATCAGAATAGTGTTGAAACGTGCGATGCAGTCAAACATTTCTGCGATGTAGTCGTGCGGCTCGATCTGGGTGGTGTAGGGATTCCAGGTAATGCCCAGCGAAGTCACAAAGGTTTCGCTCAACTGATGCCAGTCCACGTCCGGATAAGCGGCCAGGTGAGCATTGTAATTGCCAACGGCACCGTTGATTTTACCCAGCACTTCAATGCGGCCCAACTGACGCAGCTGACGCTCCATACGGTAAGCGACGTTTGCCATCTCTTTACCCATTGTTGAAGGCGTAGCCGGTTGGCCGTGAGTACGCGACAGCAGTGGAATGTCGCGATATTCCTGCGCCAGACCTTTCACTGCATCAATCAGCTGCTGCCAGTAAGGCAGAATCACCTCGCACCGCGCCGTTTCTAGCATCAGAGCGTGGGACAGATTATTAATGTCTTCGGAGGTACAGGCAAAGTGAATAAATTCCGATACCGCATGCAGGGCAGGCACATTTGCCACTTTTTCCTTCAGGAAATATTCAACCGCTTTAACGTCGTGGTTGGTAGTACGTTCGATAGTTTTGATGCGTGCGGCGTCAGTTTCGTTGAAATTAGCCACCAGCGCGTCAAGGAAAGCGTTTGCGTCGGCATCAAATGCAGGAACTTCCTTGATCTCTGCGGTCTCAGCCAGTTTTTGTAACCAGCGTACTTCAACCTCAACGCGGAATTTCAGCAAACCGTATTCGCTGAAAATCGCACGCAGCGGGCTGACTTTATCGCCGTAACGACCATCGACAGGTGAGACGGCGGTCAGAGAGGATAATTCCATCAGTGCAACTCCTGAATCATTAAACAAAAATGCCGCGCTGACTTAGTCAGTCAGTGGCAGCCGGGATAAAAGGGTTTTTGCTTCACGCAGCAGACGCTGGCGCGAAAACATCAGCTGCAGACGGCCACCGCCGAGCTGCTGCCAAAGCACAGTGGCGCGAATACCCGCCAGCAGCGTGGCGCGCACTTTGTTCTGCAATTGTGAATTTTGTAAAACTGAGGGTGAACCGGTGACCTGAATACGCGGCCCGAGCGGGCTAATCACATCGACATAGATAGCTGCCATTGCGCTCAAAATGGTATCTGACTCCAGTTCGTAATGGGCTAACTGACGATCCAGCTGACCAATGCGCTGTGCCAGCGTTGCCATTGCCGTTCGATTGGCGCTCAGCTTACGTTCAAGCACCATCAGGCTGAGTGTATAGCGCGTTAATTCTGCTCCTGCCCCCTGTCGACTGCTGCTGTTCAGTACCGCCATCAGCGTCTCCAGACCCAGGCGCAAATTGGCTTTGTTGTTGCCAAAGACCGCCAGCGTGGAGGACGGGTTCAGGTCCAGCATGCTGCGCAGCGACACGCTGAGCGGTGCGGAGGGGCAGTGTCCCTGGTGCGCAAGCTGCTGCACCAGATGTGCGGCCTGGCAAATACCGGCCAGCGCCAGCGTAATCTCTTGATAGTTCTTAGCCACGGTTACTCCTGTGTACGCGTCGTAAGGCCAACATTAAGCAACTGCCCATGGCAGGCGTTCTTCGATAATACCGCCGCCAAGACAAACCTCGCCAAGATAGAACACCGCAGACTGGCCCGGCGTGACCGCAGCCACAGGATCGTCGAAACGGACTTCAATACGATCATCGCCGTGCGGGATAATTTCACAGGGAATATCATTCTGGCGGTAACGGGTTTTCACCGTGCAGCGCAGCGGGGCGGTAATCGGCTGACGGTTGACCCAATGCAGCTGCTGAGCAATCAGGCCCACCGACATCAGACGCGGATGGTCGCCGCCCTGGGCCACAATCAGGCGATTGCGCGCGACATCTTTATCAACAACATACCAGGGATCGTCTTTGCTCTCTTTCATGCCGCCGATGCCTAAGCCTTTGCGCTGGCCCAGCGTGTGATACATCAAACCCTGATGTTCACCAACGATATGGCCGTCTACAGTTTCGATTTCACCGGGCTGTGCAGGCAAATAGCGCGCGAGGAAGTCGCGGAATTTGCGCTCGCCGATAAAACAGATGCCTGTGGAATCTTTCTTTTTAGCCGTAATCAGATCCAGCTGCCCGGCGATACGTCGCACTTCCGGCTTTTCCAGTTCGCCAACCGGGAACAGGCTCTGGGCAATTTGCTGGTGGCTAAGGGTGTAGAGGAAATAGCTTTGATCTTTATTGCCATCGAGGCCGCGCAGCAAATGACTTTCACCGTCAATGTCCTGACGACGCACGTAGTGGCCCGTGGCAATAAAATCTGCCCCGAGATCTTCTGCCGCGAATTCCAGAAAGGCTTTGAACTTGATTTCTTTATTACAGAGAATATCCGGGTTCGGCGTGCGGCCCGCTTTATACTCTGCGAGAAAGTGTTCAAAGACGTTATCCCAGTATTCCGCAGCAAAGTTAACTTTATGTAGCTTGATGCCGAGCTTGTCGCATACTGCCTGAGCGTCGGCCAGATCGTCCGCGGCGGTACAATATTCTTCGCCGTCATCTTCTTCCCAGTTCTTCATGAACAGACCTTCTACCTGATACCCCTGCTGTTGCAGTAACCAGGCGGAAACGGAAGAATCGACGCCGCCGGACATACCGACGATCACTTTTTTCTGGCGGTTGTTCAGGCTGTCATTCTGGTCAAAGTCGGACATCACAGGCTCGCATAACATTAAAACAGGCGGCGTATTCTATCATGCGTCGGCGTGGCGCGCACCTTCGTGAAACGGCCAGTTAAACGGGCTGATCAGATGCAACGGGTAACGTGCGCCTTGCTGCCATAAGCGTACGCTTTCCGCGACTAAGGGTGAACGCAGGACGGGGGCAGACAGGATCTGGGCTGGCGGTAGCCACCAGCAGCAATCAATATCGCTGTCCTGCGGTGCGGTTGGCAACTTCTTAGCCAGGTCCAGCCCAAACAGAAAGCGCACAAAAGGCGTATTATCCGGCGCGATCCACTGCTGAACACCAAGAAAATACTGCATCGGGGCGTTGATGCCGGTCTCTTCGACCAATTCGCGCTGTGCAGCGGCTAAAAGCGTTTCATTGGCTTCCAGGTGACCAGCCGGCTGATTCCAGGTTGCGCGACCGTTGATTCGTTCTTCAACCACTAACAATTCGCCTTCGGCCTGGACTAAACACGCGACAGTGACATGAGGTTTAAACATCGAATCTCCGTAATTGTTAACCTGACGTTATAAAAAGCACTGAACATTTAGATCGATTCGGTAATATCGCGCCATTCTCCGGGTGCAAGTGTATCCAGCGTATAAGGCCCCATCGCGTAGCGGATCAGGCGCAGCGTAGGGAAGCCAATATGCGCCGTCATACGGCGCACCTGACGATTTCGTCCTTCGTATAAAGTGATTTTTAGCCATTGCGTGGGAATATTTTTGCGCTCACGAATCGGGGGCTGACGTGGCCATAACCAGGCGGGTTCGGTGACTTTTTCGATACCTGCTGGTCGCGTCAGGCCATCTTTCAGATTAACGCCATCACGCAGCGGCTGAAGATCCTCTTCCTGCGGTTCGCCTTCGACCTGGACGAAATAGGTTTTTCCGGTGCCCTTGCCCGGCTGTGTTAACGCGGCCTGTAAGGCGCCATCGTTGGTTAAGATCAGTAAACCTTCGCTGTCGCGATCAAGGCGACCTGCGGCATAAACCCCGCTGACGCTGACAAAATCTTTCAGCGTCCGGCGTCCAGCTTCATCAGTGAACTGCGGCAGAACATCAAAAGGTTTGTTAAAGAGTATGACGCGCCGTGGCGTAGCGGGGCGCGAAGGGGAACGCCGCGCAAGGCGTGATGGGCGGCTGAATCGTTTATCCGGGTGAATTCGTTGAGAAGTTTTTCGCATGGGCTTTGCAGTCAGAAACAATCGGCGCATTATAACGCGAAATTGCGGTGATTGGCGTAGCGGAAATATTCAAGTAGTATTGACGCGCATCTTACAAATCATTAACAAAAAATCGCTCGAAGGAGAGGTTAATGGAAAGCAAAGTAGTTGTTCCGGCGGAAGGTCAAAAAATCACTCTGGATCAGGGAAAACTGGTGGTCCCGAATAACCCGGTCATTCCTTACATTGAAGGTGATGGTATTGGTGTTGACGTATCACCTGTTATGCTGAAAGTGGTTGATGCCGCTGTGAAAAAGGCCTACAACGGCGAGCGAAAAATCTCCTGGATGGAGATTTACACCGGTGAAAAATCTGTTGAACTTTACGGTCAGGATGTCTGGCTGCCGCAAGAAACCCTCGATTTAATCAAAGAATATCGTGTTGCCATCAAAGGCCCGCTGACGACGCCAGTGGGCGGCGGTATTCGTTCTCTGAACGTTGCTCTGCGCCAGGAACTTGATCTGTACGTGTGTCTGCGTCCGGTGCGTTACTACAAAGGCACGCCAAGTCCGGTTAAGCGTCCAGAAGAGACCGACATGGTGATTTTCCGCGAAAACTCTGAAGACATCTACGCGGGTATCGAGTGGAAAGCCGGTTCTGCTGAAGCAGATAAAGTGATCAAATTCCTGCGCGAAGAAATGGGCGTGAAGAAAATTCGCTTCCCAGAGCAGTGTGGTATTGGCGTGAAGCCGTGTTCAGAAGAGGGCACTAAGCGCCTGGTTCGTGCAGCGGTTGAATATACCATCACCAACGATCGTGATTCACTGACGCTGGTTCACAAAGGCAACATCATGAAATTCACCGAAGGTTCTTTCAAAGACTGGGGCTACCAGTTAGTGAAAGAAGAGTTCGGCGGTGAGCTGATCGATGGCGGCCCCTGGATGAAATTTAACAACCCGAACACCGGCAAAGAGATCATCGTTAAAGACGTGATTGCGGATGCGTTCCTGCAACAGATCCTGCTGCGTCCAGCGGAGTACGATGTGATTGCCTGTATGAACCTGAACGGTGACTATATTTCTGACGCCCTGGCGGCGCAGGTGGGTGGAATCGGTATTGCGCCGGGTGCAAACATCGGTGACGAATGTGCGCTGTTCGAAGCGACTCATGGCACCGCGCCTAAATATGCGGGCCAGGATAAAGTGAATCCAGGTTCGGTTATTCTGTCTGCAGAAATGATGCTGCGTCACATGGAATGGTTCGAAGCCGCCGATCTGATCGTTAAAGGCATGGAAGGCGCTATCGCCAACAAAACCGTGACCTACGATTTCGAACGTCTAATGGATGGCGCTAAGCTGCTGAAATGTTCAGAGTTTGGCAACGCGATTATCGAAAATATGTAATAACAGACGTACTTTCACTCCGACCTCTCTTATGGCGGTCGGTGTGATTTCACCCGTTCATCATTCTTTCTGCAAAAACCTTCTGCAAAACAGCTTAATAAATACGTCCTTTATACCGCCAAAACAAGACAGTTCTTTCCTCTGCCATTGTTATCTTTATCGGTCTGAACTGGCTTTTATGACGAGGCCGTCGCTGATTATCTACATCCTGACCGTGTTAAAGAGGTTCTGCCAGAGCTTTCTGTTTGTGGAAAGTGGGCGGGGTTCCATTCTCCCTGAGCCTTGATTTCTTTCTGGCCCAAAACTCTCTCATTGTGTTAACAAGTACAGAGAAGCTTCTTGCTGCTTTGCAAGTCCGCATCGTGATTAGCCGTTTGGATGCGAACACTGATAATATGTTCGTTTGGCCAGTGGAATTCATTTGACATGAAGTAAAATATTAAAGGCTCAAAATACGGTGGATAAATGTCATTTTTATCCGCTATTTCCTTTAGACCGGTTAGAAAATTATGTATTCTTTAATATATTGATTGAAAAAATTTAGGACTAGATATGATTTTTACTGCTGGCTCATATTGTCTTTATACTGGCGTTTTTGGTGGTTATGAGGAATTAAATGAGTTGCAAGGCGAAGCAAAAGCGTCAAAAGTTAAAAAGATTTGTTTTACCGATGATGAAAATATTACCAGTGATACCTGGGAGATTAGAATTGTAAAACCTGCCTTCCCTCTTGACTCGGTAAGAAGTCAAAGGATGGTGAAAGTCAATCCACATAAATTCCTGCCGGAATTTAAAAGCTCAGTATATATAGATAATACGGTTAAGCTACTTGTTGACCCTGTTAAATTGATTAAAGACTTTTGAAAAGCTGGCAATGTTTCTTTTTCAATACACTCTTTCAGAAACAGTGTTTATGAGGAATTTTTCGCCGTTGTTCAGTCAGGGCTAGATGATTCGGCTCGATTATTTGAGCAGATGAATCATTATCAAATAATTTGCCCTGATGCCCTTCATCGTAAACCCTATTGGGCCGGAATGATAATAAGAAATCATATGGAACCTGACGTAATAGAATTAATGGAAACGTGGTATGGGAAAATTTTAAGATACAGTAGAAGAGATCAGCTATCCTTAGTTTATTCGGAGTTAATGACAGGTATCAAAATTAACAAAATAGTCATTAATAATAATGAATCACAATATCATCAATGGCCTATCCAAAGTAAGCGTGATTTCAGCACGCGATCATGGTCACCCTCTTTGTCAGGTGCAATGCCACTTTTCGAAAAAATAAAAAATATAAAGAATATTGAGAATGAAGTAGAGAGGAAGATTAACGACCTGATATTAATGAAGGAAGAGATTGTAGAAAAATACAAACCTACTAAAACGCCAGAGGGTTTTGATCCTAAACTTTATTTGGCAATTCACAAAGATGTGGCTGCAGCAGGTGTCGATCCAGTTCAACATTTTCTCTCGCATGGCTGGAAAGAAGGAAGAAGATGGCGCTAATGCGTGATAATAAACCGCTCTCCTGTTCCAGATATGGGTAAAGCCCTAACAGACATTAGCGAACACTATCTGCACACAAATAGATAGCGTCGGTTTGCTGCATAAAGAAGCCCCGGCGAACGGGCAGTAACGACGTTGCGCCGGGCTGAGAAGGTTATGGAGCGGGTGATGGGTGATGAGGCACTAAATTCCGCATCGTCATGAGAAATATTAGCTTTTCTACGTGCGTCCTCTATTCAGAACGTGGAGGCGCTGCCAGCATCTCCCGAAGACGTCGCCCTATAAATTTGAACATATACAGGCAAAACGGCGCGATTATTAAGCGCGTGGATATTGTTATACAATCTGCCCAGTTTTATGTGGGTGCGGAGAGAATCAACCATGGCAAATCAGCAGTATCTTTTTTGGGTGATGGCGGGGGCGTTGACGCTATTGTTTCTGGTCGTTTCCGTGTTTGTGGGGATGTCACATACCAGAAAGCATGGCTTCCTTACGTTTGGTATCATGTTTGCTGTGCTGGTAGTGGGAGCGATCGTCATAAGCCGTTAGTAAAAAAGTAAAAACCGGCGCGCTGGCCGGCTTTTTTAACATCAGGACTGGGGCTGACCTACCGGACCTGAACCCAGCGTGCCGCCTGGTGATGCCTGGCCACCTGGCGCATGTGGACGACCATCTTCTTTCACCGCGCTGCTGCGATGTGAACAACCGGCCAGGGCAGTTAGCGTTGCGACGACCAGCAGTAATGCTGAAGCTCTCTTCATGTGATCCCCTTTTCTGAAAAGTTAACAAAGGCGTTTCTAAGCTGAGGAAACATTAAGCATAGACAAGGAAATGCATCTGCTCAGAAAAATAGCGTTATTTTTCATAGGGTTTATCCTAAAACTAAATGTAATAAATTTTTAGCGATTGGTTAAGGGCCATGTCTGGCAAAAGAAGAGGAGGGAGCAGCAAGGGCAAAGAAAACAAAACGGAAGCCAGTGGCTTCCGTGAGTAAAAGGGATTATTTGCGTCCCAGCAGAAAGCCGATGAAAACACCGACGCCTGCGGCAACAGCCATCCCGGCAAACGGGTTCGACTGAACCTGGTCTTTAATGCAATCCGCTGCATCGCGGGCCGCATAGCTAGCCTGGTTAGTATAACGACGCGCGGCACCTTTCACTTGATGCTTAGGTGAATTCGTTGCTTCACCCCATTGTTCCTGTGCAGCACCCGC
This sequence comes from Mixta mediterraneensis, assembly GCF_030283135.1. NCBI lineage: Bacteria > Pseudomonadati > Pseudomonadota > Gammaproteobacteria > Enterobacterales > Erwiniaceae > Mixta > Mixta mediterraneensis. The sequence goes on along the minus strand of NZ_JASUAZ010000012.1, from coordinate 35,227 downwards.
CGTTTCTTTTACTGCATCTTCGATTTTTCCTGACATCTTTATCTCCTTGGTTTTAGTTACACTCTAAAAGCGTAGCAAATGTGGCCGGATCCGCGGAAAAAGAGCGTAAATGATTCAGTAAAAATCATTTCTGGCTGTGAATGACCACAACTTTGCAGGCTAAGTGTTTACTGTCTAACCTTGTCGAAACAGAGATTCGCTCACAGCGAAATAGGGAGGGATGATGAAACGTGATGTGCTGAATGAAGACGATTATGATGAGGTTTGTCGGGTCATTGGCGATGCTGTGATCATGCTGGCTGAATCTGGTCAGGAAACCCGACGTGATAAAATATTTGACCTGTTAAAACGCACCCGACAGCATCGTTCACACAGTGAACGTGATGAACAACGTATCCTTGAACACGCGATTCGTTTAGTAAAACTCTGATGTAAAAAACCGGTTTCAGGCCGGTTTTATCGTTTATTGTTGAAATGCACGCTTGAGCAAACGGCTTTTACTCGTTTCCTTCACCGCCTGGAAAGATGCGCCATGGGTAGCGCGAACGTTTAGCTGAACCTACAGCGGTGCGGCTCCCTGCCGCTATGGCGAAGCAGGGTGGGTTGAAAGGGGATACCAGCTTACCAGGAAGTGGCGCAAATGGTCGAAACACCATTCAGCATCTTCAGCCTGCTGGCAATAATACTGGATAGTGATTTTTTCGTATTCTCGCTGACGCTGACGCAGCGGTGACCAGCACCAGTCCAGCACCGAGCGGGCATAGTTCACCAGTGAATCCGCCGCCATGTTATGCTGCGTTTCCTGTTCGCTGAGATAGTTATAAAAGGCATGTTCAAGCTGCAGGGCTTCGTTATGGTTGTGCTGAAGCAAAACCGGGCGAAAGGCCACATCGACAAATCCACATATTGCCTCTGACGTTTGCTGCCAGTCGCAGGCCAGCGTCATAAATATGCCGTCCTGCAAATTTACCTCTTCCAGCAACCGCCGCAAATTAGCGGAATGACGAGTCACGGCAATCTCTTCGATACGATCGGTTTCGAGCGTGAGATCGATTCCGCAGGGATTCACTGACCCATCAGCATTATGCGTGGTGGGGAAAGGGAAATCGATATAACCGTTATTATCCAGACGCTTTTCCATAAGAGAAGAGGACCTCTCATTTAAGATTTCCTGACAATAAACCATCTTGCGGCAGGATTCATCCTTTAAGGGCATGTCCAGGTAATCTGGGTATCCTGATAAGGATTGATAAGACGAAACTGTTTATCAGAAAGACGCTGCGCATAATAACCCTCGCGCGTGACAGCAGAAGGCACATATCTGAAACGATCCAACGATTTCAATGTCCCACTCTGTACCGTGACATCCTTCTTACTGACTGAAAATGAGCTGACCAGGTCAAAAATAAGGCCATGCGTTTGTCCTAGCGGTTGCCCATACAGGGTGGTGACTTCGCCAGGGCAATCAACGCCCTGCGGCCCAGATGCGCATCCAGTCAGAAGGAGAAATAATGTGAAAATACCGCGTCGCAACATAATCCTGTTCCTACATCATTCCCTCGGAATCGTGTGGCGCTGATTCTATCGCGTTGCGTCACTTATAGCTTGATCATAGCAGTTTTAAAACAGGTTCCCATTTGCATTTGTTTAATTGTTAAACAACAGAAATGTAAAGGGGTGACTTTAGTAGCAGATAAACGGTACTCTTGCCATCTTTGCGCACCAGTTAAGCAAATTCAGGGATAAATGATGAAAGAAGAAGAAGCCAGTCTAATGATTGTTCGGCATGCGATTGAAAAGCTTGAGGCTGAGAGAAAGCAGCAGGTTAACGCATGTGCCGATGCAATTCGTGAAGTCATGCAGGCGTACGATCGCGATTACGCCGGGTTAGCATTGATGTTAGTTGCGGCGGAAGTCGCAGCAGAATAACGTTTCACTGGTCAGCATCGCAGGACGCGATGCGACTTTTGCTGGTATTCTACCTTTTCCTGGTCTCAATTATTTTACGCTGTGCTAAACTTGGTATTTTACAACCAAGGGGTATTCCATGAAAAAGACGCTGATGCTGATTGGACTCATTACCAGCGGTTTCATGCTGGCGAGCTGTGCAAACGACCATGTTCTTCACACGAATGATGGCCGCACCATAGTGGTTGAAGGCAAACCGCAGGTGGATGAAGATACCGGTATGATCTCCTATAAAGATATTTACGGCCATGAGCAGCAAATCAACCGGGATCAATTGAAAGATATGTCTTCTGTTGGCAACTGACTGAACTTTTTCGGCTCGTTCCCCGCGAGCCGATTGCCTTTCTTCTCTCCTCGATTATGTTAAGCTAAAAAAATCAGTAAAATCAAAAAACTTCAGCGGAGAAACCGAATGAAGGCTGCAATTATTGTCGCGACTTTGCTGGCTTGCCAGACTGCGCCAGCCTGGAGTGAAAGCGAATTTCAAATCCACTGTCCCGGACGCCCAGTAATGACTGTTTCTCGCGCCGAATACGGACTCAGCACTGTGATGTGGCCGCAAGGGCATTTCCAGATTGCGTCCGGTCAGCAGCGCACGCGGCTTGAGGGCGGCGACAAAGTGGCCATCACCCGTTTTCGTAATGGCGATCAGCTTATCGTGAACAAAAACAGCGAACAGATCTTCTTCGTCTATCGCGGCAGCGATAAGCTGCTGCCCTGTAGCCGCACCGATAAGCGTGACGTTGATGTATTAAGTCTGGAGCGCTACGACGACAGCCAGCACCCTCATTCTTAACCCGCCACGCCAGGAGCATCTATGCAGCTGAACGTCACTGATAAGGTTATGCAACACGATTTAGATGAAATTCGTCTGGGCCTGAATGCTTTTAATAGCCGTTTTATTAATATCGATACGTTCAAAACCATCGGCGTGTTCGTTAGCGATGCAAACGGCAAAAAACTGGCGGGATTGACCGGTTCTACTTACGGCAACTGGCTGCGTATTGATATGTTGTGGGTGAGCGATCTGTTGCGTGGTCAAGGGGTGGAGCGACAGCTGATTCAGGCGGCAGAAGAGGAAGCGCGCCAGCGCGGCTGTTTATATGCTCAGGTCGATACTGCCAGCTTTCAGGCTCGTCCGTTTTACGAGAAATTGGGTTATACGCTGCGTTTTAGTCTCGACCATTATCCTCATCACCACCAGCCCCATTACCTGAGTAAAATGCTGTAATCAAAATAGCGGCTGCTGGCGCAGATCCAGCGGCTGTTGCTCCGCTTCATCAATGGCTGCCAGCCAGCTTTGCAGCGTCACTTTTTGCCACGAAAGATGCCCGCGCGTGGTACTGTGGTACTCATCAACACCACATCCGGTCGTAATATGCGCAAAAATTCCAGCGACTGTTGTAGTTCGGTGGGGTTACTGTCCGGGACTAACACGGTCACCCAGCGATCGTGCGAACGCGTAATGGTATCGCCGACGAACAGATAAGTCAGACCCAGCGGTGAATGATAGAGAAAACTGCAGCTGCCCGGCGTATGGCCTGGTGTTGGCAGCAGATGAAAATCACCGAAGTGGGTTTCCGGCTGACTGAAGGTATCGTCCGGCTCCACATAACGGCTCACTGGCCCGAGCGAGCGATTATGGCAATACAATGCGCTATTAAAACGCTGCTGAATCACCGCAGCGCCGGGTGCAGACTCATGCCAGTGGGTGAAATAGTGACGGATCACGCCTCCGGCATCCGCTAACACTTCATGGTCCAGCGGATTTTCTACTCGCCCAATTAACAGGTTGCCGCGCGGATGGCGCAGCATAAACCCGTGCATCATTAAGTCATTCACAGCATCTTCCACCGGAAATTCCGGGGTTGAGATCCACAAATCGTCATACAGCGGCTTCAATGTCGATCTCCCAAACCATAAGGTTTAGCGCAAAACGGGATGTCCGGTCGCCTGCAGCTGCGCCTGGCCCTGCATCACCTGCAAACGTGCGCTGGCGCCTAACGGTAATGTTACGGTATCCGGGGCGTGACCAAAGGTTAAGTCGCTGATAACCGGCAGGCCGCTTGTATCACGGATACGCTGCCAGACGGTAGAAAAATCAAAGCCGTTGTCATATGCCGAGAGCGCCGTGCTGGTAAAGCTGCCCGTGACAATAGCGCGCTGCCGCGCCAGAATGCCGCACTGCTGGAGCTGAATGAGCATGCGTTCAATGCGAAACGGATGCTCATTCACATCTTCAATGACCAGAATACCGTTCTCAATTTGCGGCAGCCACGGCGTCCCGATCAACGAACAGATCATCGCCAGATTGCCGCCCCATAGCGTACCCTGCCAGTTGCCATTATCCGGCGTCGTGCTTTGCCACGCCACATTGACTGTAGGCGATGATAACGCCTGCCAAAAGTGCTGCAGGGTAAAATCAGATAAAGCCTCCGCGCCAAAGTTTCCTGCCAGCATCGGCGCGCTAAAGCTGATCAATCCCACCTGCGCCAACAGCGCTAACTGAATGGCGGTAAAGTCGCTGTGTCCACACAGGGCCAGCGGTTGGTTGAGTAACCGGCGTTGCAGGCCGATATAATCGATTGCTTCAAGCAGGCGGCTGGCACCATAGCCGCCGCGCACCGCCAGTACAATATCCGGCAGCGTTTCAAGCTGTGCGAGCTGATTAATATCTGCCAGTCGTTCGGCATCGGTTCCGGCAAAACGCTGGAACCGGCGCGCAATGACCTTGTCATTTTCTACCTGATGCCCGGCATCACGCAGATAATTAACCCCGCGTTTCGCTGCAGGCTGATTGTGACAATAACCGGAAGGGGAGATGAGATGGATTGAACGGGGAATCATAACGCTTTCCTGCTGTTAGCGGGGTGTATTTTCTGGCGATGATGACGAAAAGTGGCGGTGAAGTCATCCCACGCTCCCCTTTTTTATGTATTTAGGATAAATGGTAATTTTGCTGAACGGCGCGCCAGGTATGATAGCTCGCGTGATCCCTGCGACGAGATGAAAAATTGCTGAAAATTCGCTGCGTTGTGCTCTCGGCTTTACTTCTGACTGGCTGTGCCAGCGAACCGCCACAAACCTACGTCAAAGAGAAAAACACGCCCTTAACCCAGGCACCGCCTTCCAGTGTCAATGACGCCTGGGCTCTGTTCACCGAAAATGCCGCCAGTCATTATGGCGTTGATGAAAAGTTGATCAGCGCCATTATTAGTGTCGAATCGGGTGGGAATCCAACCGTGGTAAGCCGTTCTAATGCGGTGGGATTAATGCAGATTAAAGCCTCTACCGCTGGGCGCGAGGTGTACCGCACTCAGGGGCGTCGTGGTCAGCCGTCAAACGCTGAATTGCGTGATCCGGCGAAAAATATCGATATTGGTACAGCCTATCTGAAAATTTTGCAGGATTCGGCGCTGTCAGGCATTCGCAACCCGCTGACGCTGCGCTATGCAACCATCGTGTCTTATGCCAATGGCGCCGGTGCGCTGTTGCGTACATTTTCACCTAATCGCGATCGTGCCATTGCGATGATCAATGCGATGTCGCCCGATGAGTTTTACCAGCATGTGCAGAATAAACATCCCGCCGCGCAGGCGCCGCGCTATTTGTGGAAAGTAACCACGGCCTATCGAACGATTTGACGGCCCGGCAGAAGTGCGCTGTTCAGCTACTCCAGCAATAACCGCGCGGTCGGATAATCCACGATCAACACGTTTACATAGCCACCGCGCAGCGCGCCGCGAATGGCCTGGGCTTTATCCGTGCCCCCAGCCAGCGCCACCACTTGCGGACACTGTTTAACCTGCGCCAGTTCCATACCAATCACCGGATCCTCGTCGGTATGCAAAACCGGCTTGCCCGTATCATCAAAGTAGTGCAAACAAATATCGCCAACCGCGCCGCGTTCAGCGAGGATACGCAGCATCTCTTCATCGTAATAATTGCCAGAGTTACGCAGCAGCGCCGAAGGCTCCAGATCGCCAATACCGACAATCGCTAAATCTACCTCGTCAAACTTACGCAGCACTTCAGCCACATCGACATTTGCCGCCAGGCGCTGTCGATCGCTTACCGAATGCTCAATCGATTGGGAAGGCAATAACCATGCCGGACAATCCAACAGCGCCGCCAGATTTTGCGTTAAAATTGTCGCCTGCACGTTGCCGTTGGCACCGACACCGCCCAGCAACTGTATGACACCTTTACAAGGCGCGTTAAGTGGATGCAGCGCATCGACCATGGCGCGAATAGTACCGCTCCAGGAGGAGATGCCAATCAGTTCATCAGCGCGTAAACGCGTTTCCAGATAGTGTGCCGCCGCCGAACCAATCGCCTGTTTAACCTGCAACGCCGACGCGTTGTCTGGCACATCCACCACAATAGCTTGCGGCAGGTTATAAATCTGCTCAATGGCTTTTTCCAGCTCGGGAAAGACATTGGCAGGCGGCACCACGCTAATCTTCACTACACCTTCTTTCACGCTGCGATTCAGGATGCGTGAGACAAAAGACTGTGACAGTTTTAACGACTGGGCAATCTCTGACTGCTTCATCCCTTCGACATAGTAAAGTGTGGCAATCTTTACCATTAGTCGCTGTTCATCCTGTTTAGCCATCAGTTATTCCTTCTCTGCTTCTGCCCGATATTGTTAACCAGGGCGGTCAAAATCACAATGCAGGACAAACTGTGATCGTTTTCGCTTTTTAGCAATCCGGCATTGGACGGCGCGTAAAGGTCGGCGCATAGTCTGTTTGAATATAAAATCGCACGTGAATATTTATTCAAGTGGAGAATAACCGATGACCCTACCTCTCGTCAAAATTACCTTACTGGCATCAATAATGGCATTTTCAGCCGTTTCACTGGCGGCAGATAAAGGCTTGCTGGCAATCATCACCCCCTCACACGACAACCCGTTTTTTAAAGCTGAAGCCGAGGGCGCCTTAGCCAAAGCCAAAGCGTTAGGCTATGCCACGCTGGTGGCCTCTCACGATGACGACGTCAGTAAACAGAATCAGCTCATTGAAACCGCCATTGCACGTAAAGCAAAGGCCATCATCCTTGACAACGCGGGCGCGGATGCCACGGTTGGCCCGGTACAGAAGGCTAAAGATGCCGGCATTCCCACTTTTCTTATCGATCGTGAAATCAACAAAACGGGCGTGGCGGTTGCGCAAATAGTTTCCAATAACTATCAGGGCGCCCAGCTTGGCGCAGAAAAGTTCGCCAAACTTTTAGGCGGTAAGGGCGACTATGTTGAGCTGCTCGGCAAAGAATCCGATACCAATGCGGGCGTGCGTTCGCAGGGTTATCACGATGTCCTTGATGATTACAGCGATATGAAAATGGTCGCGCAGCAAAGCGCTAACTGGAGTCAGACTGAAGCCTTTAGTCGCATGGAAACCATTCTGCAAAAAAATCCCAATATTGCTGGCGTGATCTCCGGCAACGACACCATGGCGCTCGGTGCCGAAGCCGCCTTAAAAGCCGCAGGGAAAACCAAAGTGATTGTGGTCGGCTTTGATGGCAGCGACTACACACGTGATTCCATCCTCAACAAAGGCAATATCAAAGCCACCGTATTACAGCCGGGCTGGGAGCAGGCGCAAATGGCAGTCGTGCAGGCCGATGACTACCTGAAAAACGGCAAAGCGCAGAAAGAGGAAAAGCAGCTGATGGATTGTGTGCTGATTGACGACAGCAACGCGTCCAGACTGAAAAACTTTAACCTGGCCAAATAAGGCGGAACGCGATGAAGCGGATGCTGGCTGTATTGGGCGCAATGGCATGGTTAAGTGCCTGCACGGTGGTTGATCTGGATGCGAACGGCAAGCCGATCCTGCCTAAAGATCCCAACGCTAAACCGGGCTATACCAACCAAACGCCGCAGCAGATCGCGCAAGAAAGCTGGCCAACCAGGGTGATGGAGACCGCAAACGGTCACGCGCTGAGCTGGGCAGATATGGAAACCAAAAGCCAGACAGTGAAGGCCGGCACCAGGGAGAGCGTTTTCGTGCGGGCCAGCGGCGTTGTCAGCGTGTTTGATGACAGTAACGCACGTGAACGCACCCTGACCCTGACCTTTAACGGCAAGCCCGTGAAGGTCAGTATTGGTCCGGTACTTCGCAGCAATGCTATCCGGGATGCCGCTGGTTTTCGCTTTGAAGAGTTCACGAATCAGGTCCAGTATGCGCAACTCACCAAAGCGCTGAACCGTCATGCGGTAAAACAATTGCCACCAGTTAACGCCAGCTGGGTCAACAAACCGGTGCAGGCACTTATGGCGGTCACGATGGCGCAGGGCAGCGTTGAGGATGTCGTAGCTATTGAGCTGAAACGGGGAGAACCCTGATGAGCGATGAAATCATTCTACAGGCGAATAACGTGTCCATGCTGTTTCCCGGCACGCTGGCGCTGGATCGGGTCGATTACCGCGTCTGGCGCGGCAAAGTCAACGTCATCATCGGCGAAAATGGCGCCGGTAAATCTACGCTGATGAAGATTCTTGCCGGTGTTCAGCGACCAACCAGCGGTCAACTCTTGCTTAACGGTGAGAGCGTGGTGTTTGGCAGTACCCGTGAGGCGGCGCGTCATGGGATTGGCATGGTGCATCAGGAGTTAAATCTGTTCGAAAACCTGTCGGTGGCGGAAAACCTGTTTTTGGGACGCGAGCTGCAAAAGGGCATACGTCCAATTAATCAGGCTGAACAGGAGCGCCGCACTGCCGCCCTGATGCAGCGGCTGGATCAAAACATCTCGCCAAAAGAGCGTGTCGGCAACCTCAAGGTTGGGCAACAGCAGCTGGTCGAAATCGCCAAAGCGCTGGCAGAAGATGCTGACATTTTGATCCTCGATGAACCTACCTCGGCGTTAAGTAAAACCGAAGTGGAAATTCTGTTCCGTGTCATTCGTGAACTGACGCGTCAGGGGGTTTCTGTCATCTATATCTCGCATCGGCTGGAGGAGTTGATGGCGATTGGTGATGTCATCACTATTTTACGCGATGGGTGTTTTCAGGCAGAAGCCAAAGTCAGTGAAATTGATGTGCCGTGGATCGTGCGCGAAATGCTCGGTAGCGAGCCGGTCACCAATTTTCTGCCGGAAGAGCGTGACTTTGGTGCGCCGATACTTGAAGCCCAGCACATTACCTGTGTGAGCCCAAACGGCAACATCCTGGTGGATGATGTGAGTTTTCAGGTACGCGCTGGCGAAATCGTTGGCATTTATGGACTGATGGGCGCGGGCCGCACGGAACTGTTTGAATGTCTGTTAGGCAGTCAGCGCAACTATTTTGGCAAGCTGTGGCTTGACAGCAAACCACTGCCCACACGGCTGCCTACCGCCGAACGCATCCGCATGGGAATGAGTCTGGTGCCAGAAGATCGCAAGCGCGCCGGTATTTTTCCGGTCTCTTCGGTTGCCAGCAACCTGACGATTGCCAGCCTGTGGCGGCGTTTATCGCATCGCTTTTCAATCGCGCAGCAGGCAGAACAGCAAGCGGTAGCCAGCACGGTAGGCAACCTGTCGATCAAAGTGTCCTCGCCCGACGTGGCGATTAGCGCATTAAGTGGCGGTAACCAACAGAAAGTGGTGATTGGCCGCTCATTGCTGACGAACCCGCGACTGCTGTTGCTGGATGAGCCAAGTCGTGGCATTGACGTAGGCGCTAAGGCGGAAGTCTTTCGCATGATGGTGCAATTATCACAGCAGGGTATCGCGGTACTGTTTTCGACCTCGGATCTTAAAGAAATTATGGCGGTGGCCGATCGCATTCTGGTGATGTCTGGCGGCAAACTTACGGCTGATATTCCACGCCATCAAGCGGAAGAATCAGCGTTGGTTAAAGCAAGTGCGCAGGGGTTTTAACATGAAAACCAATCCAGCCGTGGCGCTGACCACTCAACCTACCAAAGCGTTTAATTCACGCGAAAGCGTGCTGTTATTGTTGCTAAAGCTGCGCACCTTTATTGCGTTAATCCTTATTGTCGGTTTTTTCTCCATTACCGTGCCGGACTTTCTTGCGCCTGGCAGCATGGTCATTATGGTGAAGCACATTGCTATCAATGCCTTCCTGGCGCTCGGCATCACCTTTGTCATTATTACGGCGGGCATTGATCTCTCTATCGGCGCAACGCTTGGGTTATGCGGCATGATCGCCGGTTGGCTGATCACGAAAGGGATTGTGCTGCCGTGGTTTGGCATTGCGATCTTTCCCAGCGTCTGGCTGATTGTGCCGATAGTTCTGCTAATCGGTGCCTTAATTGGCGCGGGCAACGGCTGGATTATCACTCGCTATAACGTCGCGCCGTTTATCTGCACGCTTGGCACGATGTACATTCTGCGCGGTGCGGCAATGCTCACTTCTGGCGGTGAAACCTTCCCGGGTTTGCAAGGTAATCCTCAGCTCGGCAATACCGGTTTTGACAAAATTGGGGCAGGCAATTTCCTCGGCTTGCCTTACGCCATCTGGATAATGGTGCTGCTGGCACTGGTTATCGCCTATATCGCCCGTCGGTTGCCGTTTGGCCGTCAGGTCTATGCCATTGGCGATAATGAACGCGCTGCCGAGTTATCAGGGGTGAAAACCAGACAGATAAAAATTCTGGTGTATACGCTTTCCGGTTTCTGCGCAGCGATTGCCGGTATCGTCGTGTCGTCGCAACTGGTGGCAAGCCATCCCGCTAACGGCACTGCCTTTGAAATGAACGCTATCGCCGCAGTGGTACTGGGTGGGACGTCGCTGGCGGGCGGTCGCGGCACCATCCTCGGCACGCTAATTGGCGCTTTTGTTATCGGCTTTCTGGCTGATGGCTTAATTATGATGGGCGTGAGTGAATTCTGGCAGATGGTGATTAAAGGCATCGTCATCATTATCGCTGTGATTATCGATCAAACGCAGAGCCGTATGCAGCAAAAAGCCGCCGTAGTCGCGCAGAAAGCGCTGATTGAGGAGGCTGAGAGTAAGCACTGAATCGGTAAGGGTGCAGGACACGCTTGTCTGCACTTTTTTTAGCATCCATGAATATATATTCATAAACGATTTAAAATTCAGAGGTGGACTATGAATCCTTTTAATCTCTCGGTGGACGAGCTGAAAAGCAAAGCGCGGGCGATCCGCCGTCGTATTATTCAACTTAACGCGGGCAGCCCGGCGGGAGGTCATACTGGCGCTGATTTATCGCAGGTGGAAATTCTGACGGCGCTTTATTTTCGCATCCTGAATTGCGCACCCGATCGAACCGAGGACGATCAGCGCGACATCTATATCCAGTCGAAAGGGCATGCAGTTGGCGGCTATTACTGCGTATTAGCCGAAGCGGGCTATTTTCCTGCGGACTGGCTGCCAACTTATCAACACGCCGATTCGCATTTGCCGGGCCATCCGGTGCGGCAGAAAACGCCTGGCGTTGAGCTGAATACTGGCGCGCTGGGTCACGGTTTACCCGTGGCGGTGGGCATTGCGATTGCTGCGAAGAAAGACAACAGCAAGCGCCGCATTTTTGTAGTGACCGGTGATGGCGAGCTGGCAGAGGGCAGCAACTGGGAGGCGGCATTGGTGGCGGCCCATTACGGCCTCGACAATCTGATCATCATTAATGACAAAAACAAACTGCAACTGGCAGGCGCGACGCGCGACATCATGAATACCGATCCGCTAGCAGAAAAATGGCGTGCCTTTGGGTTTGAGGTGACGGAATGCAGCGGCAATGACATGGCTGCTGTGGTTGAAACGATTGAAAACCTGCCGCAAAACGGTAAGCCGCAGGTCATCGTTGCGCATACCGAAAAAGGTTTTGGTATCTCCTTTATTCAGAGCAAACCCGAATGGCACCACCGCGTTCCGAAAGGAGAAGAGATCGCGCTGGCAATGGAGGAACTGAAAGATGAGTAATGCACAACATTTAGCCAGCGTGATGGTGACAGCCTTTATCGATGCCGTTAACCATGGCGTGGATCTCGTTCCGGTGGTAGCGGATTCGACCTCGACCGCAAAAATCGCGCCGTTTATTAACGCCTTTCCCGATCGGCTGATCAACGTGGGTATCGCTGAACAAACCCTGGTCGGCACTGCTGCCGGCCTGGCGCTGGGTGGCAAAGTCGCGGTCACCTGTAATGCGGCGCCATTCCTGGTATCGCGAGCCAACGAGCAGGTAAAAGTCGATGTCTGCTACAACAACACCAATGTCAAACTGTTTGGCCTGAATGCGGGGGCCAGTTATGGCCCGCTCGCCAGCACCCATCACAGCATTGATGACATCGCGGTGATGCGCGGTTTTGGCAATATTGAAATTTACGCGCCGTCTTGCCCGCTGGAGTGCCGCCAAATCATTGATTATGCGCTGGCGCACGTTGGGCCGGTTTATATCCGTCTTGATGGCAAAGAGCTGCCTCAGCTGCACGAGGAAAACTACCAGTTTAAGCCCGGCCAAATCGATCAGCTGCGAGAAGGTAAAGACATTGCGCTGGTGGCGATGGGGTCCACGGTTCACGAGGCAGTTCACGCCGCGCTGCAACTGGCAGAGTCTGGCATTTCAGCCGGTGTGATCGCCATTCCATCGATTCGGCCTTGCGATACCCAACAGCTGCGTAACCTGCTAGATCACTATCCAGCGGTAATCACGGTTGAAGAACACAACGTCAATGGCGGCGTTGGCAGCCTGATCGCAGAAGTGTTAGCTGAAGGCGGCTGTGGCATTCCGCTGTTGCGCCTGGGTATTCCAGATGGTGAATACGCCATTGCTGGCGATCGTGCTTCAACACGCGCACACCACGGCATTGATGCGGCCAGCCTCGTAAAAAATGCATTGCGCATCTGCGCGGGAGCGTAAGCATGGAAGATCCTGTGATTCTGGCGATCGATGAAGGCACCACGAATGCGAAGGCAATCGCGGTGAATCGCCAGGGAGAAGTGGTGGCGCGCGGTAGTCAGAATTTGACGCTGGACCATCCGCAGCCGGGTCTGGCAGAGCAAGATCCCCTGGCGATCTGGCTGGCAGTCAAACAGGCTATCACGCAATGTCTGGCTCAGTGCGCGGGAAGGGCGGTTGCGGCAGTCGCAATCAGTAATCAGCGTGAATCGGTATTGATTTGGCAACGTCGTGACGGCAAGCCACTGACACCGCTGGTGAGCTGGCAGGATCGCCGCTCCGAATCTTTTTGTCGCGATCTCCATCAGGCTGGCAAAGCGCCTCGCATTACCGGCTTAACCGGGCTGGCGGTTGATCCGATGTTTCCCGCCGCCAAGCTGACCGGCATGCTGGCCGCTATTCCTGACGGCGCCGCTCGTGCCGCAGCGGGAGAGTTATGTATTGGCACCGTTGATAGCTGGCTGACCTGGCAACTCACCGCAGGGGGAAGCTTTATTACCGATCATGCCAATGCAGCACGGACGCAGCTTTACAGCCTGCATCACAATGACTGGGACGATGAGCTGCTGGCGCTGTTTCAACTGCCGCGCGCAGCGCTTCCAGCGATCACCTCATCCGCCAGTGAACAAGGCGTGGTGGTGGTAAAAGATATTCCCGGCCTGGCGCCAGGTACGCCAATCCTGGCACGCATTGGAGACTCCCATGCAGCGCTACAGGCGCAGCGTCGTGGTGATGCGGAAGTAGTAAAAGCCACCTACGGCACCGGTTCATCCCTGATGATGTCAATGGCGACACCGCTGATGACCGAAAACGGTCTTAGCACCACCGTGGCATGGCATGACGGGCAGCTGCGCTTTGCCTTCGAAGGCAATATTACCCACACCGGTTCAGGTGCGGCCTGGCTGGGGAAAATGCTGGGAATTCACGATCCCCGCGAATTAACCACGCTGGCCGCAAGCGCCGCGAATAATCAGGGTATCTATTTCGTTCCGGCACTCTCCGGCCTTGGCGCACCATGGTGGGATTTAAAGGCGCGCGGCATGGTGTGCGGACTGACCGATGCCGCGACGCCCGCCGTCTTAGCCCGCGTGGCGCTGGAATCTATCGCTTTTCAGATCGCCGATGTGTTCTTCGTAATGGAGCAGGCCAGCGGCGTGCAGCTCCCGGCGCTGTGCGTTGATGGCAGCGCGACTGAAAACGCCTGGCTGATGCAGTTGCAGGCTGATGTATTGCAACGACCACTGCAGCGCGTGCCTACTGCCGAAGTCTCGGCGCTGGGGGCCGCGTTGCTGGCAGGGAAAGTGCTGGGCTGGTGGCAACAGGGTAGTGAAATGCAGGCGCTGCAAGGTGGCAGCGTGATAATGCCACGTGAACAACACATAGAAAACATGCAGGAAAACTATAAAGGCTGGCTTGATGCGGTGGCCCGTTGCCGTTATCAGCCACAATAACTTTTTTCGGAGCAGAGCAATGTCAACACTTCCTCAGCAGTTAACCTTCGGCGTTATCATCGGCAATCGGGGTTTTTTCCCCAGCTATCTGGTAGGCGAAGCGCGCCAGCAGGCGGTGATGCTGTTTGAAAAACTTAATATCAATACCGTGATGCTTAACGAAACGCAAACCCATCTCGGCGGCGTCGAGACGCGGCAGGAGGCAAAAGTCTGCGCTGAGCTTTTCCGCCAGCAGCGCGACACGATCCATGGCATTGTGGTGCTGTTGCCTAACTTCGGTGATGAAAAAGCCATTGCAGAGGCTATCCGCCTTTCGAGGCTCAACGTGCCAGTGTTGATACAGGCTGAAGAAGATAACCTTGATAAAATGGGGCTGGCGACGCGTCGTGACAGTTTTTGTGGCAAAATTTCGCTGTGCAATAATTTACGTCAATACGGCATTCCTTTTAGCTTAACCCGGCAACACGTCTGTGCCCTGAGCAGCGAGGTGTTTATGCAGGATTTACAGCGATTTACCCAGCTGTGCCGGGTGGTGAACGCGATGCGTCGGGTGCGTGTCGGTGCCATTGGTGCGCGTCCGGCAGGTTTTAATACGGTGCGCTACAGCGAAAAGCTATTAGAAAAAATGGGCATCGCGGTGGAAACCCTCGATCTGTCGGAAATATTTAGCCGTATCAAGCGGCTGTGCGATGATGATATTCGGGTAGCAGAGAAGCGTGAAATCCTTGAAGCGAACGCCGACGCACGTGGCATTCCGGGCGAGAAGCTGCAAACCATGGCGAAATTATTCGTGGTGATTAGCGAGTGGGTAAATGAAAACGATATTGATACTACCGCTATTCAGTGCTGGACCTCGTTACAGGAAAACCTTGGCATTAATGTCTGTTCGATAATGAGTGTGATGTCCGGCCAACTCATGCCCAGCGCCTGTGAAGTTGACGTAATGGGGGCGCTGTCAATGTACGCGCTGGCCAGCTGTTCGCTCCAGCCAGCCTCTTTAGCCGACTGGAATAACAACTTTGGCGACGATCGTGACAAATGCGTGCTGTTTCACTGTGGAAACTTTGCCAGCGCCAGCCTGGAATCACCCACAATGGGGACTGCCGACATCATCGGCACCACGGTGGGAAAAGAGAATACCTGTGGCGCGGTGCATGGACGAATGAAAAGCGGCGACCTGACGTATTTCCGTCTTTCAACGGATGATTTCAGTGGAGAAATCAAAGCTTATGTCGGGCAAGGAAAGTCAGTGGATGATCCGCTTGATACGGTGGGATGTCGTGCCGTGATTCAGGTGCCGCAGCTGGAATCCTTACTGGCGTGGATTTGCCGTAACGGTTTTGAACATCATGTGGCAATGAACCATTCGGCTACCGCTGCTGTATTGCAGGAGGCATTTAGTCTTTATTTAGGGGTGAGTTGTTATCAGCACCATTGAGTTGGCTCCGCCAGTTTTATGATGTTCTGGCGGGCGCGTCAGGTCCTTATTCCAGCTTCTCCTGCCAAGAGAAGAAGCTGGAAAACATTTTACTTCTCGCCCGATAACGAGCTACTCATTTGCTACCGCTTTCAGATCTACCTGCGGTAAGCTGCCACCGCTGAACTCTACCTGGCGAATCGGGAAGGCGAAACGAATATGGCGTTCTTCTAATCCCGCCATCAGCTGCAAATTAATCTCCTGCTGAATATCCATGTATTTGTTGTAGTCAGCATCGAGCACATAATAGACTACTTCAAATGTCAGTTTCGAATCATCAAAAGCCAGAAAGTGCGCACGATCAAAACGCGTCATTTCAATGCCCTGAATAATCGTTTTCACCAGCCCACTGATTTCACGCACCTGCTCCGATGGCGTGGCGTAGCTGATACCGAACTTAAACACGATGCGGCGTTGCTGCATGCGTTTGTAATTGTGAATGGTCTGCTGTAACAAAATGGTGTTAGAACACACCACCTGTTCACCGCTCAGGCTACGTAAACGCGTCGTTTTCAGGCCAATGTGCTCAATTGAACCGGCAATATCTCCGAATACGATAAAATCGCCGTGTTCAAACGGGCGATCTAACCCAATCGCTAACGATGCAAACACATCGCTTAATACCGTTTGTATCGCCAGTGCAATAGCGATGCCGCCGACGCCTAAGCTGGCGACCAGCGCGGTAATATTGATCCCCATATTCGACAGAATGGCGAGCACCATCATCACCCATACCAGTATGCGCAACAGGATGCCGAGGATGACGGTAGTCACGGGATTGCGTACATGCAGCGGATCGCGCAACAGGCTTTGCAGCCACAGGCGAATGCCACAATCAATCCACAATGCCAGCTGAACAATAAAAGCCAGGAACCAGCCGTGCGAAATGGTGTTGCTCCAGCCTGGCGGCAAATTGACGAGTTTAAGCGCAATCAACAGAGAGAAGATCAGCAGCAGGGTTTGACTAGTGCTGCGTAAAATCTCCACCGCGATGCTACTGGCGCGCGTATGGCGATGCTCGCTGTAATGGGCGATGCGATTGGATATGAAGCGGATCAGCGAGCGTAGTATCCAGTACATTACCAGGGTGGCAACGATCACGATAGCGCTGTTGATCCAGAAATTTTGGTCGAGAAATATTGTTTGAAAATGACGTGATGAAAGCCAGTTTTCCATTGGGGAGAATCTCCTTGCTGGGATCCGGTTTTAGAGAATCAGGAACAAGTAGCATAGCCTGGATACGGTGAAAATTGCGATGTATCCAGGCAGGAACTTATTGAAAACGATTAGATTTGTCGTGCGCCAGGCGTTCCAGCGCAAAAATGACCTGCTGTAACTGGCGTTCCTGAAGCGGTTCGATGGTGGTAAAACGGAAACTTAAACGTGGCGTGATGCGGGTTTCATTCTTGCTGGTGACTATCGTGTGTTCACCAATATACATCAGCTTTGCACCCGCTTCAAAATGACCGTATTCGCCCAGTTCGACGCGGAAGGTTTTAAAAGCATCGCCGCTTTTTAAGCCGTCAGGCAGGGCTCCATCAACCAGCACGCCTATCCCACCGAGCGACAGGTTTTGCAGACGCAAACGCGCTTTTTTGCCATCCGGCCATTCGGTATGACACCAGAACTGAGGCTCAAGTGGAGCGCTGACGCGAAAAAACTCACGACGCTGAATTTGCCAGATCACCGGCGGCAGCGCGGTGCTGAACGCTGGCAAACCTTCGTGCTGCGCCATTTCCAGTGAGGGAAGCTCAAATTCGACTTTAGCGCCCTGAATTTCAGCCGAAATACTTACCTCGCTATAGTGCAGCGCGTGATCATTATGCAGATTATTACTGCCTAAATCGAACATAATGCGGCTTTCATCGGCAGCCAGCATACGGCTGATAAATTGCCCACGCGAAAAGCACACCATTAACGGCGTTTGTAAGCGCAGCAGATCCTTCATGACGCTCAGGACGGCCAGGGTTCCACGTTTGAGATATTGTTCTTTATCGGCTTCTTTCACTTCCCGGCTCCAAATGATTGTTAATCATCACTTCTGTCCCCTTTTACCACCTGACCGTTATCGACGCGGGCTGAAAAATCTTTAGTCAGATCATTTATTTTTTTGACTGTGACCTGACATGCAGAATTTAAAAGTGTGTCTATACTTATCACGGTAAACCGCTTGATTACTCAGGCGATCACAAAGTAATCAGAAAAAACGCAAGGAGTAGTTAATGGGCATTCTTTCATGGATCATCTTTGGTTTAATCGCCGGTATTCTCGCTAAATGGATCATGCCGGGTAGAGATGGCGGAGGTTTCATCCTTACCATCGTGCTGGGTATTATCGGTGCTGTTGTCGGCGGCTGGATCAGTACCCTGTTTGGCTTCGGCCGGGTAGACGGTTTTAACTTCGGTAGCTTCGTTGTTGCGGTAATTGGTGCCATCGTGGTGCTGTTTATTTATCGTAAAGTTCGTAGCTGACGTTAAGCATTAATAGAAAGAGAAGGGGACGAATGGCTTCGTCCCCTTTTTTGTGGCTGTGACCCGTCCTGAATCTGCTGACGCGTAACCACAGAAACAGATTGTGGTGTTGTCCACAGCGGGCGATCGATTTTGGTTGCGTCCTGGCGGGTATTAACAAGATAGCCCTGCGTGGACGAATCAGCGGTTCCCTAGGGTTGTGCGGTGTCAGCTGCAAATGTCAGTGTCGGGGCAGCAAGCGCCAGCGCGCAGAACAATGCGCTGCGTTTCAGAAGTGAAGGCAGTTTCATTGATCATCCTTTCTGGTCAAATCCGGTAAGGCAATCGCCAGTAAGAACATGGCGTGATAATTATTCACATAGCTAGAGTGACAATGCTTCTCATTTGTTAAATTTGCGGCAATTCTGCCTGCCGCTGAAAGGAAGCCAGGAAAAACGTCTGATACTGCAGCGGTGACCCGGCAGTATCAGACAAGGCTCACTGCACTGATGCCGAAGCCTGCGGAATATCGTGGGCGCTGTTACAGGTTTTGTCTTTTGGACAGTATTTATCAAGCAGCATCAGCGTGACGCCGTTAGTCCAGCCAAAACCATCCTGTAGCGGATATTCACCGCCCCCTCCACCGCCAAGGTTTTTACCTTCAACTACATATTTCTCAACTAATTTATGCTGCTGATCATACGTGGTCTGCACGTTTTGCAAAAAGCGCAAACCAATCTGTTGAGCCAGCTGAGGTTTGTGATAATGCTCCAGCCCTTCTACCGCCACCCATTGCAGCGGCGCCCAACCGTTTGGCGCATCCCATTGCTGACCGTTATTCACCGTGGTGGTGAGCAGCCCTCCCGGTTTCAACAGCTGTTTTTCAACGGCGCTGGCTGTACTGTCGGCCTGTTTATCGCTGGCGACCTGCATATACAGTGGAAACAGCGTTGCCGCCGTTAACTGCGGATGAATTTGTTTTTTCTTCCAGTCGTAATCGGCATACCAGCCTTGCGCGCTATTCCATAAATAGCGATTGATGGTGGCCTGACGTTTCTCAGCGCGATCGGCAAACTGCTTCGCCAAACCGTTTTGCTTATTCAGTTGATAGCTGTTCGACAGCACTTTCTCCAGATGGAACATCAGGCTGTTGAGATCGACAGGTGCTAGCTGGGTGGTACGTATCGATGCCAGATTATGGGCATCGGTAAACCAACGCGAACTAAAGTCCCAGCCGGAGGCGGCGCCTGCGCGCAAATCCCGAAACAGCCCGGCTTTGTCACGTTGCGGTGCTTTTTTGGCGGTATTCACATCATCAAGCCAGGATTCGGTACGCGGCGCGTCGCGGGCGTCCCAGTAGCGATTGAGCAGAGAACCATCGGCGAGTTTAATGACGCGCTTGCTGGCTTCGCCAGGGGCTACCGTGTCGCTGTCCGCCATCCAGTAGTCGTACTCTTTTTGTAGCTGTGGCAGATAACGCGTGTAGGTTTTATTACCGTTATGCGTTGCCAGCAGGTCAACCATCAGGCTAAAGAAGGGCGGTTGCGAACGGCTTAAATAGTAGCTGCGGTTGCCGTTGGGAATGTGACCATAGCGATCCAGCAGCGAGGCAAAGTTGTCCACCATATCCTGTACCCGATCCCAGTGTCCGCTTTCTGCCAGTCCCAGCATGGTAAAATAACTGTCCCAGTAATAGACCTCGCGGAAACGACCGCTAGGCACCACATAAGGTTTAGGCAGCTGTAACAACGAGTCATATTGCCCGGCGCTTTTGGCGGTGCGCGTCAATACCGGCCATAAGCCATCAATGTGTTCACGCAGGCTTTGTCCGGCTGGCGGTACATACTTATCGCTTTCAGTGGGTAGGGTGAAGTTATTCGCAACGAAGTGTTTTAAATCAAAATTGCGTTGATTCTTTTGCATCTGCCAGTCGGCGAGAATTGAGGAAGGATCGTATTTTGGTAGTGCATCAGCAAAAGTCTTTTGATCGGAGTAAAACTTCTCCTGCTGCACAGCATTGAAGAGCGGCCCTAAGCGTACGTCAGGTGGCTGCGGCTGATTGCTCAGCATGTGTGAACTGTCGTCTGCATGCGCTGTAAAAGTGGCCAGGCCCACTATAAGCAGTAATGGCGCATAGCTCTGACGCCCTTCAGCGGCGTTTACCTCAGTTTTTATCATCGGTTGTTCTCCTTGTCCGAAAGCGGGTCACACGTAACGCATTGACCACACGAACAACTTTAGACGTTATCTGGCAGATTGGCCCTAAAGCGAGCCGGAAATGTGAAGACATATAAATAAAAATGTTGAATGCGCAGGCTGGCAATTCTGAATGCTGCGTGGATTTTTTCTTGCCCTTGCCACTTTTTTCCCTGACGCTGAAAAGAAAAAGGAGAGCAGTATGGAGATCATCTGGTATCACCCATCGCAAGATGCGACTCGCTGGATTCATGGTTTACAGCAGCGCCTTCCACACGTCCGCGTGCGCGGCTGGCAACCGGGCGACAACGCGCCAGCAGATTATGCACTGGTGCGTTCGCCGCCGGTGGAGATGCTACGTGGGCGGCAAGGTTTGCGAGGGGTTTTTGCGTTGGGTGCAGGCGTTGACGAGATCCTGGCTCAGCTCAAACATCATCCCGATATGCTGCCGGATACCGTGCCGCTGTTTCGACTGGAAGATACCGGTATGGCTCGTCAGATGCAGGAATATGCCACGCATAGCGTACTGGACTGGTTCCGCCGCTTTGATGATTATCGCCTGCAACAACCGCAGTCATGCTGGCAACAGTTGCCCTCTTATCAGCGTGAAACGTTTACTATCGGCATTCTTGGCGCGGGCGTATTAGGCCAGCGAGTGGCAGACAGCCTGAAGATTTGGGGTTTCCCGCTGCGCGTCTGGAGCCGGTCACCGAAGCAGCTTGAGGGCATAACCAGTTTTGCCGGACGTGAATCCCTCAATGATTTCCTGCGCGGTACGCAGGTATTAATCAATCTGCTGCCGAATACGCCGGAAACCCTCAATCTGATTAATCGGGATGTTCTGCAACGCCTACCGCAAGGGGCATTCTTTCTGAACCTGGCGCGTGGTGCCCAGGTGGTTGAGGCCGATTTACTGGCTGCGCTTAACAGCGGCCAGCTAAAAGCCGCTGCGCTGGACGTTTTTCAGCAAGAGCCCTTGCCGAAAAACCATCCGCTATGGTCACACCCGCGTGTCACAATTACGCCCCATAATGCCGCTATCACAGTGCCAGAGGAGGCGATGGATTATATTGCCCGCGCCATCACGCAGTACGAAGCGGGCAAGACCCCACAAGGTTGCGTTGATCGTCAACGCGGCTATTAATTATTAATGCCCAATACGGGCATTCAGCAGGAGTAGAAGATGTATCCGGTAGATCTGCATATGCACACCGTCGCCAGCACTCACGCATACAGCACGCTGCATGATTATGTCGCTCAGGCGAAACAGAACGGCCTGAAGTTGTTTGCGATTACCGATCACGGCCCGGATATGGCCGATGCGCCACATTACTGGCACTTCGTCAATATGCGTATCTGGCCACGCGTGATTGATGGAGTAGCGATTTTGCGCGGGATTGAAGCGAACATCAAAAACCAGCAGGGTGAGATTGATTGTTCCGGGCCGATGCTGGACGCGCTGGACCTGATCGTGGCGGGTTTTCACGAGCCGGTCTATGCGCCGCGCGATAAAAAGCATCACACCGATGCGATGATTGCCACGATGGCTGCCGGCCTGGTGCACATTATCAGCCATCCGGGCAATCCGAAGTTCCCCGTTGATATTCCAGCGATTGCCGAAGCCGCCGCGCATTACAATGTCGCACTGGAGATCAATAACTCCTCGTTCACCCATTCACGTCCGGGTAGTGAACCAAACTGCCGTGCCATTGCGGAAGCGGTACGGGATGCGGGGGGCCGCCTGGCGTTTGGTTCTGATTCTCACACCGCCTTTACGCTGGGCCATTTTGAACACTGTTTGCGTGTTACACGCGAAGTGGATTTTCCCGAAGATCGCGTGTTAAATGTCACGCCGCGTCGCCTGCTTGATTTTCTTGAGCAGCGCACCGGTAAACACATCGCTGAACTGGCTGATTTTTAACTTTTATTGCCTCAAGGATCCTGACTCATGAATGAGTTTTCCATTCTGTGCCGCGTTATCGGCTCATTGTTTAATCGTCAGCCGCAAGATCCGCTGCTGGTGCCGCTGTTTACTTTGCTGCGTGAAGGCAAGTTGCCGGCGCAATGGCCGCTGGAACAGGATGATCTGCTAAAGCGTTTGCAACAGAGCAGCGACCCGCAGGCACTGGCGGCAGATTACAACGCGCTATTTGTCGGTAGCGATTGCAAGGTGCCACCC
The DNA here is from genome assembly GCF_030283135.1 of Mixta mediterraneensis. NCBI lineage: Bacteria > Pseudomonadati > Pseudomonadota > Gammaproteobacteria > Enterobacterales > Erwiniaceae > Mixta > Mixta mediterraneensis. Next base: position 12,635 of record NZ_JASUAZ010000012.1, on the reverse strand, counting down.
TATGCCTCGCAATGGCCAGAAGGGAAAACGGAAGGCGAAGTGCGCACGTTTTTAACGTCGCGCGGTATGCCATTGAGTGACGCGCCTGCCGATCATTTTGGTGTGTTAATGCTGGCGGCTTCATGGCTGGAAGATCAGTCCGCAGAGGACGAAAGCGCGGCACAGCTGGCGCTATTTGAAAGCTATCTACTGCCGTGGTGCGGCGCGTTCCTTGGCAAAGTGGAAGCGCATGCTACCAGCGCGTTTTATCGCACCCTGGCGGCGTTGAGTCGTGAAGCGATCCAGGTGATGTACGAGGAGTTAGCTGAAAACGCCGAAGACGACGAAGACGACGAAGACGACGAATAAGTTACCAGCCGGGCGGATGGGTGCCCGGCAGGCAACCTGGCGTTGCGCATACCAGCGCGGTGCCAGGAAGATAAGCCGCAGAACGCAATCTTACGCCGAACCCCCACGGCGTGAGCTCAAACATGGCCAGGTTATCTTTTGTGTCCGGCGTAATGCCAGTTTGCTGGCTACCGGCCGGATAACCATGCTGTTGCAGCAGCAACGCGGTGCGCGCCAGCGACAGGCGCGCCTGACAGCCATTGCCCGCTTCTTTGCGCTGGCGTAATCCTTCTAAAACCGCTGCCGCCATTAAATATCCTGTGGCGTGATCCAGCGCCTGAACCGGCAACGGCGTTGGCTGATCGCTGTTTTTCCATCGCTTGCCATGTTCGGCAATGCCGCACCCCATTTGTACCAGGCTGTCAAAGCCGCGACGATTACGCCACGGTCCTTGCCAGCCCCACGCATTGAGGCCGACGTCCACTAAACCCGGCGCCAGTAACTGGCGTGTTTCGGCATCAAAACCGAGCTTTTCCAGCGCGTCGGCGCGATAGCCATGCACTAAAACATCGGCCTTACGCAGCAGTTGTCTGAACTGCTCGCGGCCAGCGGTCGTTTTCAGGCTCAGCACGGTGCGACGCTTACCGCAGGTGATTTCTTCGTCCAGCACAGGTTCTTGCCAGCCGGGAGGATCGATGCGCAACACATTTGCACCGAGGCTGGCAAGGAAACGCGTCGCGACCGGCCCGGCAATAACACGGGTTAAATCTAAAACGTTAACGCCCAGTAGTGGACGAGCGGCAGGCAGCATCCAGGCTGGAACTGGCCCTGAAGCGGTGACTTGCCAGTCAATCAACGGCTCCTGATTTACCGCCTGGCCTTGCGGATGTTGCTGCCAGGCGTCGGTGCTGCGCATCTCTGCCGCACAACCGCCTGCATCAATTATCGCCTGTTCCAGTTCTGTGGCGCGCCATTGTGCCACCTGCTTTGCCAGCGCTTCGCGGCGGGTATGCTGGCCCAGCACGTTTTCCATCGCCTGGCGATGAGACGCGGCGTTAGTATGCAGCCGGATCCAGCCATCAGCGCTGGCGTAATCACCGGCAAACGCATCCCACAGTATCGGAGCGGGGCGATTGAGCGTCATAAAGCTGTGCTGAAACCAGCGTGAAGCCAGCCGGACATTGATTTCGACGGGATGCGGTGAATGGATCAGACGGGCGGCGGCCTGAGTGGCAAGACCGATGCTGGTGGCCGCCAGTTCGCTGACGGCAAAAGCAGAAGAGAAAGTGGCGGTATCAATAAAAGTGGGCAACGGCTGCGGCGCGCTTTTGCTGCCTAATCCTTGCCACATCTGCTGCCAAAAAGACGCGGCGAGCTGACGGTCCATGTTTATGCTCCTGAGAAAGAGGTTTTCTCAAGCATAGCATGCCACGTCAGCGTCGACGCAGGCGCGGGAAACGGGCATGCATACGTAGATTACGCAGGTTAATTACCGCGATTGCAGTGCCTAAAATGACCAGCGCGGCGCCGATGATTTTGAAGCTGTTCAGGCTGTCGCCCAGCACCACAATCCCCATTAATACTGACAAAACCGGTGTCAGCAACGAATAGGGCATGATCAAATTGACGTTGTACTTTTTCAGCAACATGTACCACAGCGTATAGGCAATTATCGAGGAGGCAACAGCGCTGTACAGGATGGCAAACCAGCCGCGCCAGCCCGCATGACTTAAGGCCGTCAGCTGATGAGACTCCATCACCAGCGTAGCGGCGCCCACAATGGGCACCGCGAGAAAGGCGATCCAGCCGGTCATGGTTAAGGGTTTAATCGGCGGTGATTTTTTGACGATAAGGTTGCTGATTGCCCAGCCCGTGGCGCTACAGAGTAACAGGCAAAGGACCCACCACGTCGGAATGGTCGGGCTTCCCGACAGCACAATCACGCCGCTCAGCGAAACTATGATGCCAAACAGCTGCAGCAGTTTTAGCTTCTCTTTCAGCACAACCATCGCCAGCAGCATAGCGATGGGAGTACCAAGCTGCACCACAATAGCTCCTGTACCGGCATCGGTATAACGCATACCGACAAACAGCAGGGAAAAATGCATAAAACCGAAGGTAAACGCCAGCAGCAACAGCCACGGCAACTGCTGACGGGTGATGCGGCAAAACGGCACCAGAATAATCGCCACCACCACAAAACGCATCCATGTCAGAAACAGCGGCGATAGCTCCAGTAAGCCCCATTTCACCGCCACATTATTGAAGGCCCAGATACATACGACTATCAGGATCAGAAAAAAATGCCGCACCGCCACAATGTCACCCTTTCATTCGTTCCCGTTAAACCGTAATGATGGCACGAATGGAGGACCTTCTGGCACCCGATGAAAGAAATTTTCTATTTTCAGGCAGACTGGAAAAGCACAGGACTTTTACGGCAGTTGCTGGCAGACTGGCTTTTCAAAACGCTGGTTACGCTGAGGATTCGATCCATTATGATTAAATCGCCCGCTTTGCCCCTTGCCTTGATTCAACTCGACGTTCCTCCTCATCATGTTGTTGCGAAAATCGGCGAACAGCCGGTTTGGTTTATTGACGCGTTAGGTTTGCAGCCCGATGAGTACCTGATTGTGCGTCCGCATCTTGGCGAAGCGCTGCCAGCGTTCAGCCAAATTTCCGGCGCCATCCTTAGCGGTTCTTGGGCGATGGTGACCGATCATGCAGACTGGAGCGAGCGTAGCGCCGCCTGGGTACGCGCTGCTATTGACGCGAAGCTGCCGCTACTGGGCGTCTGTTACGGCCATCAGCTAATGGCTTACGCGTTGGGGGGGAAAGTAGAAGATAACCCGAATGGCTGGGAACGAGGCTTATTACCGCTGGTGTGCAATGCACAAACGCAACGTGATTCGTTACTGGCGGCGTTACCAGCCACCTTTAATGTCTGGCTGTCGCATCGCCAGACGGTCACAGCACCGCCACCGCAGGCGCAGGTTTTGGCTCAGTCAGAAAAAGATGGCTGTCAGATTTTGCGTTATTCACCTTATGCGCTCTCCGTGCAGTTTCACCCGGAATTTACCCAGCGGATCATGCGTGCCTGTTTGCCCGACGGTGCCGGAAACAGCGATGCCAGGCTGGAAGGCGAGGACTGGGCGCGTGAACTGCTGCGTACCTTCTACTTACAGACGCAACGGATAGACGATCAGGCTCAAGGCGCGTAGTGACGCGTGCAGCGATAAACCCATGCGGGCGGCACATTCTTTAGCACCCGCTGGCGCTCCCAGGTGAAATAACGTGACAGATCCGGCTGGGTTAGCGACGTGTACTGAAATTGCACGAATACGCCGACCGGGCTGAGCGCATTAAATACCGCACGTAAAATCGCATCACGTAGGACGGGCGGTAGCGACAGCAGCGGCAGACCAGAGAATATAGCGTCATATTTGCCATTCAGATACTCTGCGGAGCAGGTGCGTACCGTCATGCGCGCATCGTCCATCGCAGACAGCTTTTCCGCCAGCGAAAGGCTAATTTCAAACACATCCAGCGTTGCTTCCGGTGCCATGCGCGCTAATAGCTGACGGGTTAATACGCCATCTCCTGCACCCAATTCAGCGATACGCCGTTGGTTATCCCACCTTACCGAATCCGTCATGGCGCGACACAGCGCGCCAGAAGAGGGCGTAACGCTGCCCATGTTGCGCGGGTTACGAATGAACTGATGAACGAAATCTGCTTTTTCGCGCATTGAAGTTAAAGCCGAAGCCAGCATGCGGATCTCCTGTTTAATGACTCCCCATATTGACCGTTTCTCGCCGACAAGTTTCTACAGTCTGGGCGCCACGGGAAAAAGTCGGATTTATCTGTGGCGCAACATTGCACGACATTTCCTTCGTCGCGGTCACAGATTGCTTTCAGGCGATCTGGCAGGCTGAGGATGAGCAATTATGTTAAGAATGCATTTATTTGTTGTTGCATCCCGCATCCTAAAAGGAGAACCACCATGCGTTACGCCGCTCCCGGAGAACAAGGGTCGCTTATTCAACTGCGAAAAAACTATGGGAATTTCATCAACGGTGAATTCGTTGCGCCAGTAAGTGGCAATTATTTTACGAATACTTCGCCTGTGAATGGCTCCACTGTCGGTGAGTTTCCACGATCTGATCGCACGGATGTCGATAACGCCGTTGCCGCTGCTGCTGCGGCTGCTGAGGCGTGGGGAAAAACGTCGCCACAACAGCGCGCGCTGGTGCTGCTAAAAATCGCCGATCGGCTGGAAGAAAATCTTGAATATATTGCGGTGAATGAAACCTGGGATAACGGTAAACCGGTACGTGAAACCCTGGCTGCCGATATGCCGTTGGCGGTCGATCATTTCCGCTATTTTGCGGGTTGTGTGCGGGCGCAGGAAGGCAGCGCCGCTGAGATTGATGAATTCACCGCTGCCTACCATTTTCATGAACCGCTGGGCGTTGTCGCGCAGATCATCCCGTGGAACTTTCCACTGCTGATGGCCGCGTGGAAACTGGCACCCGCGCTGGGCGCAGGCAATTGCGTGGTATTGAAGCCTGCCGAGCAGACGCCGCTTTCTATCACACTTTTTATTGATCTGATCAAAGATTTGTTACCGCCAGGCGTGGTGAATATCGTGCACGGCTACGGTAAAGAGGCGGGCGAAGCGCTGGCTTCTCATCCTGGCATTGCAAAAGTGGCTTTTACCGGTTCAACCGCGACCGGCGGCCATATTCTGGAACTGGCAGCGAAAAGCCTGATTCCGTCCACCGTCGAGCTGGGAGGAAAGTCGCCTAATATCTTCTTTGAAGACATCATGCAGGCGGAAGAAAGTTTTATCGAGAAAGCGGCCGAAGGGGTAGTGCTTGGCTTCCTGAATCAGGGTGAAGTCTGTACGTGTCCGTCACGCGCGCTGGTGCAGGAATCGATTTTCGAGCCCTTTATGGCAGCGGTAATGAAGCGCATTAAGACTATCAAACGTGGCGATCCAATGGATACTGACACCATGATTGGCGCACAGGCATCGCAGCAGCAGTTCGATAAAATTCTGTCCTATCTGGAGATCGCACAAAAAGAGGGGGCAGAAGTGCTGGCGGGCGGTGGCGTAGAGCAACTCGAAGGATCGCTTTCCAGTGGTTATTACATCCAGCCAACGCTGTTGAAAGGCAACAACAGCATGCGGGTATTTCAGGAAGAAATTTTCGGGCCCGTAATCGGCATCACTACCTTTAAAGATGAAGCAGAAGCCGTCAGCATTGCCAATGATTCAATTTATGGCCTGGGCGCAGGCGTATGGACGCGCGATATTAATCGTGCCTATCGCGTCGGGCGGGCCATTAAGGCTGGTCGCGTCTGGACCAATTGTTATCACCTTTACCCCGCTCATGCAGCTTTCGGTGGTTACAAAAAATCAGGTATTGGTCGTGAAACCCATAAAATGATGCTTGATCATTATCAGCAAACCAAAAATTTGCTGGTGAGTTACAGTATTCAGCCGCTGGGCCTCTTCTGATAAATTCCGGCGTGCCACCTTAATAGGCGGCACGCCGCATTTTTACTTCTGTGCGTGGCAGGGGGCGGGGAAGAACACTGCCTCAGCAAAATGTGATAAGCAGTTAAGGCAAAGGAGCGCTGTTTAACATTGCACAGATGTGAGGCGTAGGTAGAACGTTTTACACGCAGATAAACATTGTAAACGTTGCGGTTTCGCTTCTATGCTGATAACTGATTATTTTGCACAGGATAGTGAAGATGAAGTTGACGCATCGTTTATTCGGCCTGCTGTTGCTGACGTTTTGTCATAGCGCGCTTGCCATTCCCACTGCCATTCCTGTTGGCACAACCTTTTACGATCCCGCTCGCGCCTGGAACGGTTTTATCCTGTTTCCCGGTAACGACAACCAAACTCATCTGATCGATATGACCGGTAAAGAAGTGCATCGCTGGAAATATGAGAGCTTCCCGCCCTGGCCGATCAAGCGCGAACAGCTTAACGGACAACGTGGGCGTATTTTGGTGCAGCTTGAGCGGCAAAATAAGCTGGATAAGGTTGCCAGCCCCGGTAACGGCATGGTGAATGCCAGCGTGGCGGAGGTGAACTGGCAGGGCGATGTGGTGTGGCAATATGGCAGCCAGGCTACCCCGGTACATCAGCATCATGAACTGCAGCGCCTGGACAATGGCAATACTTTATTGCTGGGGGCCGCATTGAAACGCCTACCCGGCTATGACTACGATGTCATTGATAACACTATTGAAGAAATAACCCCGCAGGGGAAAAAGATTTGGTCCTGGTCGGTGGCCGATCACCTTCATGAATTCGGCTTTTCAGATAAACAACTGCAGATGATCCGCGAGAGTCACGATCCTGACTTTCTCCATATGAACACGGCCGCACCGATCGGTCCTAATCACTGGTTCGATGCCGGTGATAAACGATTTGCGCCAGATAACATTCTGCTGAATTCGCGCAATGGTAACGTTGCGGTAATTGTTGACCGTCGCAGCGGTAAAGTGATTTGGCGCATTGGGCCTGATTATCCCGCTTCGCAGCTGGGTAAGCCGCTACCTCGTCCGCTTGATCAGATGATTGGTGAGCATGATGTGCATATGATCCCTGCTGGCCTGCCAGGCGCAGGTAACATATTGATTTTTGATAATCAGGGCAATGCCGGTTACCCGCCGACGCGTCAGGGGTTTTTCTCTGCTTCGCGGGTAATAGAAGTGAATCCGGTCAGTAAACAGATCGTCTGGGAATATACCGGCGAGAAATCACAACAGGCTATCTCAACGTTTTACAGCGCCTATATCAGCAATGCGCAGCGGCTGCCAAACGGCAATACCCTGATAGATGAAGGGCAGAGTGGCCGACTGTTTCAGGTGACGCCACAGGGCGATATTGTCTGGGAATATGTCAGCCCTTTCTACGGCAAAGCGATGCCGCGTGACCATTATGTTGCTAACACCGTTTACCGTGCTTATATGGTGCCTTACACCTGGGCGCCTGAAGGTACACCGCATCACGAAACGGCAGTCACTTCCGGGTGCACTCACTATCCGGCCCTGCCCGGATGTCCAGCTCTGGACGTAGCAAAATAGGCTTACCCTGACAATTAAGCGGTTGGTCAACACCTTCCGCTCATTATTGTTATCGCCGCTTATATTGATGTTTCCGCTTATCGCCCTGAAATCATGATCTTAAACAAGCCACAAGACGATTACCTGATTATCGTCTTGTCAGCGTGCTTATGTGAGAACTTGATCACTACCTTTCTGCTGCCATCAGTATATCCTCCACACCTCAAAAAAAGGCGATGAATATGGCATGAACAGGAATTTGTCTGTTTTTTTAAACTGTTTTTTAACAATTCACGCTATTTGTTACTGGGTAAGGCATAAGTTATTTCAGGAGAAAGGTATGGAAACGACGCAGACTGGCGTGATAGAGGGTGTGGATAAACAGGATAAATGGCGTAAAACAGACACACTTTGGATGCTGGGCCTGTATGGCACCGCCATTGGCGCAGGGGTGCTATTTTTACCCATTAATGCCGGGGCGGGTGGATTGATTCCATTGATAATCATGGCTATCCTGGCTTTTCCCATGACGTACTTTGCTCACCGCGGGCTCACGCGTTTCGTGCTGTCCGGTAAGAATCCCGGCGAAGACATTACTGAAGTGGTGGAAGAACATTTTGGAACGGGTGCAGGTAAATTAATCACGCTGCTCTATTTTTTTGCCATCTACCCGATTCTGTTGGTGTATAGCGTGGCGATCACCAATACCGTTGAAAGTTTCCTCACGCATCAACTGCATATAACTGCGCCACCGCGCATCATACTGTCGCTCATTCTGATTCTCGCTATGATGATTATTATCAAATTCGGCGAGCAGATGATCGTTAAGGCCATGAGTTTTTTAGTCTTTCCTTTTGTTGCAACGCTGATGGTGCTGGCGCTGTACCTCATTCCGCACTGGAATGCTTCGGCGCTGGAAACGCTGTCATGGAGCGCAGCCGGAACTGGCGAAGGGCTAGGAAAAACCTTATGGTTAGCGATTCCGGTCATGGTATTTTCCTTTAATCACTCTCCCATTATCTCTTCTTTCGCCGTGGCGAAACGTCATGAATATGGTGAGCAGGCTGAAAGGAAATGCTCACGCATTCTGGCTTGTGCGCATGTCATGATGATCGTAACGGTGATGCTATTTGTTTTCAGCTGCGTATTGAGTCTCTCTCCGGCCGATCTGGCACAGGCCAAGGCACAGAACATCTCGATTCTCTCTTATCTGGCTAATCACTTTAATGCCCCTGTTATTGCCTGGATGGCTCCGATTATCGCCATCATCGCAATTACTAAATCTTTTCTGGGCCACTATCTGGGCGCACGCGAAGGCTTTAACGGCATAGTAATCAAGTCGCTGCGCAGTCGTGGACGGCAAATGGAAGTGAAAAAGCTTAATCGATTAACTGCGCTGTTTATGCTGTTGACGACCTGGCTGGTGGCGACGCTGAACCCCAGCATTCTTGGCATGATTGAAACCCTTGGCGGGCCGGTGATCGCCATGATCCTGTTTCTGATGCCGATGTATGCTATTGCCAGAGTGCCTTCAATGCGCCAATACAGCGGTAAGCTGAGCAATCTTTTTGTGGTGTGGATAGGGCTGATTGCAATCTCAGCAATTTTTTACTCGCTGTTTAGCTGATGGAGTTTCTGAGCTGTCACGTTTCGGCTGGCACTCCTCTTTAAGCCAGGGATGCCTGAAAATCACTATTTTCGATATGTTTAAACCAGATAACGGGCCATCCAGCTCGCATACCGGCCCAATGAAAGCGGGTAAACGCTTTACTGATGCGTTGTTGAAGCTGCCTGATGCACGTGCACTTGCAGAAATATAACGGTAAACCCCGACCGCCCGCGCGGTATTTTAATCGTGCGGGCCTTTCCGATGCCACGACAGGCTGGCAACGAGTCAAAAACGTAGTTTTTTCCCTATGATTACGTAGACTTATTCTATCTGACCGTATGATCCCGCCGCGGCTGAATGCGCCTGGCTGACCGGAAGCACTCGTCTCCTCAGCACGGCCTGAAGACTCGTGAAAACGACAGAACGGGAGTGAATGATGAATAAACAATTGCACACTGAGTACGAACTCGAAGTCGTCGCTCGTGAGGAGTCCGCTGACGGAGTGGCCGTTCTCGATCCCTTTCCTGAAGGGGCGGGCAGAAGAGACCGCCACGTTTCATATTTGCCACAGCATGGAGTGTAGTGATCTGAGATCACTCCAGAATTAATTGCAGTCAGTAAAGTATGGCACTGGTTGCATCATGGAGGGGCGTCCATCACATCACTACAAAGATGTATCGCACAAGCCTGATAACGCCAGAAGGTGAAGCAACAGAGAAAAGGTGACAGCGGATATTTTGCGGGATCCAGACTATCTCTCTGCTCGCTCTTAAATTTCGACCATTGAATAATAAATATGCAGCTGTAGTTTTCCCTTAATCTGGCTCGCTCAGTGCGCTGCTATACTCAATTTTTCACGAGAGGAGAATGAGATGGTCGATCTGAGAGAGATGAACGAAAAAATTCATCAGTCGTTGCAGGGAAATGAACCGGAAGATTACGATGCGGAAACGGCCCGGCGAGTGCTGGAGGTCGTAAAACCTTACTGGCAAGACGGCGATGAAACAGTGCGCAATGATATTTTGCAAAAACTGTCACGACTGGAGGAATCGGGTGTGCCTTTCCCGGATAATTACCAGCAGTCGCTGTGACTAAAAAGCCCCTGGATGAACGGCATGCTAAAAGTTGGTTACCAACAGATTAAGATGCATTTCATCGCAGGGGTGTTTTGGGTTAACTGGCTTTATACGGATCTTTTTTATCATCCTCGCTGTCATCATTCTTACGCGGGATTTCACCGTGATCTTTTGGCGCATCTGTTGCCGGATGATCGTCTTCTTCATACATATCGCCAGCCTGTGGCACCGCTTCCGGCGCACTTTTCCTGACGTCCCCTTCGTGTTTACGTTCTTCATTTGTATGATGTTTATGCATTACAGGCTCCTTTATCCAGTGCGTAAAGCTTAGACGAGCATTCACCGCTAAGCATAACGCTGCTGCCAGCCAACGGTAAAAACGCAGAAAAAAGTCTGCTCAGGGCGGGCCAAAAAATGATTTATTTCTCACTCGTTTTGCAGTGCGCAATGGTTGTGTGTGTAACCATCACATCCTATACCCGTCTTTGCTGGTCAGGAATGAACAAATCTGTCGTTAATCTGTTGTAGATAAATCAGGCAACTTCGATTAACAAATTCGATTGAACAGATTAATAAAAAGAATATAGTTAGTCGCGTTACTGGGAGGTCGACAATATGTTACGTGATTACTTAAAACTTGATGCTGAAGATAAGTTGGTTGAGAAGGGCGTGTTACGCTCCCACAATCGTGGGCAGGAAGATGTTACAGAATGGACCATCATAAATAAGCAGGGCGAAGAAAAAGGCGTGGTGGCGTTATTTGATAAACTGAGTAATCGCCGCTCGTATCGGGTCAGCTATCGCATCACACAAACCGATTTGCAGGGTAAAGTTGTGGTCGATCAGTTAACTGACGTCCTTTAAAATTTGTTGTTCTTTTGCCGTAGTCGTTGACGTACTTAACCCGCTCTACAGCGGGTTTTTTGCTTAGCGATGGCGATAGCGGCGCATTTCAATCACTGTTCCGAGCAGCTGTAATTGGTCCAGCTGTGAGGATAAGAGCGGGTAATCATGATTCACCGGAGCCAGCTCAAACTGCGGTGAGCCACCGCTTTTTCCACGCGAGCGATAAGTACGCAACAGAGCGGTATCCTGCTGTAAGACCAGCACCGTGTCGCCGGGACAAGGCTCAGTCTGTGGATCAATAATCACCACATCGCCAGGCAGATAAGCAGGTGTCATCGCGTTCTCTTCCATGCGAATTGCGTATACGTCATTCGCCATCCGGGTCTCGCTGAAAATAACGTTCTCCGGATGGATGGACTTGTCCGTTAACCACTGGCGTATATGTGCCAGCGCAATAAGCGGAATAGCATGAAACTCTGCGGTTGCCGGCGAGCGATTAAATACCGGCCCCTCGCCATCAATTAAATAAGCCGGTGCACAACCCAGTGCCTCTGCCAGCCGCAATAAATTTTCTCCTCGCGGTAATGTCTCATCTTTTTCCCACTGCGAAATCGCCACGTGTGAAACGTTTACCTGCCCGGCAAGCTGTTTCTGTGTCAGTTCGCAGCTTTTGCGTCGCAATAAAATGCGCTTACCTGTCGTTTCGCTTTTCATCGTCTTGACTTTTTGCTTAAGGATGACTTAAGTATACTTAAGTAATAAATTTAAGCAATCTTAAATAAAGGGCGGTGTGTCGGTGCGACCCGGACGCATGGCTCAGACACCTTACCCGCAGAGAGGTGGAGCATGGAAAGTAGTTTGATTACCAGCGTAGGGGCGTTAGTTCTGAGTGGCGGCGCGGCGGCGCTTTTTTGGAAGCCGTTGCTGGCAGGGCTCGCATCCATAGTAACCAGTAATCGGGCGGGCGGTGAAATCATCACCAGCTACAAGGAACAAGTGGTGTTGTTGAAGGAAAGTAATCATATTTTGCGCGCAGAGAATGATGAACTGCGTGAACGGCACGACAAAAATCTTCAACGTATTTCTATGCTGGAAACTGATTTACGCATTATCAAAAACGCGCTCGGCATTTTGCTGGCAATGACTGAAGCCGACCATAACGATAAGTTTCGTAATGAAGTTGATCGGCTAATTACGAGTCTGGAGGATGGCAACGATGGTTCAGATAAATAGTGATTTTCGTCCTGGCGCTGACCGGCGCAAACTGCTGCTCGGTGGGTTGCTACTTGGGCTGTCGATGATATGCGTGATTATGACCATCATGTTCCTATACGTCAGCCACGCGGCAAATCAGCGGGTGAATCAGATCAGACAGGATTATCGCGAAGTAGCGGAACGCCGGGACGCTCAGGTTGAGCAGCTAAGTGTGCAGGTTAGCAATTTGCAGCACAAGCTGGATCTCCTGCCGGACCGTACTGCCAGCAAAACGGCGGACAAATTGAAGCAAGTGGTTAAAGAAGACGAGAGCGCTAACGTTGGATCTGGCGGGAAATAGTCGCTTCCGATTATTCTTAAGGAAAATTCGTTATTTTCAGCTACCTTTAAATCTCCAGGCGATATTTTCATTGGAAAAATAACCAAAAGGAAACATAGCATGAGTGATTCAACTGAAACCAAAAGCAAGACGG
>NZ_JASUAZ010000011.1:0-104723 GCF_030283135.1 Mixta mediterraneensis | reverse complement strand
CTGAACAGGCCAGTCATGAAGCGTGAAACCTGCGCCCGTTACGGGCGCAGCAACGTTTTCATGTCACGGCGACTGTCCATTTCCTGCTGACGATCAATCCACTCATTCAAGCGTGATTTGGCTTCATTTTGCAGTCGGTTACGCAGGACCTCATCGACAGGTAATGTATATTGTACGTTATTCCAGTTGCCAAACATGCGCAACGGAATAGCCTGATCGGTCAGCGCGGCAACCAGCTTATCGTCACCGCTCCAGCCGCTGAATTTCAAACCAAGGGTGACATCCAGCTGCTGCTGCTGCAGGTCCACCTTGCCTTTACCTTGTAGCGCCAGATGTGTGCCGTGGCCGTTCAGGTCGTCGAACGTCAGCTCGCCGTGATTCAGCGCTACCTGCCCTGCGATCTGCTTAATACCTTGTTCATCATCTTCTTCGCTGCTGACGCGGTTACTGACCCGCGCGACGGCGCGGCGCACCATTTGTTGCAGATTAATCTGCGCCAGCCTGAGATTCTCGGCGCTAATGGCTGCCCTGCCCTGCCAGTCTTTTTTCGCCGCCTCAACGGACAGATTTTCACCTGACAGTTGTCCAGATAAGCTCACCGTGCCCTGTAACGATTCTGGCAGCCCCAGCGCATTAAGGAGCGGTTGAATCGCTACCTGCTGCAATTCTGGCTGCAAAGTTACCCGTGTTTCAGGTTGTCGAATATCAACCGTACCCGGAACAGAAAAACTGCCTGCGCCGAGCGCGCCTTTCAGCGTGTTCAGCTGCATCAGGCCCTGCTGATTACTGGCATCAAGCTGTAAATTATTGAGGGTTAACCCGCGCCACTCCGCGCTGTCGGCACGCAGTTTTAAAGCCAGATCGAGCGTCTTAAGCGGCGAATCGGCGTTACTTTGCTCTCGCGCCTCGGCAATTACCGGCGCGCGGGCAACGGTCGCGTGTTGCTCACCTTCACCAATACGCTTTGCTGCGTTCACCATTAAGTTATCAAGGTTTAGCGAAGTAGCATGAAGATTGAGCGCTAAACGCGGCGGCTCTGCCAGACTGCCTTCCGCCTCACCGGACAGCGAACTGTCATTGGCAGTCAGTTGCAGGCCAGTAACGGCAAACTGCTGTTTATCGCCGTTCCAGCTTCCCTGAAAACTCAGCGAGCCTTTAATACCCTGCGGCTGAATATCGGCACCCGCCAGCGTGTAATCAAGCTGATCAATCTGCCCGCTCAGGCGATGCGGGTACTGCGATGCATCCAGCGCACCTTTTACCTTCACCGTCGCGTTGCGTTGATTGCGCGTCAGGTTGGTACTTAAGGTGATCGTGGCTTGTTTATGATCGTCCTGTTCAAGATTGAGATTGAAGTCGCGGAAGTTATATTCGTCGCCACCCGCTTGTTGCCAGATGACTAAACTGTCGGCGACTTTAAGCTGGCCGATATTAAATGACCAGCCGTCAGAAGGAGATGGCGGCTCTGCATTACGCGGCCCCTGCGGCACATTCTGCGGCCTTTTTTCTGCGCTGTCTGGCGTGACGCGCACCACAGCGTTTTTCAGCATAACCTGGCTGACACTTAACTGATGCGATAGCAAGGGCCACAGATTAACATCAAGCCGCATGTTTTCCGCTGAGACCACAGGCTGTGCAGCACCCGGCGCGGTTAAGCTCATGCGGCCTGAAAGAATGCTCATCTGCGGCCAAACGTGCCAACGCAAATCGCCATGCAGGTCGAGCCGATACCCACTACGTTGTTCAACCTGTTGCACCATATAGGCACGGAAGTCGTTGGGATTCACCAGTAATACTAATGCGGTCATTCCCGCTACGACCACCACTAACAGGATGGCCAGCGTGGGTGTCACTCTTCTCATGACGTCCTCAGTAAATTCAGTCTTTGTCGATACGGCTGGCGTCGGCACCCTGCTGTCCGCGATACTTCGCATCTTCGCGACGGTTATAAGGGCGCGCGGCTGGGCCAGAGAGCGGCTCAAAGCTCAGCGCGCCAATCAACATGCCAGGACGCAGCGCCAGCGGTAATTTACCGGAGTTGTAAAATTCGAGCACAATGCGGCCCTGCCAGCCGGGATCGATACGGTGCGCGGTGACGTGTACCATCAAACCCAGGCGGGCCAGTGAAGATCGACCATCCAGCCAGCCGACTAAATCGTCAGGCAGCGTCACCGATTCCAGCGTCACCGCCAGCGCTAGCTCGCCCGGATGCAAAAAGAAGGCTTCGCCTTCCGGCAGGACAATTTCATCGCTCATGACGCGATCCAGCGCGGCGCTGACTTCATGTTTCGGTCCGCTCAGGTCAATAAATGCCGCCGTGTGGCCACTGAAAGTACGGAACTGATTGCCCAGGCGCACATCGACCGTGGCCCCATTAATGCGTTCCATCGGCGGGCGCGGCGTAATCGCCAGCTTGCCGGTATCCAGCCAGGCTTCAATATCGCGGTCGCATAATCTCATTGACGTAACTCCATGAATTAAGTGTAGCGAACGGTCAGCATGACGTACCGTTCGCGTCACGTCCTGTCAGACGCAGATTATTCAAAAAACTGATTGATTTTGGCTTTGAGAATATCAATAGCGATGCGGTTTTTTCCACCACGCGGCACAATAATATCGGCATACTGCTTAGAGGGTTCGATGAATTGCAGGAACATCGGACGCACCGTTTTTTGATACTGACTCATGACCGAATCCATCGAACGACCACGCTCATTAACGTCACGCTTCATGCGCCGCATTAAACAAATATCGAGTGGCGTATCGACAAAAATGGAGAAGTTAAGTTCCTGGCGCAGGCGCGAGTCGGTCAGTAACAGAATACCTTCCAGAATAATAACTTTTTTCGGTTTGAGATGAATAGATTCCTGAGTGCGCGTGTGTTCAACATAGCTGTAAACCGGCAGATGAATATCCTGACCGGCTTTAACCGCACGCAAATGTTGCAGTAACAAATCATGATCCATCGCGCTGGGATGGTCATAATTGGTTTTAACCCTCTCTTCCATGGTGAGGTGACTTTGATCTTTGTAATAAGCATCTTCAGGGATCACCCCGATATGCTCGTCACCAACCTGATCACGGATTTCACGATAGAGCGTACTGGCAATTAAACTTTTACCGGATGCGGACGCACCGGCAATGCCAACAATCACGCACTGATGAGACTTGTCAGTCATACTTTTAAAGACCTGATAACTGGAGCCAGCGACTGTACACGGATTACGCGCCCAGCCTGCGGGCCTAAATGGAGAGGGTGAGTTGGCGCTAAGTATAGGGATTTCGGCGTTTTGATGCCAGAGAAATGGCGCCAGCGGCTTTTCAGAATTTCCCCTTTGGAAGCTAATCATTTCATGGATAAACTAGCGGCCAGTTTCGATCCGCACAAAGCGGCCGTGGCAACACCCTTTTTGCCGCATGATGGCGGGAATCATCGTGTCCGCCAGTATTCACAAGGAGTCGTATGCTCTGGAAGACCTTGACCTACTTTGGCGACAGTATGCTGTTGATCCCGACGGCGGTGATCATCGCGCTGATTCTGCCGTGGAAAAGCGATAATCGCCGCACCGCGTTATATTGGATTGTGGCGTTTGGTTTGGCGGGTTTGTTTGTCAGTCTGTCTAAAATTCTGTTTCTCGGCTTTGGTATTGGTAGCGCCCGGTTTAACTTCACGGGCTTCAGTGGTCACAGCGCAATGTCTGCCACCTTATGGCCGGTAATGTTGTGGTTAATCTCTGGACGCTGGTCCGGTTTATGGCGCGGATTCGCCATTGGTATGGGCTATATGATTCCGCTGTTGGTGGGGTTTTCGCGCCTGGTTATTCATGCGCACTCAAAAAGCGAAGTGGCTACCGGCTTGTTGCTCGGCTTTACCTTAAGCACCGCTTTCCTGATTTCGCAGCGCCGGACAGCATTAAAAGGTTTTAGCTGGCCGCAGATTAGCGCTGCATTACTGGTGCCGGTGCTGCTGTTAAGCCATGGCCGTGTTGCCACCACTCAACAATTCCTTGAGCGCTTTTCCGCCGATCTGGCTGGCTTAGAAAAACCGTTTACCCGCGCCGATCTTTTCCGCCAGTAATCACTAAAATGGCCTCCCATGGTTGAAAGGCCACGTTATCGCCGAATAACGCCTCTGACAACATAATCGCCCCTGCAAAGCGGCGCACACTGCTGGGACTATACCTGACCTCTTGCCTCCCATAACTCACAGCGGATTTCGCGGATTGCTACCATGGAATCCCATTTTTCTGACGTTTTTTGCCTGGTATTGATGCTGGTGAGCGGCAAGGCGGTCTCGCCTTTTGTCTTTGGACAGGCTATTTTCAGCCTTATTAGCCTGTTACGGCTTGCGACAGTGCGGCTGGCGGGTCCGGCCTGGGGGCTTTTGAATACGTTAGCCAGCCTTAATGCGTGATGCCCGGGGCAGCGCAGTAAGCCGCTTGCCAGCCCTGTCAAGCTACGCTAAAGTCGCCCCCTTTTTTCCGGCTCGGGGGCAAAGATGTTTATAGGATTTGATTACGGCACGGCCAACTGTTCTATTGCGGTAAGCGAACAAGGTGCGCCGCGCCTGTTGACGCTGGAAAATGGTCAGCGCCTGCTGCCTTCAATGCTCTGTGCGCCCACGCGTGAATCCATCAGCGAATGGCTTTACCGCCATCATCAAGTCGCCACGCCCGACAGTGAAACTACCGCGTTATTACAGCGAGCACTGCGTTATAACCGTGAAGAAGATATTGAAGTCCTGCCTGGTAGCGTGCAGTTTGGTCTGACCGCGCTGCAAAACTATATGGTCGATCCTGAAGACGTGTGGTTCGTTAAATCCCCTAAGTCATTTCTCGGTGCCAGCGGCCTGAAGCCACAACAGATTGCGTTATTTGAAGATCTGGTCTGCGCCATGATGCTGCATATTCGTCAGCAAGGTGAAAGTCAGCTCGGCCAGACGATTGATCAGGCGGTAATTGGCCGCCCGATTAACTTCCAGGGTTTAGGTAGCGAGGACGCTAACCAGCAGGCAGAAGGGATTCTGTTGCGTGCGGCTAAGCGCGCCGGTTTTCGTGATGTCGAATTTCAGTTTGAGCCGGTGGCCGCTGGCCTGGATTTTGAAGCAACGCTGGAAAAAGAGACGCGCGTGCTGGTTGTTGATATTGGCGGCGGCACAACTGACTGCTCAATGCTGCTAATGGGACCGCAATGGCGCAATCAGGCCGATCGTCGTGAAAGCCTGCTGGGTCACAGCGGTTGCCGTATTGGCGGTAACGATCTTGATATTATGCTGGCGTTCAAAACGTTGATGCCATTGCTTGGTCTTGGCGGTAATACCCAGAATGGCATCGCCCTGCCCGCGCTCCCCTGGTGGAACGCTGTCGCAATCAATGACGTTCCGGCGCAAAGTGAATTTTACTCCGTGGCCTGCGGTAAATTGCTGCGTGATTTAGTTCGCGATGCAGAGAACAGCGACACCGTTGCCCGCCTGTTAAAGGTGTGGCAGCAGAAGCTGAGTTATCGTCTGGTACGTGCAGCGGAAGAGAGCAAAATTGCCCTATCGGATCGCGTTGAAACCGACACGCCACTCGACTTTATTGCCCCTTCTTTACAGGCAGCCATCAGCGTGGAGATGTTGCGCGAAGCCATCAATCAGCCGCTGGAAAAGATCCTTGAGCAGGTGCATCTGGCGCTGGCGACCAGCCATATTAAACCAGATGTCATTTATCTGACCGGAGGCAGCGCACGTTCGCCGCTGTTGCGTGCAGCGTTGCAGCAGGCATTACCGGATACGCCTATTGGGGGCGGAGATGATTTTGCCTCGGTAACGGCAGGATTAGCCCGCTGGGCGGAAGTGATGTTTGCTTAATGGCTGATGAGTTTGAATAAAGTGATACGGTCCTTAACGGACCGTTTTTTATGGCTGTAACGGCATAGAAAGAACAGGGTTAGCCTGTTTGATCGCGAATAAACTGCAGGCGGATCGCTCTCGCTAACCCCGTGAACTTAATTAAAAGGCGATATTCGCGCTGATGCCGCCAATAAACGCATCTTTCACTTCACTCACCGCACCCGGCGCGGTGACATATTGCAGGTTCGGACGCAGCGACATCCATTTCGTCACTTTAGCGTTGTAATAGATTTCGTAATCGTATTCAGAACCATCCTGAATCGGCAAATACGTTGGGCTATTGTAGTCGGTTTCACCATTAGCCGCATTCTGCTGACGCAGCGAGCGGGTATAGGTACTGTTTACGTGAATACGTGCGGCACCGATGCCAATCTCATCATCGGGACGCGCATCAAACGGTCCTTTCCAGGTAAACGCAATGGACTGATAGTTATCCGTTTTCGACGTTTTGTGGTCGTTCATTACCGCCTGAACGCGCACGCCTAAACCACGATGCACATCGCCATCCTGTGCTGTTAACTGTTGTTGCAACAACACGTAACCGCCGTAAGCGTGGTCCTGCTCCTGATACGCCCCGTTGCGCCAGCTGCCATAAACATCCCCGTTAGCAGAAGAGTAGTAACCGCCGATGCGATAGTTACCCGGCAGTTTTTGTGGACCAAACTGCGGCATCCAGCCCAGTTCAGCCGGAACCATGTTCCCTTCGGAATTGCTGGTATCAAGACGGAAGCCGTCACCGCGATTGTAGTTCGCCTGGTTTTGGTTATAGAAACCAACCTGGAAGAACACCTCAGGGGTAAAATTCAGCTTGATACGGCCACCCCATTGCGAAACTGGCCAGTTAAACCACCGATCGCCACGCCAGTTACCGGCCTGACCGCTACCCAGCGCAAGGTTCTGGAACAGGTTGCCGTCAAAATTATCAAAGTCTTCGCCAACGGTGACGCGGCCAGCTTTAATATCCACGACGTCATCAAACAAGCCCTTACGTAACCAGAACTGGGTCAGACGCCAGGTTTGTCCACGTCCATACACTTCCTGAACGGATGACAACATCCCGGTGCGTTTGTCAGCAACCTGATCCGACACGTTATGTCCGTCACGATTGGTAACGGTCATCTGGAATTCCGCATCCTGCCAGTTCAGCAGTTTTTCCAGATCGAAATTGGTGGAAAATGTCCACTGGTCGCTGTAGCGCATGGTGGTATTAGTGTCAGCACCACCCCCTAAATTCGCGGCGCTTTCCATGGTGTAGTTAACATCAAATTTAATGCCGTCATCCTGTAGCTGCGTTCGGTAGCCGCCCCAGTCACCGAACATCCATTCAGAGTCAGGGCTAAGCGCGTCAGCCGCTAAAGCCGAGCCGCTTAACATGGCGAACATCAGGGTGCCGGTCGCTACGCGACGCAGCGGAAAACGTTGCACTGCTTTTTTGCTTTTCATGATGTTTATTCTTATGTGAGTTGCTGGATAGTAAGCGCAGAGAATAGGATCGGGAAAAGTTCAATTTTTATAAAAAAGTGCGCAAAAATCCCCTAAGAAACCGTTTCTTTACACATTTGTGAATTGGATCGCTTATTGTTAATACTTTTGTGAGGTTGTATGTTTTTTTATTGTGCTTTTTTTATGAAAAGTATGAAAAGGAGCATCCCTGCCCCTGCTGAAAATTAACTGCTGGCGTTGGCCAGTTGTTCAATTTCTGCTTGCGTCAGCTTCAACTGTGTCGCGCCGACTAAATCATCGAGTTGCGTCAGCGAAGTCGCACTGACGATAGGTGCGGTAATACCCGGACGGGCGATTTGCCAGGCCAGCGCAACCTGCGTCGGTGAAACCTGATGCGCCTGACTGATCTCATCCAGCGACGCAAGGATTTTTAACCCGCGTGGATTGAGATATTTCTCTACCACACCTTGTCCACGTGCGCTTTTGCTGGCATCTGCGGCGCTACGGTATTTGCCGCTAAGGAAACCGCTGGCGAGCGAGTAATAGTTGATGACGCCTAAACCGTGTTCCGTTACCACCTTTTCCAGTTCGGCTTCGTAGACTTCCCGATCGTAAAGGTTGTACTCCGGTTGCAGGGTTTCATAACGCGCCAATCCTTCTTTTTCACTTGTTTGCAAGGCTTCCTGCAAGCGGGCGGCACTGTAATTGGAAGCACCAATCGCGCGCACTTTGCCTTCTTTAATCAGCAAATCAAAAGCGTTTAACGTCTCTGCCAATGGCGTGTCTTCATCATCACGGTGGGCTTGATAAATATCGATATAATCCGTTTGCAGACGACGCAAAGAGTCCTCAACAGCCTGACGAATATATTGCGGTTTTAGCCCGGTTTTTTCCGGTGACATTTCCATACCGACTTTAGTCGCCAGTACGATGCTGTCTCGTTTGCCGCTTTTTTTCAGCCAGTGACCAATAATCGTTTCCGATTCGCCTCCCTTATTGCCGGGCGCCCAACGTGAATAAACGTCAGCCGTATCGATAAACCACAATCCTTTATCCACCAGCGCATCCAACAGAGAAAACGAGGTGCTTTGGTCAATGGTCCAGCCAAATACGTTGCCGCCAAACGTTAGCAACGGTACTTCAATGCCACTGTCACCTAACTGCCGGGTTTCAATTTGACTCATGGGGTTCTCCTTTAAGCGAGTCGAGAGGAACGCTCACTCAGCATAGCAAAGGGATTTGGCGCGTTTATGCATAATCCGGGCGGAATATTGTCAGAATATGAATACTTACCCCGACCTGACAGTTATCCTTATTTCCTTCAATTTCTGTCCGACAGAGACAGCTACACTCTGTCGTTTGCAGGCCGACGACTTTCGGCTTGTTTATGGAACGACGACACTGCTGGAGAGCAATAAAAAAGATGAGCACCCGCAATCCTTTTACGAAAAAAAGCCTGATGGTTCTGGTGGTGCTTGCCGCTGCCGTAGGCGCTTATTACTGGTGGCAGCATCCGGCGCAGCCCAATACCGACACGCAAGCGGATACCCACCCGCAACGTGGAAAAGGCGGCAACCGCGCCCGTCGTCCGCTGGCGCCAGTGCAGGCTGCCAGCGCCACCACGCAAAGCGTGCCGCAATATCTCAGCGGTTTAGGCACGGTTACCGCAGCCAATACGGTCACGGTGCGCAGCCGGGTAAATGGTGATTTGGTTGCAATTCATTTTGATGAAGGTCAGCAGGTCAAAGCCGGTCAGCTGCTGGCAGAAATCGATCCACGTCCCTATCAGGTGGCATTAACCCAGGCACAAGGCCAGCTGGCAAAAGACCAGGCAACCCTTGCTAATGCCCGACGCGATCTGGCGCGCTACGAAAAGCTGGCGAAAACTTCGCTGGTGTCACAACAGGAGCTCGATACCCAGCGCTCACTGGTCAGTGAGACACAGGGCACCATCAAGGCTGATGAGGGCAGCGTCGCCAGCGCCCAGCTCGATCTGACCTACAGCCGCATTACCTCCCCGATTGACGGACGAGTCGGCCTGAAACAGGTTGACGTGGGTAACTACCTTACCAGCGGCGATACCAGCGGGATTGTGGTCATCACCCAAACGCATCCTGTCGATGTTGTTTTCAGCGTGGCTGAAAACAACATCAGCCAGATTTTAAAAGCACAGAAAGGCAGCGAGCCTCTGTTGGTGGAAGCCTGGGATCGCAGTAATCAGAACCTTTTGACTACCGGTAAATTGCTTAGCCTCGACAATCAAATTGATGTCACTACCGGCACCATCAAAATCAAAGCACGCTTCGATAATCAGGACGATCTACTGTTCCCTAACCAGTTCGTCAATGCGCGATTAAAGGTCAATACCTTGCAGGATGCGATTGTGATCCCCACTGCTGCACTGCAAATGGGGAATGAAGGCCACTTCGTCTGGGTGATCAACAGCGAGAATAAAGTCAGCAAAAAAAGCGTCACCGCGGGGTTGCAGGATAGCCAAAAAGTGGTGATCAGCGCCGGGCTGGAATCCGGCGAGCGCGTTGTCACCGACGGATTAGATCGTCTGACTGAAGGCGCCACCGTAGAGGTCGTCGCGCCGCAAAGCACCGCTACACATAGCAGTCGCGCGACGTTGCCATCGAAGGGAGATCGCGAGTAATGCAGGTGTTGCCTCCTGATTCCAGCGGTGGACCGTCGCGCCAGTTTATTCTGCGCCCGGTCGCAACCACACTCTTAATGATTGCTATTTTACTGGCAGGCGTGCTCGGCTACCGCTTTTTGCCGGTCTCGGCACTGCCCGAAGTGGATTATCCAACCATTCAGGTCGTCACGCTTTATCCCGGCGCCAGCCCGGATGTGGTGGCTTCTTCAATAACGGCTCCGCTGGAACGTCAGTTTGGTCAGATGTCCGGCCTGAAGCAGATGGCTTCGCAAAGCTCCGGCGGTGCGTCGGTGGTCACGCTACAGTTTCAGCTCACGCTACCGCTCGACGTTGCCGAACAGGAAGTGCAGGCGGCAATCAACTCCGCGACAAATCTGTTGCCCAGCGATCTGCCAAATCCGCCGGTTTACAGCAAGGTCAACCCCGCCGACCCGCCAATTATGACGCTTGCCGTTACCACCAGCAGCATGCCGCTGACCCAGGTTCAGGACATGGTGGAAACGCGCATCGCACAGAAAATTTCCCAGGTTTCTGGCGTGGGTCTGGTCACGCTTTCCGGCGGCCAGCGACCCGCAGTGCGGGTGAAAATGAATGCGCAGGCACTAGCGGCGTCAGGCTTAACCAGTGAAACCGTACGGACCGCAATCAGCAATGCTAACGTCAATTCGGCCAAAGGCAGCCTTGATGGCCCAACGCGTTCTGTCACGCTCTCTGCCAACGATCAGATGAAATCAGCAGAGGATTATCGTCAACTGATCGTTAGCTACAACAATGGCGCACCAGTGCGATTGGGTGATGTGGCCACCATCGAACAAGGTGCCGAAAACAGCTGGCTCGGCGCCTGGGCCAATCGCGATCCGGCCATTGTACTGAACGTGCAGCGTCAGCCAGGCGCAAATATTATCGCCACCGCTGACAATATTCGCGCCATGCTGCCTGCGTTGACGGCAACGTTGCCAAAGTCGGTGGATGTGAAGTTGCTTACCGATCGCACCACCAATATTCGCGCATCCGTCAGCGATACTCAGCATGAGTTAATGCTAGCAATGGCGCTGGTGGTGATGATCATCTATCTGTTCCTGCGCAACGTTCCCGCCACTGTCATCCCAGCCGTCGCGGTGCCGCTGTCGCTGATCGGCACTTTCGCCGCCATGTATTTCCTTGGCTTCTCGATCAACAACCTGACGCTGATGGCATTAACTATCGCCACCGGCTTTGTGGTAGACGATGCGATAGTGGTGATCGAAAACATCTCACGCTATATCGAAAAAGGCGAAAAGCCGCTCACCGCCGCCCTTAAAGGGGCGGGTGAAATTGGTTTTACCATTATCTCCCTGACCTTCTCACTGATTGCAGTATTAATTCCGCTGCTGTTTATGGGCGATGTGATTGGTCGTCTGTTCCGCGAATTCGCCGTCACGCTGGCGGTGGCGATTTTGATTTCGGGTATTGTATCGCTGACGCTGACGCCAATGATGTGCGCACGTATGCTGAGCGTTGAATCACTGCGCAAGCAGAATCGTTTCTCGCGCGCCAGTGAGGCGATGTTTGACCGCATCATTGCGGTTTACGGTCGCGGTTTAAGCCGGGTGCTGAATCATCCCTGGCTGACTTTGTCGGTGGCGCTTGGCACGCTGGTTTTAACCGTTTTGCTGTGGATAGCGATCCCGAAAGGCTTCTTTCCGCAGCAGGACAACAGCATTATTCAGGGCACCTTGCAGGCCCCCCAGTCAGTCTCCTACGCCAGCATGGCGCAGCGTACCCGCGATGTCGCCTCAATCATTATGAAAGACCCCGCGGTACAAAGCCTGACCTCGTTTGTTGGCGTGGACGGCACGAATGCCGCATTAAATAGCGCGCGTTTGCAGATCAACCTGAAACCGCTGAGCGAGCGCGATGATCGTATTCCTGAAGTGGAGCAGCGTTTACAACAGCAGGTAAACCAGATCCCTGGCGTACAGCTATGGCTACAAGCCGTACAGGATTTGACGATTGAAACTCAGGCCAGCCGCACGCCGTATCAGTTCACCCTGCAATCAGGATCGCTGGAGTCATTAAGTACCTGGGTGCCAGCGCTGCTGAGTGAGCTAAACAGGTTACCGCAGCTACGTGATGTCAGCAGCAACTGGCAGGATCAGGGACTGGAAGCTTACGTAAATGTTGATCGCGCCAGCGCCAGCCGCCTGGGCATTAACATGGCGGACATCGATAATGCCCTGTATAACGCCTTTGGTCAGCGGTTGATCTCGACTATTTACACCCAGGCTAATCAATATCGCGTGGTGCTGGAGCAGGACAATCGCACTACGCCAGGGCTGGAAAGTCTGGACGCGATCCGCCTGGCCAGCAGCGACGGCGGCAGCGTGCCGCTCAGCGCCATCGCCAAAATCGAACAACGCTATACTCCCCTGAGTATTAACCATCTCGATCAGTTTCCATCCGCCACCTTCTCGTTTAACGTCGCCGACGGCTATTCACTTGAAGATGCGGTTAAGGCCGTAACGCAAGCCGAAGGCCAACTCGGTATGCCTTCAGACGTTATGACGCAATTTCAGGGCAGCACGCTGGCGTTTGAAGCCGCGCTGAGCAGCACCGTTTGGCTGATTGTGGCGGCAATTGTCGCAATGTACATCGTGTTGGGCGTGTTATATGAAAGCTTTATCCATCCGATCACCATTCTTTCGACGCTGCCAACCGCGGGGGTCGGCGCGCTGCTGGCGTTGATGTTAAGCGGCAACGAGCTGGATATTGTTGGCATCATTGGCATTATTTTGCTGATCGGCATCGTGAAGAAAAATGCCATCATGATGATCGACTTTGCGCTGGCTGCTGAACGCGAACAGGGCATGGCTCCGTATGACGCCATTTATCAGGCCTGCCTGCTGCGCTTCCGCCCGATTTTGATGACCACGCTGGCGGCGCTGTTGGGGGCGCTGCCGCTGATGCTCAGTACCGGCGTTGGCGCCGAGTTGCGTCATCCGCTGGGGCTTGCGATGGTTGGCGGTTTAATCCTCAGCCAGATCCTGACGCTGTTTACCACGCCGGTTATCTACCTGCTGTTTGATCGTCTGGCGCTCGCTACGCGCCATCGCCTGGGACGTTCGGAGGCGGCAGAGTGAAGTTCTTCGCGCTGTTTATCCACCGACCGGTCGCCACGACGCTGTTAACAATTGCGATTGCGCTGGCGGGCATACCTGGATTTCGTTTGTTGCCCGTGGCTCCGCTGCCCCAGGTGGATTTTCCCGTTATCGTTATTTCCGCCTCGCTGCCGGGCGCTGCGCCTGAGACGATGGCCTCATCGGTGGCGACGCCGCTGGAGCGATCGCTGGGGCGCATTGCGGGCGTCAGTGAAATGTCCTCCACCAGTTCGCTGGGCAGCACGCGCATCATTCTGGTATTTGATTTTGATCGCGACATTAACGGTGCTGCGCGCGATGTGCAGGCCGCGATTAACGCGGCACAAAGCCTGCTGCCAACCGGTATGCCCTCTCGACCAACCTATCGCAAAGCTAACCCATCTGATGCGCCAGTAATGATTTTGACGCTGACCTCGGACATCTACAATCCGGGTCAACTGTACGATTATGCCTCAACGCAACTGGCACAAAAGCTGTCACAAATTGAGGGCGTCGGGGATGTCACGGTAGGGGGCAGCTCATTACCAGCCGTGCGCGTGGCGCTGAATCCGCAGGCGCTGTTTAATCAGGGCGTTTCGCTGGATGCGGTGCGTGAAGCCATTTCCAACGCCAACCAGCGTCGCCCGCAAGGAGCGCTGGAGGATCGCGAACAGCGCTGGCAGCTGCGTACCAATGATAAGTTGCAAAGCGCCAGCGAATACCAGCCGCTGATTGTGCATTACAATAATGGCGCGGCGGTAAAACTGTCAGATGTGGCAACGGTAAAGGATTCAGTGCAGGACGTTCGCAACGCCGGGATGTCACGCGGTAAACCTGCGGTGTTGCTGGTCGTGCGTAAAACGCCCGAAGCCAATGTTATTGATACCGTGGATCGCATCCGTGCCGAACTGCCAGAACTGCATGAAGTGATCCCGGCGGCGATTGACTTGCAGGTGGCGCAGGATCGCTCTCCGACAATACGCGCCTCGCTGCATGAAGTTGAGCAATCCCTGGTTATTGCAGTGGTGCTGGTGATTCTGGTGGTGTTTGCCTTCCTGCGTTCGGGACGCGCCACGCTGATCCCCGCCGTAGCGGTGCCGGTTTCACTCATTGGCACCTTTGCGGCAATGTATCTGTGCGGCTTTAGCCTGAATAATCTGTCACTGATGGCGCTGACTATCGCCACCGGATTTGTGGTGGATGATGCGATTGTGGTGCTGGAAAATATTGCACGTCATGTCGAAGCCGGAATGAAGCCGTTGCCTGCGGCGCTGAAAGGGGTGCATGAAGTCGGGTTTACCGTGCTGTCGATGAGTTTGTCATTGATTGCGGTGTTCCTGCCGTTGCTGATGACGGGCGGCTTGATTGGCCGATTTTTTGCCGAGTTTGCTATCACGCTCTCGGTAGCGATTATCATCTCGCTCTTTATCTCCGTCACGCTCACGCCGATGATGTGTGCTTATTTGCTGAAGCCGCACGCGCCGCGCAGCCAGCCGCGTCGGCGTGGTTTTGGCCGTGTCTTGCTGTCGATGCAACAAGGTTATGGTCGTTCACTGCATTGGGTGCTTGATCATGCGCGTTGGGTACTGATGCTGTTGTTGGGCACCGTGGCGCTGACCGTCTGGCTGTTTATCAGCATTCCTAAAACTTTTATGCCTGAACAGGATACGGGCCGCCTTTCTGGTTTTATCTCTGCCGATCAGAGCATTTCGTTTCAGGCGATGCGCGGCAAATTGCAGGATTTCATGCAAATCGTGGGGGCCGATCCGGCGGTAGATAGCGTGGTCGGGTTTACCGGTGGACAACGTACCAACAGCGGATCGATGTTCATTTCGCTAAAACCGCTGTCGGAGCGTAACGAAAGTGCGCAGGAAGTGATTGCGCGATTGCGCATAAAGCTGGCAAAAGAGCCGGGGGCAAATCTCTATCTGAACGCGGTTCAGGATATTCGCGTCGGCGGGCGTGAATCCAACGCCAGCTATCGATATTCGCTGCTGTCGGACAATCTCAACGATTTAAGAACCTGGGAACCGAAGATCCGACAGGCATTTGCGGCCTTGCCGGAGCTGGCAGATGTGAACTCCGATCAGCAGGACAAAGGCAGCGAGATGGCGCTGACCTATGACCGCGACAGCATGGCACGCCTAGGCATTGATGTTTCTGAAGCCAATGCCCTGTTAAATAATGCCTTTGGTCAACGCCAGATTTCCACTATTTATCAGCCGCTCAATCAGTACAAAGTCGTGATGGAAATCGATCCGCGCTATACCCAGGACATCAGCGCGCTGGATCAGATGTTTGTCATTAACAACGAAGGCAAAGCCATTCCGCTGTCGTGGTTTGCCAAATGGCAACCCGCCAATGCCCCGCTGTCGGTAAACCATGATGGCTTATCTGCCGCGACGACAATTTCATTTAACCTGCCGGAAGGCGTGTCGCTGTCGCAGGCGTCAGAAGCCATTGACCGCACCATGACGGCGCTGGGCGTACCCGCCAGCGTACGTGGCAGCTTTGCCGGCACCGCGCAGGTGTTCCAGCAGTCGCAAAATAGTCAGGTGTGGCTGATGTTAGCGGCCATCGCGGCGGTGTATATCGTGCTGGGCATACTTTATGAAAGCTATGTGCATCCGCTGACGATTCTGTCAACGCTGCCTTCGGCGGGCGTGGGCGCGCTGCTGGCGCTGGTGTTGTTCGATACGCCGTTCAGCCTGATAGCCTTGATCGGTATTCTGTTGCTGATTGGTATCGTGAAAAAAAATGCCATTATGATGGTTGATTTTGCTTTGGATGCCGAGCGTAACGGCAACCTCTGCGCGCGCGACGCAATTTTCCAGGCGTGTCTGCTGCGCTTCCGGCCGATTTTAATGACCACGCTGGCAGCGCTGTTCGGTGCGCTACCCTTGGTATTAAGCAGCGGCGACGGCGCGGAGCTGCGCCAACCGCTCGGCATCACTATTGCGGGCGGCCTGGTGATGAGTCAGCTACTCACGCTCTACACCACACCAGTGGTGTATTTGATGATGGATAAACTGCGGCGCAAAAAGCCGTCTCATGCCGTTAACGCCACACAAAGTTAAGGGGACGAATTGATGGGTACTCAGAACGCGACGGTGCGCTGGCAATTGTGGATTGTCGCTTTCGGATTTTTTATGCAGACGCTGGACACCACCATCATCAATACGGCCATTCCGTCTATGGCGAACGACCTGGGTGTGAGTCCGCTGCATATGCACTCGGTTATTGTCTCTTACGTCTTAACCGTGGCGGTAACGTTGCCCGTCAGCGGCTGGCTGGCCGATCGCTTCGGTGTACGTAATATCTTCTTCAGCGCGATTGTGTTGTTCAGCCTCGGTTCGCTGCTGTGCGCTTTTGCCGGCACGCTCAATCACCTGGTTATGGCGCGCGTAGTGCAAGGCATTGGCGGGGCGATGATGGTGCCGGTGGGCCGTTTGACGGTGATGAAAATCGTGCCGCGCGAACAATACATGTCGGCAATGACCTTCGTTACGTTGCCTGGGCAAATTGGACCGCTGGTGGGCCCGGCGCTCGGCGGCGTGCTGGTACAATACGCCAGCTGGCACTGGATTTTCTTAATCAATATTCCGGTTGGCATTGCAGGTGCCATTGCCACCATCATGTTAATGCCAAACTATTCTATGCCCACCCGCCGCTTTGATTTTTCCGGTTTCCTGCTGCTGGCGGCGGGCATGGCGACCTTAACGCTGGCACTGGATGGGCAGCGCAGCAGCGGTGGTTCACCGCTATTGCTGGGCGCAATGATCCTGGTCGGCTTCTTTTCGCTGCTGCTCTATCTGATGCACGCGCGCGGCAACGAACGCGCCATTTTCAGTCTCAGGCTGTTTGCGAACCGCGTTTATTCCATTGGCCTACTTGGCAGTTTTACCGGTCGTATCGGCAGCGGTATGTTGCCGTTTATGACGCCCATTTTTTTACAGATCGGCATGGGTTACAGCCCGTTCCACGCGGGATTGATGATGATACCCATGATACTCGGCAATATGGGAATGAAACGCATCGTGGTGCGCATCGTCAATCTGTTTGGCTATCGCAACGTGCTGGTTGGTTCAACCATTGCTTTGGCTTTTATCGTGCTGCTGTTCCCGCTGGCGGCGTTGTTGGGCTGGGTTTGGCTGCTGCCGCTGGTGTTGTTTCTGCAAGGCACAGTGAACGCAATTCGCTTCTCCTCCATGAATACCTTAACGCTAAAAGAGCTGCCGGATGAGCTCGCCTCCAGCGGCAACAGTTTGCTGTCGATGATTATGCAGTTGTCGATGAGTATCGGCGTTACCATTGCCGGTTTGCTACTGGGCGCGTTCGGTCAGGATGCCGTCCGCGACAGCGCAGCCAGTCACCAAACCTTTGTTTACGCCTATTTGTGCATGGCGTTAATTATTATCCTGCCTGCCCTGGTATTCTGGCGCGTACCCAAAGAAATCAGTAAAAACGTCGATCTGCGACGCCGGAGAAGTCAATGAAACCGACTCTGCACCTCGGTATTGGTGCCAAACTTTTTATGGCCATATTCGCCACCAGCATGATGGTGTTGATCACCATGCACTGGGGCGTACGTCTCAGCTTTGAGCATGGCTTTGTGGATTACATTAAGCGCGGCAATGAACAGCGTTTAAATATGCTCAGTGATGCGCTAGCGGATCAGTTCGAGCAGCATGGCGACTGGGATTTCCTGCGTCATAACGATCGACTGGTATTTAATATTCTGCGTTCGCTGGAGCAGAATCCCGACAGCAGCAATCAGCTCCCCCCGCACGGCTGGCGCACCCAGTTCTGGATTATCGATCAGCAGTATAAAGTGCTGGTTGGCCCGCGTTCGCCAGTGCCGCTGGAGGGATCGCGCCGCAACATTACGTTAAGCAATGGCAAAATTGTCGGATGGGTCATCGGATCGCCGCCGGAGCGCCTGACGCGCAGTACTGACATCAACTTTGATCAGCAGCAACGCCGCACCAGCTGGTATATCGTCGGGTTATCGACCTTACTGGCGGCACTGATGACCTGGCTGATTGCCCGCGGCCTGCTGGCCCCAGTAAAACGGCTGGTGGATGGAACGCACCATCTGGCGGCCGGCCATTTTGCCAGTCGGGTTGAGGTCAGCAGCCACGATGAGCTGGGTCAGCTGGCGCATGATTTCAACCGCCTTGCCAGTTCGCTGGAAAAAAATGAACGTATGCGGCGTGCCTTTATGGCCGATATATCGCATGAGCTGCGCACCCCACTGGCGATTTTACGGGGCGAGCTGGAAGCGATGCAGGATGGCGTGCGGAAACTGACCCCGGAAGCCATTGCCTCGCTGCAAAGCGAAGTGGTTGTGCTCACCAAGCTGGTGGACGATCTGCACCAGCTCTCCCTTTCTGATGAAGGCGCCCTTGCCTATCGCAAACAGGCCACCGATTTAGTGCAGCTCATGGAAGTCACAGCGGGGAGCTTTGCCGAACGCTATCGCTCGCATGGTTTAACGCTTAACTTATCCCTGCCGGAAGATGCCCCTTTCTTTGGCGATCCAGACAGGCTATTGCAGCTGTTCACTAATTTGCTGGAAAACAGTCTGCGCTACACCGATGCGGGCGGCGGTCTCCAGGTGCGCCTGTGGTATGAAGCGCCTTACTGGATGCTGACATTTGATGACAGTGCGCCCGGCGTAGATGGTGAATATCAGGCGCAAATATTTGAGCGTTTTTTCCGCACCGAAGGCTCACGTAACCGTGCCAGCGGCGGTTCTGGCCTGGGTTTAGCCATCTGTAAAAATATCGTCGATGCGCATGGCGGAGACATTTCTGCGACACACTCTGATTTAGGTGGCCTGAAAATCACGCTACAATTGCGCTATGTTCCTCATGCGTAGCTGATTATGAGCCAGGAAAAACAAGACCCGCTGATTCTTATTGTGGAAGATGAGCCGAAACTGGCTCAGCTGATGATTGATTATCTTCAGGCTTCTAACTATCGCACTCATCATATTGCCCATGGCAACGAGGTGCTGGACTACGTTCAGCATACACTGCCTGATCTGCTGTTGCTGGATCTGATGCTACCAGGCACCGATGGCTTAACATTGTGCCGTGAAATCCGTCGTTTCTCCGAGCTGCCGATCATTATGGTCACGGCGCGAACCGAAGAGATTGATCGCCTGCTGGGGCTGGAAATTGGTGCCGACGATTATATCTGCAAACCGTTTAGCCCACGAGAAGTGGTGGCGCGCGTCAAGACCATTCTGCGTCGGGTAAAACGTTCCCCAGAAGAAGTGCAAAAATCATCGCTGCTGAAAGTTGATGAAGGCCGTTTCCAGGCCAGCTGGCGCGAAGAACCGCTGGATTTAACCCCTGCCGAATTTCGCTTGCTGAAAACCTTGTCATTAGAACCCGGCAAGGTGTTTTCACGTGAGCAATTGCTGAACCATCTGTATGACGACTACCGCGTCGTTACCGATCGCACCATTGACAGCCATATTAAAAACCTGCGCCGCAAGCTGGAGAACCTTGATGCGGAACAGCCGTTTATCCGTGCCGTTTATGGCATGGGGTATCGCTGGGAAGCTGACAGCTGTCATTTGATCTAGATTGATTTAGATCAATTTACCCAACGCTATTCACAGCCTACAATTCCGCACCTTTTACGGGGCCGCTCAGAACGGCCTTGTACATGCCGCATCCGGCGGTGTGCTGACCTGACATCAGTGAGAAAATCTGTTGAAACCCGAACTCCTCTCTCCAGCCGGAACGCTGAAGAACATGCGTTATGCCTTTGCCTATGGTGCAGATGCCGTCTATGCCGGGCAGCCCCGCTACAGCCTGCGGGTGCGTAATAACGAATTCACCCATGAAAATTTGGCTAAAGGCATTAATGAAGCGCACGCGCTGGGTAAAAAATTCTATGTCGTGGTAAATATCGCGCCACATAACGCCAAGCTAAAAACTTTTATCCGCGACTTAACGCCCGTAGTGGAAATGCAGCCAGATGCGTTAATCATGTCCGATCCGGGTTTGATCATGCTGATACGCGACGCCTTCCCGCAGATGCCAGTTCACCTTTCCGTGCAGGCTAACGCAGTGAACTGGGCAACGGTGAAGTTCTGGCAGCAGATGGGCCTGACGCGGGTGATCCTGTCACGCGAGCTGTCGCTGGAAGAGATCGCCGAAATTCGTCACCAGGTGCCGGAAATGGAGCTGGAGATCTTTGTCCACGGGGCGCTGTGCATGGCCTATTCCGGCCGCTGCCTGCTTTCCGGTTATATGAATAAACGCGATCCCAATCAGGGAACCTGCACGAATGCCTGCCGCTGGGAATATAAAGTGGAAGAAGGCAAACAAGACGATGCGGGCAATATTGTCGAAATGCATCAGCCGATTGCGGTGCAGAACGTCACACCAACGCTGGGTGTCGGACAGCCTACTGATAAGGTGTTCCTGCTCGAAGAAAAAATGAAGCCGGGCGACGTGATGAGTGCTTTTGAAGACGAACACGGCACCTACATCATGAACTCCAAAGATCTGCGCGCCGTGGCGCATGTTGAACGTCTGAGCCAGATGGGCGTGCATTCGCTGAAAATAGAAGGCCGTACTAAATCATTTTACTACTGCGCGCGTACCGCCCAGATTTATCGTTGGGCCATTGACGATGCGGCGGCGGGTAAACCGTTCAATCCACAGTTACTGCTGGCGCTGGAAGGCCTGGCGCATCGCGGCTATACCGAAGGTTTTCTGCGTCGCCATACCCATGACAGCTACCAGAACTACCAGCAGGGTTATTCGGTTTCGGAACGTCAGCAGTTTGTCGGCGAGTTCAGCGGCAAACGCCGGGGCGACTGGGCAGAAGTGGCGGTAAAAAATAAATTTATGCTGCATGACAACCTGGAGATCATGACGCCATCCGGCAACCTGATTTGTACTCTGGATGCGCTGCAAAATGCGCGCGGCGAAGCCATTGACGTTGCGCCGGGTGATGGGCATCGCGTCTGGTTACAGGTGCCACAAAACGTTGATCTACCGTTTAGCCTGCTGCTACGCAATTTTACTGATGGGCTGAATACCCGCGATCCGCACGGTAAATTATTTACCAGCGAAAAAGTTTCGGCGAAGTTAGAGTAGGATCACAGACCCCCGCTGCGCTCTGTTTTATAGTCGCGCCTGCTGCTAACGAGTAACAAAAAAAAGCAGGTAACACTAGGAACCACCTCCTTCACCCGCCCGGCTCCCCCGTGCGGGTTTTCTTTTTTCTCCCTTTCGCCAATAATTTTTTAGCCTCAGCTGTGTTATACCCTGAAGCGTTCAAAGTGCTATAAGGCGGTGAGCCAACCAAAGCTAATGAACACAGTAAACGACTGTTTCGGGCAGACAGATGCCGCTAACCAGAGGCAGCCCGGACACTAAAGGATATACCTCCTCTTTTCTGAACTGGCCTTCAAGGAACGTATCATGGATAAAAATTCGCTAACGTTATTGATCCTCAACGGCAAAGGTGCAGGCAATGAAGACCTGCGCGTGGCGATCAATAAGCTGCGTGATGAAGGCTTTAATATTGCGGTGCGTGTTACCTGGGAAAAAGGCGACGGACAGCGTTATTTAGATGAAGCGATGACGCTGCAAGCCGAAACCGTGGTGGCTGGCGGTGGCGATGGCACCATCAATGAAATTGCCACTGCGCTGGCAGTCCTTGAGGTGGCAAGCCGCCCCGTGTTAGGAATTTTGCCGCTCGGGACGGCGAACGACTTTGCCACCAGCGCTGGCATTCCAACAGAGATGGAAGCGGCGCTACGGCTGGCGATTCAGGGTAAAGCCTGCGAGATCGATCTGGCGCGAGTCAATCAGCAGCGCTATTTCATCAATATGGCAACCGGTGGTTTTGGCACTCGCATCACGACCGAAACGCCGGAGAAGCTAAAGTCCGCGCTTGGTGGCGTCTCTTATTTCATTCATGGTTTGGTGCGCATGGATACGCTTAAGCCGGACAGCTGCGACATCAGCGGACCGGATTTTCACTGGCAAGGCGATGCCCTGGTGATTGGTATCGGTAACGGTCGCCAGGCGGGCGGCGGTCAGCGTTTGTGTCCTGCTGCGCTGATTGATGACGGGCAACTGGACATCAGCATCGTCACCGCACAGGAACTGCTGCCGACACTGATGCATTCTCTGACCGGCGATGATGAAAATCCAGGCATTGTAAGAAAGCAGCTGCAATCACTGCATATTCGTTCGCTGCATGAAATGACTTTTAACCTGGACGGTGAACCGCTGTCGGGGCGTGAGTTTCATATTGACGTTCTGCCCGGCGCATTGCGTTGTCGCTTACCGCCGCAGTGTCCGCTGTTGGCCTGACCGCGTTTTAAAGGGCGGTATTGACGCCGCCCTGAGCTCCCTCAACCCCTTCCCTCTTTCCCGCTGGCTGACAGTGTGAGTCTGTTCACAACTCTGCTACATAAACTTGTATGGTAGTATTAATGCGCGTACTTTTTCTTCATTAAACGCTGAATGAAGGCAGAAAGATGAAAATTGTTAACGCGGAAGTGTTTGTAACCTGTGCAGGCAGAAACTTCGTTACCCTGAAAATCACCACCGATGAAGGACTGACCGGCGTGGGTGATGCCACCCTGAATGGCCGCGAATTACCTGTCGCCTCCTATCTGAAAGATCACGTTTGCCCGCAGTTAATAGGTCGCGATGCGCATCAGATTGAAGACATCTGGCAATACTTCTACAAAGGGGCGTACTGGCGTCGTGGCCCGGTCACTATGTCAGCGATCTCAGCCGTGGACATGGCGTTATGGGACATCAAAGGAAAAGCCGCCAATATGCCGCTTTATCAGTTACTTGGCGGTGCATCGCGCACTGGCGTGATGGTTTACTGCCACACTACCGGTCACTCCATTGACGAAGTTATTGACGACTACGCCCGGCATAAAGCGCTGGGCTTTAAAGCGATTCGCGCGCAATGCGGCGTTCCGGGCATGAAAACCACTTATGGCATGGCAAAAGGCAAAGGTCTGGCTTACGAACCGGCAACCAAAGGCAGCTGGCCGGAAGAGCAATTATGGTCAACCGAAAAATATCTCGATTTCACGCCAAAACTGTTTGCCAGCATCCGCGATAAATTCGGATTTGATGAGCATTTACTGCACGACATGCATCATCGCCTGACGCCGATCGAAGCCGCACGCTTCGGCAAAAGCGTAGAGGATTATCGCCTGTTCTGGATGGAAGATCCGACCCCGGCGGAGAACCAGGCCTGTTTTCGCCTGATTCGGCAGCACACCGTGACGCCAATTGCGGTAGGCGAGGTATTTAACAGCATCTGGGATTGCAAACAGTTGATTGAAGAGCAGCTGATCGACTACATCCGCACCACTATTACCCATGCGGGAGGCATTACCGGTATGCGGCGTATTGCCGATTTTGCCTCGCTGTACCAGGTGCGTACCGGCTCGCATGGCCCTTCCGACTTGTCGCCGGTGTGCATGGCGGCCGCACTGCACTTTGATCTTTGGGTGCCGAACTTTGGCGTCCAGGAATATATGGGCTTCTCCGAACATATGATGGAGCTGTTTGACGCGAACTGGACATTTGACGATGGCTACATGCATCCGGGTGATAAGCCGGGTTTAGGCATTGAATTTAACGAGAAGCTGGCAGCGAAATATCCCTATGAACCCGCCTGTTTGCCGGTAGCCCGCCTTGAAGACGGCACGTTGTGGAACTGGTAAGGAGATCGTCATGAAGAGTGTTGTTATTGAGCGACCTGGCGAGCTGGTGCTGGCCGACCGACCGTTGCCTGAACCGGCTACTGGTGAAGTACGGGTGAAAGTACAGTTTGCCAGCATCTGCGGCTCTGACGTTCACATCTGGCATGGTCATAATCCGTTTGCCAAATATCCACGGGTAATTGGGCATGAATTTTTTGGCGTTATTGATGCGCTGGGCGACGGCGTGGCGAGTACACGTCTCGGCGAGCGCGTAGCGGTCGATCCGGTGGTGAGCTGCGGTCACTGTTATCCGTGCTCTGTTGGTCGCCCTAACGTCTGTAAAGAATTGCAGGTAACGGGTGTGCATCGCGACGGTGGTTTCAGCGAATATGCCGTCGTGCCAGCAGCTAATGCTTATCGTCTGCCGGACGCGATCCCTGACAGACTCGCCAGTCTGATCGAACCGTTTACCATTGCCGCTAACATCACTGCCTTTCTGAAACCGCAACAGCAGGAGGTGGCGCTGATATACGGCGCGGGTCCAATGGGCTTAACCGCCATTCAGGTATTGAAAAACGTATACCATGTTGAGCAGGTTTTAGTGGTGGATCGCCTGCCGCAGCGCCTTGAGCTGGCCTTACAGAACGGTGCCGATCGCGTGTTTAACAATGCCGAGGTCCCGCTGGCCGCGCAGCTGGAAGGCGTGCAGCCGACACTGATTATTGATGCAGCCTGCCATCCGACCATTCTGGCTGAAGCCGTTGCCCTCGCTTCGCCCGCAGCACGCATCGGTTTGCTTGGCTTCTCTGGCGAACCCTGCAGCCTTACCCAGCAAAGTTTAACCAGCAAGGAGCTGTCGCTGTTTACTTCGCGCCTGAACAGCCATCGCTTTCCGCAGGTGATTGAATGGATGGAAAAAGGATTGATCCAGCCGGAGAAGCTGGTCACGCACTATTTTCCTTTGCATGACATCGAACGCGCCATGACGCTGTTCGAAAAAGATCCTCGTACCTGCTGCAAGGTGATCCTGCAAATGCATTAACCTAATCCGTACCCCAGCTGTCTTCTGCCGGTGCGTACCCGCCGGCCTATTACAAATAGAAAACAGATCACGGAGTTTCTATGTTTAAGAATCTGCGCTGGACCCTCGTATTACTGTTATTCCTTGTCTATATGATCAATTACCTCGATCGCGTAGCGCTGTCGTTGACCGTGCCGCTGGTAGAAAAAGATCTGGTGATTAATGCTGAGCAGTTCGGCATGATTTTCGGCAGTTTCTTCTTCGGCTATGCGCTGTTTAACTTTGTGGGTGGCCTGGCGACCGACAAATATGGCCCGAAAATGGTGCTTGCCGTCGCTGTCGGCGCATGGTCAATCTTTTGCGGCATGACGGCGCTGGCTACCGGCTTCTGGTCGTTATTGATTTTGCGTGTGCTGTTCGGCATGGCAGAAGGCCCGATTTGCGCTTCGGCGAATAAAGCCATCAACGGCTGGTTTCCGAAAAAACAGGCGGCAACCGCCATGGGGTTGCTGAGCGCCGGTTCTCCGCTTGGGGGCGCGGTCGCGGGGCCCATTATTGGCTATCTGGCGCTCGCCTACGGCTGGCGACCCGCGTTTATCATCGTTTGCTGTATTGGTCTGGCGTGGATGACCATTTGGCTCTTCTTTGCCGCCGATACCCCCGCAAAGAGCAAGCTGGTAACGGCAAAAGAGCGAGCGCTGATTGATCAGATGAAAGCCGAAAGTCCGAATGATGAAGCCGACTTATCGCAAACGTCACACACCTTCGGCTACTATTTGCGCCAGCCAGTCATCCTGGTCACGGCGTATGCTTTCTTCTGTTACAACTACATTCTGTTTTTCTTTCTGAGCTGGTTCCCGGCGTATCTGGTGCAGGCGCATGGCCTTGACATCAAAGCGATGAGCATCACCACGATGATCCCGTGGATTGTCGGTTTTGTTGGCCTGGCGCTCGGTGGCTGGATCTCCGATAAAATTTTTAATTTCACCGGCAAGCTGCTGTTGTCACGTAAAATTGTGTTAGTGGTCTCACTGTTTGCTGCCGCCATTTGTGTCGCGCTGGCAGGTACGATAAAAGATGTCGTACCTGCCGTGATGATGATGTCGGTATCCATTTTCTTTCTCTACATCACCGGCGCGATCTACTGGGCGATTATTCAGGATGTGGTGCATAAAAGCCGAGTTGGCAGCATCAGCGGGTTTATTCATCTGGTAGGCAGCTTATCCGGCATCATCGGTCCAGTCGTCACAGGCTTTATCGTGCAGCACACGGGCAAATTTGACAGCGCCTTTGTGCTGGCAGGTTGTGTCGCTGCCGTCGGCGCATTCCTGGTGCTTTTTGTGATCCGCAGTCCGAAAACCAGTGATAAACCGGTTTCGGTCTGAGCTTCACGCGGTTAACGCATTATTGATTACGGGGCGCTCGGCGTCCCGTTTGCCATAAGGACGGACTATGTTACAGATTGATCGCCTTCCCGCTGATATTCAGCAGCCACGCTACGACCGTAGCCAACTTAAAACCCGCATGGTGCACATCGGCTTTGGCGCTTTTCACCGCGCGCATCAGGCGCTGTGTAGCGATAAGCTCGCCGAACAGGGCAGTGACTGGGGCTATTGCGAAGTGAATCTCAACAGCGGCGCACTGATTCAGGCGCTGCGGGCACAGGATTTACTCTATACAGTCACTGAAATGGCTGACGATTCGCTGAATACCCGCGTTATCGGTGTCATTACCGCCGCGCTGCATGGCAAAGGCGACGGCATCGATGCAGTCATTGAGGCAATGAGCCAGCCAGATGTGGCGATTGTGTCGATGACCGTGACGGAAAAAGGCTATTGCCATTTACCCGCCAGTGGCGATCTCAATCCTGACCATCCCGATATTGTGCATGACATCGCCCATCCTGACGCCCCTCGTTCACTGCCGGGGCTGATTCTGGCAGCCATTCGTCGTCGTCGCGCTGCCGGTTTAGCGCCGTTTAGCGTGATGTCCTGTGACAATATGCCGGAAAACGGCCACGTCACGCGCAACGTGATCGTACAGCTGGCGCAGCATCAGGATGAGGCATTAGCCGACTATATTCAGCAGCACATTACCTTTCCCTCGACCATGGTCGATCGTATCGTGCCCGCCATGACTGACAGCGCCTTTGAACAGCTCAGCGCCCGCCTGGGTTCCGCCGATCCCGTGGCCGTTGAAGCGGAACCGTTTTTTCAATGGGTGATTGAAGATAACTTTGTCAGTGGACGCCCCGCCTGGGAAAACGCAGGTGCCGAACTGGTAAACGATGTCCTGCCATTCGAAGAGATGAAGCTGCGCATGCTGAACGGCAGCCATTCATTTCTGGCCTATTTAGGCTTTCTGGCCGGTTATGAACACATCAGCGACTGTATGGCAGACGGCCATTTTCGCGCCGCCGCTCGCGCCTTAATGGTAAACGAGCAAGCACCGACGCTGCGCACTCAGGGCATTAATTTGCAGGAATACGCCAGTAAGCTTATTGCCCGCTATGAAAATCGCGCCATTAAGCATCGTACTTACCAGATTGCGACCGATGGCACCCAAAAACTGCCACAGCGTCTGCTCGACAGCCTGCGCTGGCATCTGCGCAACGGGAGTCGTTGCGATCTGTTATTGCTTGGCATCGCCGCCTGGATGCGTTATGTCGGTGGCGTTGATGAGCAAGGCCAGCCGTTCGAGATCCGTGATCCTCTGAAAAACGAGCTGACAAAGTGCGTAGCAAACAGCGAGGAAGGAGAAGCACGCGTGCGCGCGCTGCTGGGAATAAAAACGGTTTTCGGCGAAGATCTCCCGCAAAATGTCGAGGTTGTTGCACGATTAACGGATTTTTATCAGCAACTTTTGCAGCAAGGTGCCCGCGCTACCGTTCACCACCTTATGAATCAGACAGCATTGCGCACTAGCAAAAGCGCTGGCGCAGATGTAGCGCGCTGATTAGACTGATTCTTTCTTATCGGGCTGGCTTTTGCCAGCCGTAATACGGATATTGCTGCATGTCGATCGCCTATACCATTACTACCAGCGAACCAGTGAATCAGCAGATATATCGGTATCTGCGCAAAGACATCGTTACCTGTGTGATTCAACCGGGTTCGCTGTTGTCTGAAAAAGACGTTTCTGCTCGCTTTAATGTGTCACGTCAGCCGGTGCGTGAAGCGTTTATTAAGCTGGCAGAGGCTGGACTGGTACAGGTGTTGCCACAGCGCGGCACCTTCGTTCGTAAAATTTCTGCCAAAGGCGTTGCCGATGGCCGCTTTATTCGGGAAGCAGTAGAAATCTCCGTCGTGCGTCGCGCCGCGCAGGAAATTGAAGCGCCAGCACTGATGGCGCTGGAGTACAATTTACAGCTGCAAAATATGGCCTCTGAACGACACGACAGCCAGACGTTTCTTAGCCTGGATGATGAATTTCATCGCCTGATCGCTGAAAGCATCAACTGCGCGCTGGCGTGGGAAACGGTAGAAAATATCAAGGCGGCAATGGATCGGGTACGTTTTTTAACGCTAAGCGAAGTCTCTCCACCAGAGCGTTTGATCCAGCAGCATGAAGAGATTTTCACTGCGCTGAAACAGCATGATGCCGATGCAGCAGAAGCAGCGATGCGTCGTCATTTGCAGGAGATGATTTTTTCTATTACACCAATAGCGGAACGCAACAGCGAGTGGTTTGAAGAAGGATCCTGAGCCAGCTCACTGCCCCTTCCACAACCAGGGCCAGCGGGTGCTGGCCTTTTTAGCCTTATCGAACGCAGCGGGAATTCACCCGTCGGCGGGAAAGCCAGTTTGAATTACGCAATCGTCACATCTTTAGACAAATACACATCCTGTACGGCATTGATCAATGCGACGCCATCTTTCAGTGATTTTTTAAATGCCTTACGACCCAGTATCAGCCCCATGCCACCGGCACGTTTATTAATCACCGCCGTGCGCACGGATTCGGCAATATCCGTTTCCCCGGCTGAAGCACCGCCAGAGTTGATCAGGCCAGCGCGCCCCATATAGCAGTTGGCAAGCTGATAGCGAACCAGATCGATTGGATTCTCTGTGGTCAGCTTGCTGTAGACCCGCTCGTCCGTATGACCAAATTTCACGGCGTTATAACCACCATTATTTTCCGCCATTTTTTGCTTAACAATATCCGCACCAATGGTTGCCGCCAGATGGTTAGCCTGCCCGGTCAGGTCAGCGCTGGCGTGATAATCCACCCCATCCTTTTTGAAATCGTTATTGCGCAGATAAGCCCACAGAACCGTGACCATCCCTAGTTCATGTGCCCGCTCAAACGCGGCGGAAATTTCTTCAAGCTGACGACGTGATTGCTCAGAACCGAAGTAAATCGTCGCGCCAACCGCTACCGCGCCCATATTGAACGCCTGCTCCACGCTGGCATAGAGCGTCTGGTCATATTGCGCCGGATAGCTCAGCGTCTCGTTGTGGTTCAGTTTCACCATAAACGGAATGCGATGCGCATAGCGCCGTGACACTGAAGCCAGCACGCCGTAGGTTGATGCCACGCAGTTACAACCAGCTTCAATGGCCAGCTCAACAATATTCTTTGGATCAAAGTAGTGAGGATTTGCAGCAAACGATGCGCCGGCCGAGTGCTCAACGCCTTGATCCACCGGCAGAATAGACAGATAGCCGGTTCCCGCCAGGCGGCCGGTATTATACAACGTTTGCATATTGCGCAGCACCGCAGGAGAACGGTTGTTATCGATCATGACGCGATCGACAAAATCCCCGCCTGGTAAATACAGGCTTTCCGCTGGAATGGTCATGCAGCGATGTTGGAGAAGGGAATCAGCTTCCTGACCCAATAACTGTACGATGTCCGTCATGTAAGCTCCTGTTAAATGTCGAAGATGAACCGGCACCCGCCGATTCGACCCCAACAGCCTGGACCGGAATGCCCCGTCGATGCAAATTGCTGACTCCATTTTTCAGACGGATCCGCAGAAAAAAGAGGCCCTTCGCGCTTTGCCCTACCACCATTGATGAAAATGATGCACCGGTCCAATGCCTTTCCCGACTTCCAGCGAGTCGGCCTGTAACAGAGCCTGTTGTAGCCAGGCTTTAGCTTCGCTCAGGGTATCGTTCCAGTTCTGATGACGTGGCCGCAACGCCGCCAGCGCCGCCGACAGGGTACAACCCGTGCCGTGGGTGTGCCGCGTATTAACGCGAGGTGCGGTAAAGCGCTGCTGCGCCGAACGCGTGATCAACCAATCGGGGCTCTCTTCGTCACTCAGATGGCCGCCTTTCATTAGCACCGCCTGGCATCCCAGGGCCAACAAGGCTCCCCCCTGGGTCAGCATCTCGTCTTCATTACGCGCCATTTCACACTTTAACAGCGCCGCCGCTTC
Organism: Mixta mediterraneensis; assembly: GCF_030283135.1. Lineage (NCBI taxonomy): Bacteria > Pseudomonadati > Pseudomonadota > Gammaproteobacteria > Enterobacterales > Erwiniaceae > Mixta > Mixta mediterraneensis. The sequence continues at coordinate 74,497 of NZ_JASUAZ010000011.1, read as the reverse complement.
GGGCAAATTAGGGGTAATCAGTGAAACCTGTGGCAGTAACAACTCACGTACGCTGGCAATGGCGTCAGGCGAAAGCAGGGCATCGCCGCTTTTTGCCACCATCACCGTGTCGAGTACCACAAACGGCAAACTGGCTCGTTTCAGGCGATTAGCTACCCGCTCAACGATCGCGGTTTCCGCTAACATGCCGATTTTTGCGCTGTCGATACGCACATCATCCAGCACTGAATCGAGCTGGGCCGCCACGAAATCAGGTTCGACACGGTAAACCGACTGCACGCCACAGGTGTTTTGTGCCACCAGCGCGGTGATAACGCTGGTGCCATAGGCGCCTAACGCAGAGAAAGTTTTCAGATCGGCCTGGATTCCCGCGCCGCCGCTGGGGTCGGTTCCGGCGATAGTTAAGGCATTAATCCGCTTCATACTGCCACCTCCAGCAGCCATAACGCATCAAGGAAAGCGGCGACAAAACTGCCCGGACCTTGCGACTGTGCGGCAGCTTTCTCACCCGCTAACGCCATGATACGGCAGGCGCTGGCAGCGTTAAGCAACGCATCCCCCGGCAAACTGGAAAACGCCGCCACCACCGCAGATAAAGCACAACCGGTGCCAACCACACGCGTCATGAGCGGGTTGCCGCCAGCGACGCTTAAAGTACGCGCGCCATGAGTAACGTAATCGACTTCACCCGTAACGATGACAATGGTTTGATAGTCGCGAGCAAGTTGTTGAGCGGCCTCCAGGGCGGCATCGGCCTGATGCAGACTATCGACGCCTCGCCCGCCAGCCGCCTGCTGCGCCAGCGCTAAAATTTCTGAGGCGTTACCGCGAATCGCGGCAGGTTTCTGGCGAAGCAATTGCTGGCAGAATTCGCTGCGTAATTTAAGCGCGCCAACCGCGACCGGATCGAGCGTCCAGGGCGTACCCGCTTTATTCGCAGCGGTTACTGCGGCCTGCATGGCAAGCTGGCGATCTCGCGTTAAGGTGCCGACATTTATCAGTAACGCATCGGCAAAACCGCTGAACTGAGCGGCTTCGTCAACATCAATGACCATGGCGGGGGAGGCATTCAGCGCCAGCAGCACGTTGGCGCTGAAGGTTTGTACAACGTCATTGGTCATGCAGTGCACCAGCGGCGCGTGTTGACGGAATTGATGCAGAATGGGCGCGACGAGCGCGTCAGAAAGGCGTTCAGGTTGATGTGTCATCATAACTCCCAACCGGCGAACAAGAAGGCAAATGCGGTCAGGCATCAGACTTCCCTACGCTGGCATTATCCAGTTCAGGTAATACGGGTATTTCTCAGCCCTTCCCTTGCGGAAAGCGGCACCCCGAGTCGTTAAGTCACTCTCATTACATTTCACCAGCATACGGGAAGTGTCGCTTGCAACACAAGCCAGCCTGACTGCATATGCCTTCTTGAGCGCCGGACACAGATACCCCCGACTTCCCTTTAGGCATTATCCAGCGGCTGAAAAAATAATGGTACATAGCGAGCTCTTCAAGCGACTGATGTATCAGCCATAACACTGGGCAACATCTCAGAAAGCGCTGAGCAGGAAAAAAAGAAATAAAAAAGGAAGTTAAAGTTTTTTTGGAGGGTGACGATAGTAGGTATGACGGCGCTGAAGCCGACGGGTTGAAGCCCACACCTTAACCAAATGACTTGATAAACAGGAACTTTTACCATGGCTCAAGTAATCAATACCAACAGCCTCTCGCTGATCACTCAGAACAACATTAATAAGAACCAGTCTGCTCTGTCTACCTCTATTGAGCGTCTGTCTTCTGGCCTGCGTATCAACAGCGCGAAAGATGACGCTGCGGGCCAGGCAATTGCCAACCGCTTCACCTCTAACATTAACGGTCTGACTCAGGCGGCACGTAACGCTAATGACGGTATCTCAGTTGCACAAACGACTGAAGGCGCACTGTCAGAAATCAACAACAACTTACAGCGTGTACGTGAACTGACCGTGCAGGCACAGAACGGCACTAACTCTGATTCTGACCTGTCTTCAATCCAGGACGAAATTAAATCACGTCTGGACGAGATCGACCGCGTTTCAGGTCAGACTCAGTTTAACGGCGTGAACGTGCTGGCAAAAGACGGCACCATGAAAATCCAGGTGGGTGCTAACGACGGTCAGACCATCGACATTGATTTGCAGAAAATTGATTCTTCTACACTGAATCTGTCTGGTTTCAGCGTTAAAAATAACGATGCTGTTACTACCAGCGATGCAATCACCGCGTTTGGTGATACAACAAGCACTACGGCAACTATTGATTATTCAACCACTACTCTTTCAACAGGTGCGTCAGCTGGAACGGGTGCTGCTATTTCTGGTATTTCTAAAGATACCAGTGGAAACTATTTTGCTCAGGTAACTGGAGGTGATAAACCAGGTTATTATGCTGTTACTGTTGATAGTGATGGCAAAGTTACTATGGATAGTGGTGCAACAGCTGAGGCTACAACTCCTACAGGCCTCACCGCAGCAACCAGCATTACCACAACTACCGGCGGTACTGATGTTGATTTTGGAGACGATACCGCCACGGCTTCGTTGGGTACTGTTAGCCTGGTTAAATTACAAGATGCTAATGGCAAAGATACTAATACCTACGCTCTGAAAGATGCCGATGGTAATCTTTATGCAGCGAATGTTGATGAAGATACCGGTGCTGTTTCAGTTAAAACAGCAAGCTACACCGATGCTGATGGCAAGCCTGTAACAGATGCTGTAGTTAAGTTAGGCGGCACCGATGGTAAAACCGAAGTTGTAACTGACGCTGCTTCTGGTAAAACCTACGCAGCAGCAGATTTGAAAGACGCAGACCTGTCAAGCACAGATAATACTGTTGAAGCTGTGGCTGACGGCAAAACTGCAGACCCTCTGGCAGCTCTTGACGCAGCGATTGCACAGGTAGACAAGTTCCGTTCAAGCCTGGGTGCAGTACAGAACCGTCTGGACTCTTCTATCACCAACCTGAACAACACTACTACCAACCTGTCTGAAGCACAGTCTCGTATTCAGGATGCTGACTACGCTACTGAAGTTTCAAACATGTCTAAAGCACAGATTATCCAGCAGGCGGGTAACTCCGTGTTGGCGAAAGCGAACCAGGTTCCACAGCAGGTACTGTCACTGCTACAGGGCTAATAGCTCATGGCTCCCCGCTTTTGCGGGGAGCTTTATTGTTTCAACCGTAAAAATATTGCTAATGCAGTATATTTACCGATGAAATCGTTGAGATTTTATTCATTAACCGAATTCAACCGGCAGTTTTTTTATTACGTTCAAGCCGGGCAACCAAATTCACCATAAAATGCCGGGCCTTAGCGGTATTATTTTCCAGACTAAAGGTCATCTGTTAATTATTCCCCGGTTTACGTTAATATCCTGACGGTACATATGCTGCTATTTTTTATGTCCAGTGATTCAGTCAGGAATGCGTCCACTTTCTGTTAATTTTGGCGTAAAATAATAACTCAGCGTTATATTCCTCTATTCTGACAGAGAAAAATATCTCTCCAGTTATTACCGAACTGTTATTAAAGATAATCACCTGCGCGGATTTATCACTGCTCTTTAATCCTGAACAACTTTTCTCATTTCGGACAATCAAAGCGTTACGAAGCTGGCAACAACCTGTTAACCTTGTTGCATTGAACCACTGACTCTTCATCGCTTATGCCAACCTTGCTGAATACGCTCAGCCATCAAATCTATTTATCCGCACCGCTGTTTGTTCTTATCTTGCTGGGCTACTGCCTGACGCGCGTCGGTAAATGGCCCGCCACCATCAGTGAAGGCATGAACCGCTTTGTCTTCAATGTCGCCCTGCCCTGTATGCTGTTTCGCGTAATGAGTGATTTTTACAAAAGCCCGCCGGTGGATTTTCGCCTGTTGCTGGCTTTTTTTGGTAGCTGCCTGCTGGTATTTATTGTGGGGCGTATACTGGCGACACACATATTTAAGCTGGATGGCGTAGCCGGTTCAGTATTCGCACTCGGTGGGATCTTCTCAAATAATGTGATGTTGGGCATTCCGGTGGCAACCGCCCTGCTAGGGACAGAAGCCTTGCCCTCGGTGGCGCTGGTACTGGTCTTTAACAGCCTGATCCTCTGGACGCTACTCACGCTTTCGGTTGAATGGGCTAAGCAGGGTAACGTCTCGCTAAAAGGTTTAGGCCGCACGCTGATAAGCGTGCTGAAAAACCCGCTGATCATTGGCATTCTGAGCGGCACCGCATGGAGCTTTTTACAGCGCCCGCTGCCGTTAATTGCCGCTGAACCGTTGCGTATGCTGGCGTCGATTGCGGCCCCGCTATCGCTGATCACGCTTGGCATGAGCCTGGCGCATTATCGGGTGCGCGAGGGATTGAAGGAAAGCTATACCATTTGTGTGCTGAAGCTGATCTTTCAGCCGATGACGGTATGGGCAATTGCCTGGCTGGCCGATCTGCCACCGCTGGAGAGCAAAGTGGTGGTCCTGCTGGGATCCATGGCGGTAGGCGTGAATGTTTATTTAATGTCGCAGAAATTTAATGTGATTACCGGCCCGGCGGCGGCCAGCATGTTATTTTCGACGATTTTTGCCGCAATAACGACGCCATTATGGATGATGCTGATGTCGCTGGCGGGATATTAAAAAACCCCGGCACCTGCTGGGGAATCCCCAGAAATGTGCGGGTGAAAAAAGACAGGCATAGAGTTATGTGATCTACTGATTGTGCCAACAATTCAATGAGATCACCTCTATGCCTGCCCATCAAGTATGCCAGAAATTTTTCCGCGACTCTCTGTTGCCGCTACATAAATACCGCCAGAACGCTCTGCTTGACGCCACAACGGCCATCGTTAACGGTGCATCACTTTCTCTGACCAGCATCGGGCGATTTATGCCGGGTGGCGCTCAGGTCAAAAATAAGATTAAACGGGCAGACCGTTTACTGGGTAACCATGCGCTTCAGAAAGAGGTGCCGGCGATCTTCAGCAGCATCATTTCAATGCTGACCGGCAGGCTGTCTTTATGCGTGATTGCGGTGGACTGGAGCGGCTATCCGACGCAGGATTTCCACATTCTGAGGGCCAGCCTCGTGTGTGATGGACGCTCAATACCGCTGCTGAGTCAGGTAGTTACATCGGATAAGCAGCAGAATGCTGATATCCAGTCAGCGTTTCTCAGTGCGCTCAGTCACGCTGTCGGCCCCGATAAAAAGGTTATCATCATTACGGATGCGGGGTTCCGCAATACCTGGTTCCGGCAGGTAAAAGCGCTGGGCTGGGATTTTATCGGGCGGGTTCGGGGAGCGGTGCTGCTTAATCTTCACAGTGAGGGCGACCGCTGGCGCAGAGGTGAAACGCTGACTACGTCAAAAGAGCCGGTCTGTCTGGGGCCGGGCTCGCTTGCCCGCGGTAAAAAGATTCGTTGTGACGGTTATTTTTATCTTCACAAACAGGCCCCGAAAATGCGTAAAAATAAACGCGCACGCGGACGATATTTTAGTGCAAAAACAGAGAAAGAACAGCGGGAAGCTGGTCGTGAGCCCTGGCTGATTTTTACCAGTACAACTGAATTTGAGCCCCGTAAAATAATGAAGCTTTACAGTCGCCGCATGCAGATAGAGCAGAACTTTCGGGACGAAAAAAGCGAACGTTACGGCATGGGGTTGCGCACCAGTTACAGCCGCTCAGCAGGAAGGCTGCTGATAATTAGCCTGCTGGCAACGCTGAGCACAATCGTCCTGTGGCTGCTGGGTTATCATGCTGAAAGTAAAGGATTACATCTGAGATATCAGGCCAACAGTATAAAGTCGCGACGGGTCATATCCTACCTGACGTTAGCGAAGAACATCCTCAGACATTCTTCGCTGGTCTTAAGGCAGCTGTTGCCGGATGAGGTCCTCAATCATCTTGCCCGTTCATACCGGAATATGGTCATGATTTACTGAGCTGCGATTAGTGGGGATCCCTCAGCCCGCGACGGGGTAAATCGTGCCGACGCAGATGCTGCGCCAGTTTGTCATGGGTACGACGCGAATGCAGGATGACCGGCAAATCGTAATGTTTCGCTAGTTTTAACTGGCTATCAAGCAAACGCTCCTGCCTGTCAAACTGCGGATCGTCGCGATAGAGATCCAAACCGATTTCTCCGATCGCCACCAGTTTTTCAGGCGTCTGCCTGAGATAATCTTCCAGCGCCTCCAGATGAATGTCCTGATGCGCCTCAATCGCGATGGGATGCAGTCCAAGCGCCGCATACAGCGCCGGATGATCGGCGGCGAGCTGGCAAATTATGCCGAAACGGCTGGCGTCCACCGCTGGCACAATGATTTTCTCAACCCCCGCCTCGGCGGCACGCGCAATGCTTGGTCCGGTCTCGTCAAGAAAGGGGGGAAAATCAAAGTGGCAATGGGTGTCGATAAATCTCATGCTAATGAACCTTTATCGTAATCGGCGTCGTTACCGGCCAACGGCGGCGTGATGATGAGACGCGTATCAGGCGCATTCGCCACTGGCGCGGGTGGCGTGACGGTGACGTAACGCATAAACGGTTCGGCATCGCTCAGCCACTGGCCCAGCGTGGCAAGAAAGTAACGTCCGCAGCGACGTCCTAAATGGTAATCCTGATTCAGCGCTGACACGCGACTGCCCAATGCATTACTGGCCAGCGCGCGCGGTGGGAATATTTCAATGATACGTAAATTGCCAGGCGGTTGCTCAATGTATTGCTGAATCTCCTGATAACTCTGCTCATGCTGGTGCAGTATGTTAATCATCGGTTGCAACGCACTGTCGCTCAGCCAGCGTTCCATACGCTTAATCCATTTGGGCGTATAGGTCATTTGCGACGGTACGGTGCGAATCACCACAATGGTATCAGCCCCGCGCTTAGCCGCTTCACGCACCGGAATCGCATCGCTAATGCCGCCGTCCAGATAGCTGATCCCTTCAAGATCCACACCAGGCCGGTAGAAGCCGGGAATCGCGCTTGATGCTTTAATAATGTCCAGCCAGTTATCATTCGTTGGAGCAAAGTAGCTGGGCGAGTAATCGTCAGTGCGGCAGGCGCACATGTAAAATTCGCGACCGCTGGTAAACAGCGTTTGCGCTGTGGCCATTTCAAGCGGAAATTCACTGCGGGTGATGTCAATTAACCAGTCGAGATCGATCAGATGACCGCCGCGAACAAAACGCAGCGGGTCGAAGAACAGTTTGTTGGTGGTATAACGCGTGATAACGCGACGGGCATAGCCGGGTTGGGCACAGACAAAAGCAGACAGATTTTGCGCCCCCGCCGAGGTGCCTAGCATTAAATGAAAGGGATTAAAGTTAGCGCGCTGGAATTCATCCAATACGCCAGCGGTAAAGATACCGCGCTGGCCGCCACCTTCACACACTAACGCTATTTTTTTAGCTTTGAACGGCGTCAGCGCCAGGGGTTCGATCGCCCCGAGTGTAACTGGAATGCGTATACCCAATATCTGAACCTCTGATGAAATTCTCTATCGGGTATGCAGGATGTCTTTCCGTTGACGTTCAGCAGCATCCCGGAGAACCAGTCATGTTGTCCTTTGACCGGGTAGAATGCTTTACGCCTTCTCCCCTCTGTAGCACCGTGTTCGCTATCCTTACGCTGCGTGTCACGCTACAGATGACTGGCCTCCGCTGTATGCTATTGCATTATGCCACCGGACTCATCGGTCAAAGTTTTTTACGGCCAGTAAACAGGCTGATGAGGAACAGGATAATACCAACGACGAAGACAACTTTAGCTGCCCATGCTGCGGTACCGGCTAAGCCACCAAAACCTAAAGCTGCGGCAATCAGCGCGATAACCAGAAAAATAATGCCCCAACGAAACATAAGCCTCTCCTTTACCATAGTGAAAATCGAACTGCTTATTTCATCCCATGACGGGTGATTTTTATCTGTGCGGCACCCGAAGGTGTCGCACATTTACCATTAAGATTTAACCGCCAGGTCATTCTTAACGCTTTTCACGCCTTCAATTGCTTTTGCAATGCTTTCAGCGCGATCCGACTGTGCCTTATTCGCTACCGTGCCTGAAAGCTGAACCACGCCGTCGGTGGTTTCAACTTCCACGTTACGCGACGGCACGATGTCGTCTGCTAATAGCTTAGCTTTAATTTCGCTGGTGGTTGCTGCATCACCCGCATAACCTTTCAGTGACTGAGATTTGCTGTCCCGAACGTGTAGTTTATCGCTGACGGATTTAACACCTTCTACCTTCTGCACCACGGCCACAGCCTTTTCGGCCTGATCCTGTGAAGTGACAAAACCGCTTAACGTCACCACGCCCTGATGCGTCTTGACTGAAATATCCGTACTTTTAATCGCTTCGTCATCCACCAGTGCAGCTTTCGCCTTGGCGGTCACGCCACTGTCATCCATATAACCATCGACTTTTTTCATAGAACTATCGATCTTAGAACCCGCACTATCTGTAGTTTGCTGTGCTTTTTGCGACAGCGACTCGTCAGCCAGCGCGCTGCCACTCAGCAGAGCAGAACCCACCATTGCGGCAATAAAGGTTTTAGCAATCTTAGTTTTGTTCATCGATATATTCCTTCTATCCGTTAATTCACTCACAACCGTGAGCGCGACAGTAGCAAACGGCGCTACTGCAATGCTGGGCGAAGGCAGAAAAAAGTATTCTTCGCCGCCCGACAGAATAATGATAGTTGATATTTTGTGCTTTGCTGGAGTAACTGGTTGATAGCGCGCCAAAATAGGCAAAAAGAAGGATTTTTAGGAGGAGTCTGTAGCAGCAAAAACAGGGCCATTCACAGATAGAATGGCCCAACATCAGTCTATTAATGCTCGCGTGTTTTACGGAATTTAACCTCGGGATAACGTTCCTGAGTGATATTTAAATTCACCATAGTGGGGGCGATATAAGTCAGATTATCGCCGCCATCAAGAGCGAGATTGGCCTCATTTTTACGCTGAAATTCGTCGAATTTCTTCGCATCGCTGCATTCAACCCAACGCGCGGTTGACACATTGATCGCTTCATACAGCGCTTCAACGTTATATTCACTTTTCAGGCGCGCTACCACCACGTCGAATTGCAGCACACCAACAGCGCCTACGATCAGATCGTTATTATGTACCGGGCGGAACACCTGTACCGCGCCCTCTTCCGACAGCTGGACCAGCCCTTTCAGCAGCTGTTTCTGCCTGAGAGGATCGCGCAGACGAATACGGCGGAACAGCTCTGGCGCAAAGTTCGGTATACCGGTGAACTTCATATTTTCACCCTGGGTAAAGGTGTCGCCAATCTGAATAGTGCCGTGGTTATGCAAACCGATAATATCGCCCGGATAGGCTTCTTCGACGTGAGAACGGTCGCCCGCCATAAAGGTCAACGCATCCGCAATGACCACATCTTTTCCGGTACGGACCTGGCGCAGCTTCATGCCTTTTTCATATTTGCCGGATACCACACGCATAAACGCCACACGGTCACGGTGTTTCGGGTCCATATTGGCCTGGATCTTAAACACAAAGCCAGTGAACTTCTCTTCTTTGGCTTCTACGGTGCGGCTGTCGGTTTGGCGTGGCATCGGCGTCGGTGCCCAGGAAACCAGGCCATCCAGCATATGATCTACACCAAAGTTACCCAGCGCGGTGCCGAAAAATACTGGCGATAATTCACCATTCAGAAAAGCTTCACGCTCGAATTCGTGCGACGCGCCTTGCACCAGTTCGAGTTCATCACGTAACTGGGCCGCTAACTCTTCACCGACCGCCGCATCCAGCTCTGGGTTAGCCAGGCCTTTCACTACGCGCACGTCCTGAATGGTGTGACCTTTACCGCTCTGATACAGATAGGTTTCGTCGTTATAAAGGTGGTAAACGCCTTTGAACAGCTTGCCACAGCCAATCGGCCAGGTAATCGGTGCGCAGGCAATCTTCAGCTCGTTTTCAACTTCATCCAGCAACTCCATGGGATCGCGAATATCACGGTCGAGTTTATTCATGAAGGTCAGGATCGGCGTATCACGCAGCCGTGTTACTTCCATCAGTTTGCGGGTACGATCTTCAACGCCTTTTGCGGCGTCAATGACCATCAAACAGCAGTCAACCGCCGTCAGCGTACGATAAGTATCTTCAGAGAAGTCTTCGTGTCCTGGTGTATCCAGCAGATTAACCAGGCTTTCACGATACGGGAACTGCATCACCGAGGTGGTAATAGAGATCCCGCGCTGCTTCTCCATTTCCATCCAGTCGGATTTAGCGTGCTGGTTTGAACCACGGCCTTTTACCGTACCAGCCGTCTGGATAGCCTGTCCAAATAGCAATACTTTTTCGGTAATCGTCGTTTTACCGGCATCGGGGTGCGAGATGATCGCGAAGGTGCGGCGGCGTGCCACCTCTTCTAAAAAGGGATTAGACATGGAATTCTTCTCAACGGAGCAGTGCGGTGGCAGTTTGCCAGGCGCTGCAGGTAAATCACGATGGCCGGCAGAACTTTACCGGCAGGTAATCGGTGCCGAATGCGACTATTTTTCGTCGGCGTTTAAGCACGAAGTTACATTGGCGGCGATCCCGGTTACCCAGTCAGCATTTAGGCGGCATAGCATACAATATTTTGTCCGTGCGGCCTACAGGCGGTGACATCGCTTGTTTGCCCTTACGTTAACCTTCGGTTTGCGAATAAAAAGAAGGATAAGAACAGCACGGTGGCACGACAAGGGGCCAGCAAAGAAGAGGTTAAAAACGGACAAAAATGATAATCGCTCGCATTCAATTCCCGAAATAATTCTTTTTAAATCAAACAGATAATGTTTAATTTTTAAAGAAAAAAGCTTCACTTCACTCACCGCTTTGATGCATACTTTATCGTCTCTCACCTGCTTAATTCGCCTATTAAAAGGACGCGACCATGCTGACCGCTGAAATGACTGGACGTTTAAACGACCAGCTAAACCTGGAATTTTTCTCTGCCAATCTTTATCTGCAAATGAGCGCCTGGTGCAGCGACAAAGGCTTTGAGGGTGCTGCCGCCTTCCTGAAAGAACACTCTCGCGAAGAAATGCAGCATATGCAGCGTCTGTTCGATTATCTGAGCGATACCGGCGCGATGCCCGTTCTCGGCACCATCGCCGCCCCGCCGGTGGCCTACAACTCGCTGACCGAGCTGTTTCAACAAACGCTGGAGCACGAGCAGCTGATCACCGCAAAAATTAACGAGCTGGCACACGCAGCGATGTCTACCCAGGATTACTCCACCTTTAACTTCCTGCAATGGTATGTTTCCGAGCAGCATGAAGAAGAAAAACTGTTCAAAACCGTGCTGGATAAACTGGCACTGGTGGGTGACAGCGGTAACGCTCTGTTCCTGATCGATAAGGATCTGGCCCGCATGAACGCTGAAAGTCACCACGACGCGTAAAAACCCGAAGCCCGCCTTACGAGGTGGGCTTGTGATTATTACGTTTGCAACACAACATAATGCAGTGAAAAAAGCTGCGTTCTGGCAGTCGCCAGTTTTTATGAATGCTTACCCGCAGCCGTAAAAAATGCGCTAAACGGCGTCTTCTCCCGCTGACGGAGGAAGATAAGGACGAGAATAAGCCCGGCACCGCCTGTGCCTTACTGGTGCGCCGACAGCTTCGCAATCGGTGTCCAGATTGCCGTCATAGCCCCCTCATTACCGGTAAACGGATCGCGCGTTGGTAGCGGAACCTGATTTACCTGCTCCAGCGACTGTCGGAGCCTGTCTGGTTCATCTCGCCGTGTTTCAGGCGACATCCCTTCCGGATAGGCGCCCACAGCAATAAAATCGTCGCTGGCATGAATTTGTTTATGACCGACACCCGCTGGAATTAATACTGCATCCCCCGCCCGTAACGTCACCATGCGTCCGCTGTCGCCACCAAACAGCACTTCCGCCCAGCCTGCTGCTACGCCAAGTAATTCATGTGTATTCGGATGATAATGCGTATAGGGGAAGATCGGATAACGCCATGCCGGCGGCCAGCCGTTTTGCGCAAACGTTTTTTCAAACCATGCGGTAATATCTTGCTGATCTTCTGGCACCACGCGTGGCCAGATAATTAGCGGTAAGGGGTTATTAGGGACGCCGTCCGACGGGTTGGATAACATCAGATGCTGAGGATTAGCAGACGCCCCGGCCGAAAAAGTGCCTGCAGCAAAGGACATCAGTAACATCAGACTGGAGGTTTTAGCACTCATACATGTTCTCCGGTTTTTGCTTAAGTGTGACAAAGAGCGGGAATAAAGCAATGTGCTCAAACCGACAAAAATTACATAATCCCCTGAATTAACTTACTAAAGCTAAATATCTTATTATCTTTCCTGTCACGCTGACGTTAATACAAGCAACATCCCCAACCCTGTCAGGCAAACTGTTATATAAAAAATGTTCAAATCTGTGTCTGCTCGCCTTGACTGTTATCTGTTTTAATCGTTAACAGATGACAGTGAGGTGAAAAATGCACGACATAAAACAAATCCTGATTGACGAGATCGCTCTGCTAAATCGCGAAGAACGTCGCGACAATTTGCCGCGGTTTAGCCTGTCTTTTTTAAAAAATCATCCGGGTCTTTGGGCGGTGATGTATCTGTGCTACGGCTTATGCGTTGCGTTGATTTTCTCTACCGAAATGCTCGGCTGGCCGGCGTTTTGGTTTGCCACCGCCTTTGTGCTGGTGATGAGTTTTTTGATGTTGCTGGATATTAATCCGAAGTATCGCTTTGAGGATATTGATGCGCTGGATCTGCGCGTTTGCTACAACGGCGAATGGTATTATGTGCAGCCGGTGCGCGAGCAAGCGGTGTCGCGCATCTTATCCCTGCCCGAAACGCCAGAGCGGGTGAAAAGCGGTATCCAGCGCCTGCTGAAGCAAAAAGGCGAAGTGGATTTTTATGACATTTATTACCTGACATGGGGAAACAAGGAAGCGGCGAGCGTTTAAGGCTGCACCATTTCTGCCATTAACTTACCCAGTGTGACGATTGCCGCCTCGGCCCGAACATCCCACGGCCAGGCGGTATTCAGGCGAAAACAGTGACTAAACTGTTTCTCCGCCGAGAATAACTCCCCTGGGGCAATGCTAATCCGTACCGATAACGCACGTTGATAAAGCTGCGTTGTATTGATGCTGTCCGGCAACGTCACCCATAAAAAATAGCCACCAGCCGCTTCGCTTACCGTTGAATGCGCCGGTAACACCTTTAATAAAGCCTGTCGCACCATCTGCTGGCGCTTTGCCAGCGTCTGACGTAAACGCTTTAAATGCGTGTCGTAGCGGCGGGTTGCCAGAAAATCTGCCAGCGCCAGTTGCATCGGCGCGCTGGTAGAAAGGGTGCTCATTAGCTGTAAGCGCTGAATGCGCTGCGCATGTTGTCCTGCCGCCACCCACCCTACGCGGAATCCTGCCACCAGTGACTTGGAAAACGAGCCGCAGTGTAAAACATTGCCCTGCCGATCCCAGGCTTTAGCGGGCAGCGGTGGAGTAGTGCCACTCCAGAGTTCAGCATACACATCATCCTCAATCAGCGGCACCTGATGACGGGCAAGCAGTGCCACCAGCTGCTGCTTACGCTCAGAGGTTAAGGTTACGCCAAGCGGATTCTGTAGTGACGTCATCAACCAGCAAGCTTTTACCGGCCAGCGCTGTAAGGCGTCCTCCAGCTGCTCCAGATTGATGCCGCGTTGCGTATCAACTGGAATCGCCAACGCTTTCAGCTTCAGCCTTTCAATCGCCTGTAGCGCGCCATAAAAGCTGGGCTGTTCGATTACGACATAATCACCCGGTTCCGTTAACGATTGCAGACTGAGATTCAGGGCTTCCAGCGCGCCGCTGGTAATGACGATCTCATCGGGGGAGAGCGTAATGCCTTGCCGGGCATAACGTTGTGCTAACAGCTGACGCAAGCTGGCATTGCCAGGCGGTAAATTATGCAGCGCATCGGTCGGCGTAAGCTGGTGCGAAACATTTGCCAGCGAGCGCATCAACTGACGTTGCGGGAACAGGGCAGGATCGGGGAAAGCCGATCCAAACGGCACAATGTGGGGATCACGGGTCGCCTGTAATACATCAAATACGAAATCGTTAATATCGACTTTTTCGCTGATGGCCACGCGCAGTGGTTTGGCAGCCAGCGCACGTGGCGCAACGTAATAACCCGACTGCGGGCGCGAAATAATCCAGCCCTGGCTTTCCAGTAATTCGTAAGCGTGCAGCACAGTCATCAGGCTCAGACCTTGCTGCGCAACCTGCTGACGCAGTGACGGCAAACGCGTACCGGGGGGCCAGATACCGGCCTCGATTTGCTGCTGAACGTCCTCTATTAATCGCTGGTATTTCGCCACAGGCACGGCTCCTTTTTTATCTGCCTGATTCTACCTTGCATGACATCAGAAGCCAGCCGTTAACCCATTATTCTCATCCACAAAGTTATTTAGCTCTCCGATTTTTTCCGGTGGGATCGGTTTACCCAGCAAATATCCCTGCAATGTATTACAACCCAGACCAGTTAAAAACGCTTGCTGCTCGGCGGTTTCCACCCCTTCTGCCACCACTTTTAGCTGTAGCGACTGTGCCAGCGCAACAATAGCGGACACAATGGTTGCCCCCTCGGTTTGATGTTGCAGTTCATGGACAAACGCCCGATCAATTTTTAACTCACTGGCCGGTAAACGCTTCAAATACAGCAGACTGGAATAACCCGTACCAAAGTCATCAATGGAAGCTTTTACCCCGAATTGCGTCAGTTCCGTCAGGATGCGCACACTCTCATCCGGGTCGCGCATGGCGGTGGTTTCGGTCACTTCCAGCGTCAGTAATTCTGGTGGAATTTCGTATTTTGCCAGCGCGTCGATAACCGTTTCCACCAGGGCGCTCTGCTCGAATTGCAGCGCCGACAAATTCACCGCCACCGACCAGTGCGGGTGGCCTTGCAGATGCCACTGGCGTAGCTGACGACAGGCTTCGTTAATCACCCAATGGCCAATATTGACGATCATACCGGTCTTTTCTGCCATCGGCAGGAAGTGATCCGGCATCAGCAGTCCGCGTGTCGGATGCTGCCAGCGCAATAAAGCTTCGAAGCCGAGAATCGGCCCGCGTGGCGCGCAATACTTCGGCTGATAGAACAGCCGCAGCTCGTTATTATCCATGGCCTGCCACAGATCGTTATTCAACTGTAGCTGGCTCTGCGCCTGGGTATTCATTGACGGCTGGAAGAAAGTGTAACCATTGCGACCGTTATTCTTGGTATGGTACATCGCGGCATCGGCATTGAACATTAACTCACGCTCATCAATACCATCGTCTGGATACACCGCTATACCGATACTCAGGGACACCGTCAGCTCATAGCGAGAAATAGTGAACGGGCGGTCAATCGCCTTCACCAGCTTGTCGGCCATCGCTGCCGCGTCGTTAGGGTCATCAATCTCAAGCAGCAACACAAATTCATCGCCTCCAGGACGCGCCAGCGTGTAATAACCGTTCATCTGCTGATTCATACGTTCCGTCACGCCGATCAGCAGATTGTCGCCAATATGGTGACCAAAGGCGTCATTAACGGCCTTGAAGCCATCCAAATCCATAAACATCAGCGCAAAATGGCTACGCTCACGACTGGCCTTGTTGATCGCCTACTCCAGTCGATCTTCCAGCAAAATGCGATTCGGCAAACGCGTCAGGTTATCGTGCAATGCCAGCTGAGCCAGTTCCCGGTTCGCTTCAGCCAGCGAACTGGCAAGCATGGAGGTTCGCGCCTGCATACGTGCATCCAGCATCGACACCAGTAACGTGATGCCGAGAATAGTGATTGCGATGACAGTGACCAAAATCATCAGCCAGTTACCGTTTACGCCCGCCTGGGTTGAATGGCTGTGCAACGGAAATTCAGCGGCCATCATGCCGGTATAATGCATGCCGGCAATGGCTAACCCCATTACCACCGATGCGCCAAAGCGCAGCACGATAACGCGGCTGGAGGTGCTATCGCGTAAATTAAACGCCAGCCATAACGCCACGCCGGAAGCCACTAATGCAATCACGACAGAAGCCGCAACCCAGCCCCAGAGCCAGACGATACCATGCGTAAACATTAGCGCCGCCATGCCGGTATAGTGCATTGCCGCCACGCCTGTCCCCATAATGAGCGCCCCCCCCATTAAGCGGCGCAGCGGCAACTCGCCCTGACAAACCAGCCATAAGGCAAAAATAGAGGCGCATACCGCAATCGCCGCCGAAATCACAGTCAGCGCTGGGCTGTAGTACATCACCCTACTCATGCTCATCGATAGCATGCCAATAAAGTGCATAGCCCAGATACCGATACCCATGGCAAAACCGCCGCCCAACAACCAGAGTTTGGCTGTTTTGCCGGTCGATATTGCCACTCGCCCCGCCATATCCAGCGCGGTAAACGAAGCCAGCATCGCGACCAGAATCGAAACCATAACGATAAAAGCGTTGTATGAAATTACTATCATACTGATTTCCCGGATAAAGACGCGCAAACAGCTGTGGCGTTGGTCGTTAAAAGTGATACAAAGATTGCTTTGTTGTACATGTTATCGGCAATGCTAAGCACTTCATTAGACAGCTACAATGAAAGAGTTTGATGTCGGGAGCAGCTAACGACCCTCACCGGACTTCGGTTAAAGACGTCAGACAGGTGGGCAGCAAGCCGGGGAGAAGAGTGGAGATCATAAATTCACCGACACGGTCAGCGGGTGTGGGTTTACCCAGAAAGTAACCCTGCATGGCGTCGAAGCCCAGCCCCGTTAACAATCGCTGCTGTTCTTCGGTTTCGACACCTTCTGCCACCATGCGCAAATTCAGGCTCTGCGCCAGCGTGAGCATTGCGCTGACTACGGTGGCATCCTCGCTATCCGCCCGCAGACAGTTAATAAAGTTGCGATCGATTTTTAGTTCGCTGGCTTCGAGATGTTTCAGGTGCAGCAGGTTGGCGTAGCCGATACCAAAATTATCAATGGCTATTTTGACGCCCAGCTGTTGCAGCTCACGGATGCGTTGCTGGCTAAACTGCGGATCGCGCATCACGATGGCTTCGGTGATTTCCATCATAAGCGCGCCACGCGGCAAATGATGATGCGCCAGAGTCTGCGTTACGGTATCGAGCAGATCGCGTTGATGAAACTGCAGCGCCGACAGATTTACCGATACCGTCCAGTTGCTGTTGCCCTCATTGTGCCATTGTCTGAGCTGACGACAGGCTTCATTAATTACCCAGTTGCCCAGCGCCACAATCTGGCCGGTTTTCTCGGCTCTTGGCAGAAACAGATCCGGCATTAGCAACCCACGCGTCGGATGCTGCCAGCGCAGCAACGCTTCAAAACCGATCAGCTCGCTGCCGCTGGCACGAAACTTCGGTTGATAAAACAGGCGCATTTCCTGGCGTTCAATCGCTTTCCACAGATCGTTCGCCAGCTCCAGCTGATGCTGCGCGCTGGTGCTCATTGCGGGCTCAAACAGGCTCCAGCCGTTGCGGCCTCTGTGTTTAGTGTGATACATCGCGGAGTCAGCATTGAACATCAGCTCTTGCCTGTTGCGGCCGTGCTGTGGGAATACGGCAATGCCGACACTCAACGAAACGTTCAGCAAATAGCAGTCCAGCTCAAACGATGCCTCAATCACTTTCACAAGTTTCTGCGCCAGTTCGCTGGCACGTTGTTCATTACCGTTCTCGAACATCAGTACAAATTCATCGCTGCCTAATCGCGCCAGCATCATCCTGTCCGTGAGCTGACTGCATAGACGTTCTGCCACCGCAATCAATAAACGGTCGCCGACATGATGTCCCCACGTGTCGTTTACCGCCTTAAACCCATCGAGATCCATGTACATCACTGCAAAGTTGCCATCGTGCAGCGTTGCCTGTTTAATCGCGTTCTGCAGTTGCTGCTCAAGCATTACGCGATTGGGTAAAGCAGTAAGGTTGTCGTGCATTGCCAGCTGGTGAAGTTCGCGATTAGCCCGATTAAGTTTGGCTGCAAGGCGGGCAGCCCGCAGTTGCGCATCCAGCATTGAACTCAATAAGGTCACGCCGAGAATCGAGAGCGTAATGACGGTCACCCATACTGCCAGCCCCTCGTTGCTGACGCCGTGCCTGTGCATACTGCTGGCGCTATTAAATTCTGCCGCCGCCATGCCGACGTAATGCATTCCGGCAATAGCCACGCCCATCACCAGCGATGCCAGCCCACGCATCAGGAACAGATTTTTTTCTCCCTGACGTAGATGAAAAGCCAGCCACAGCGCCGCGCCCGAAGCGATAAATGCAATCAATACGGATAACGCCACCAGCGAATAATTCCAGTGCGGAGCGGGATCGATTAATAGCGCATGCATGCCAAGGTAATGCATTGTTACCACGCCTGTGCCAAGGATCAGGCTGCCACGCAGTTGACGACGGCGCGTTAAGTGATTTCCATTAACCGTCTGGCCGAAAGCCAGTATCGAGGCCACAATAGCTATCGCCAGCGAAATTGCCGTAAGCCGCACGTCATAGTGCATATCCATGGGCATCATCATCGCCAGCATACCAATGAAGTGCATTGCCCAGATGCCAATCCCCATTGCCGTACCACTCACCACCAGCCATAAGCGCGCCAGCCAACCGCGCGAAACGGCTACGCGTCCCGCCGTATCAAGGGCTGTAAAAGAGGCAATAAAAGCGACGATCAGCGAAACGCAAATCAGAACGCCGTCCCAGGTGACTAACAACATATGCAACTCCTCACCACCTGCTACGCGCAGGTGCTGTGTGTGTCTTAAACGGTCAAACTAAAAAAACACCGCGAAGGTGAAAATGTTTCGCTTCCGGGTGATAAGCGCTTACAGGCCAGTCAAAGCTGTCCTTCGATTGCAGGACTTTTTATTTACATTGCTTATGGCCACTCAGGCAAATTGTAAAAATGTCTGATAGGTATACGAACATATCACCGAAGCCGTCAGGGCGGTAGTAGGCTAAATAATTCTGACTTTACTTTTCTTTCCTCCTTGCAATACCCTGTGATTACTGAGTTATCAGCGGCAACGCGTAAGAGATTAACGAAAAAGCCTCACTGAATTTCACATGTGCGATTTCACTGATATATAGTTAATAAAATTGATGTAAACTAATCAACCCATGACTAAGAATTTTCTTATCACAACAGCGCCATTCAGGAAAGTTAACACGGATTTCTCATTTTCTTTTGGTTTTTATTATTAAGCAGCACAGGGTAAAAAAATCATCGGCACTGGATAATCAATAAGGACTAATGATGAAATTCAAGCGCTTTCTACTGGCTGCTACTCTGGCCACAGCCACTCCGTCGGTGGCATTAGCGGCCACCACTACCGGCACCATCAACGCTACGCTGACTTTAACCACCGGTTGCCTGGTGAATGGCCAGTCGGCCACCACTGGCGTTAACTTCGGTACGTTAGACTTCGGGAGTAGGGCGGCCACCTTTGATACGCTGAATGCCACCCTGGTTGGTGCATCGGGAAACGGTAAGTTCAGGTAACCAGCAGCAATAATGCGCCGGATACTGTGTATGGCACGGTTTCAGCATCGCCCCGCTATCTACTACTCGGGTCGGATAATACCCAGGGCATCGCTTACACTTTGTACAGCGATGCCGCGCTCAGCACCGCTATCGCTGATAATACTGACATCGCTCCCAGCGGAACCACCGATGCCACGCTTGGCACGAATTATGCCATTTACGGACAGGTGGTCGGCGGCGACTTTAACCCGGTTATTCCAGCGGGAACCTATACCGATACGATTAATGTCGCTGTGAATTACTGAGCCGCACTTTGAGTATGGTTAGGTGACCGCCTTTGCGATCGCACGTGGTTTGTCGCTGTTGTTGTGGAGTGCTGGAGCCTGGGGCATTACCACCAGCTCAACCACGTTTCAGGTCTCTGCGTCTATTGTGGCAGGCTGCGTGATTTCTGGTACGACGACCGGCGAATTTGGCACGCTTGATTTCGGTACGCAACCCGGCGTAGCGACCAACAGCGTTAGCGCCAGTTATGTTCAAAGTAGTACCCTTAAACTTGCCTGTACGCCGGGTACCGCGCTGAGTATGTCCCTCAATGGCGGCAACAATTACACCTCTACACGTAACATGAAGCTCACCAACAGCACCAGTACCGTGCCCTATTACCTCTACACCAATGCGGCTCATACCAATGCCATTCCGGTTGGGCAAGCCGTGGCACTGACCTATGACGACGCCAACAACATAATCTTACCGATTTACGGCTTACTGCAATTGCCTGGCCCGACGCGCGCCGGGTTGTATACCGATACGCTCACCGTCACGCTGACCTGGTGATGCAAAGTGCTAAGGAGCTTTATCATGCGTTTACCACGCGCCCTGTTTTTGTTATTCACCTTAATGCTGATCCCACAAACGCAGGCAGCCAATTCAGTGATGATTTGGCCAATCGATCCCACGATCAATCCCGATGATAAAGCCAGTGAGCTGTGGCTGGAAAATCGCGGCAACGCCACCACGCTGATGCAGGTCCGTATCTTCGAATGGCAGCAAGTCAATCATAAGGAACAGTATCAAACCCAGCAGCAGGTCGTTGCCAGTCCACCGCTGGTGCGCATTGAGCCAGGGCAAAGGCAGTTAATTCGCCTGATCAAACAAACGCCTCCTGCCGCCGGTAAAGAGCAGGCATATCGCGTGGTGTTAGATGAAATTCCCACCCCGCGCTCCGCAGGGGATAACCAGGCCGGGCTGAATTTTCAAATGCGCTATTCAGTGCCCCTTTTTGTGTATGGTAATGGCGTAGACCGCGACAGTACCAAACCAGACCTTAGCTGGCAGGTGGTGACTGTGGGTAAAGAGCGCTATCTGCAATTAACCAATCGCGGCAACGGCCACGCGCGGCTCAGTAATCTGGCTATTGGTGGACGCAAACTCGGTCACGGCTTGTTTGGTTATGTACTCGCGAACAGCAGTAACCGCTGGCCGCTTAACACAGCTGTCAGCGGCGAACTGACAGCCGGGATGAATAAAGGCCAATGGCGTAGCGCTGCCAGCCGCTAAAAAAGCTGACAATGCGTTTTTCACCTCATCCGCTCGCGCTGGCTATTAGCCTGTTTTATCTGACACCCGGTTCACTTCGGGCGGAGACGTTTTCGTCGCTACCGCCGCCGCCCAGCCTGAATAACAGCGCCAGCGGTCAGCAGTACATGCTGGAATTAATCGTTAATCAGCAAGCACGCGAGGATATTGTGCCGGTTGAACAGCGTAACAATCATTTCTATTTGCGGGCCGGGGACTTACAGCGCGCGGGCATTCCCGCTGAAAAATTCCGGGGCCAGCAACAGATCGATGTGAATCAGATGACAGAGGTGAAAGTCGAATACGACGCAAACCGCCAGCGCCTGCTGCTCAGCGTACCGCCCGGTTGGCTACCGAGTCAGACTCTTGGCGAATCCCGTAATAGCCCACGTTATCCGGGCCGCACCAGCACCGGCGCGCTAATGAATTACGATCTCTACGTCACACGCACGGATTCCTCCGGCACGCGGCTTTCCGCCTGGAACGAATGGCGTTTTTTTGGCAGCGCTGGCCAGTTTTCCAGCAACGGCGTCTGGCAACAGCAGATTGAAGGTGGGAAGCGCTATCAGAATGACGGTTATATCCGCTACGACACCTGGTGGAGCAACGAATATGAAAACGCCATTGTGAGCTGGCGGGCAGGCGATTTGGTAACCGACGCGCTGTCGTGGAGCAGCAGCGTGCGTCTTGGCGGATTGCAGGCTGGTCGTGATTTCAGCGTGCGCCCCGACTTAATCACCTATCCGCTACCCGCCTTTTCCGGTCAGGCGGCAGTGCCTTCCACCGTCGATCTGTTCGTGAACGGTTATCGCTCCAGCCAGGCCAATGTCCAGCCGGGTCCATGGTCACTGACTAATGTACCTTTTGTGAATGGTGCAGGCGATGCGGTCATTACCACCACCGACGCCGTAGGCCGCCAGGTTGTCACTACCCTGCCTTTTTATGTCTCCAGCAGCCTTTTGAAATCGGGCCTGACTGATTATTCGTTCTCGGCGGGTGCGGTGCGTGAAAACTACGGTATCAAAAATTTCGATTATGGCGCAGCGGCGGCAAGCGGCTCATATCGCTACGGTTTGACTGACTGGCTGACACTGGAAAGCCACGCCGAAGGCGGTGACAATCTGGCGATGGGCGGCATAGGTACGCTGTTTAAAACCGGTAGCTGGGGCGTGGTAAACAGTGCGGTTGCACAAAGCCAGTATGAAGGCAGGCCGGGCACACAATATAGCTGGGGGTATCAGTACAACAACCGCTGGTTTAGCCTCGGCACCCAGCACATCATTCGCAATGCAGACTTCGGGAATCTGGCGTTATTAAGTAATCAGAGCGGTAGCAATACGCAAACCCGTTACAGCCTGGCCCGCCGCACTTCACAATACAGCGCCAGCCTGTCGCTCAAACGCTATGGCAGCATTGGGGCGGCTTATATCGACATCGCCAGTGGCGATGATGAACGCACGCGCCTGTGGAATCTGTCGTGGAGTAAAACCTTGTGGGAAAACGCCAGCCTGTATGTTT
Organism: Mixta mediterraneensis; assembly: GCF_030283135.1. NCBI lineage: Bacteria > Pseudomonadati > Pseudomonadota > Gammaproteobacteria > Enterobacterales > Erwiniaceae > Mixta > Mixta mediterraneensis. The sequence goes on along the minus strand of NZ_JASUAZ010000011.1, from coordinate 51,860 downwards.
CGGCCAGCCGCGATCAGGAGCAAGGCGAATGGAGCGGCGCGGTATCGCTGGTGATCCCGTTTGGTGAGCACAGCAGTGCTTCGGTCAGTATGGAGCGCGATCAGCAAGGGCAAAACAGCCAGCGCGTTTATCTGTCACGTGCGATGCCGAGCGATGGAGGAATGGCATGGGATGCCTCCTGGGCTAATCAGGGCGTTGACAGCGGCGATTATCGTCAGGGCAGCCTGCGCTATCGCAACAATAAAATCGATACCTCCGCTGGGTTTTATGGCGATGAGGACAACACGACGCAATGGGCAGATTTAACGGGCTCGCTGGTGTTAATGGATAAGCAGGTCTTTGCCGCAAACACCATTAATGATGCCTTTGTGGTGGTGAAAACCAATTATCCTGACGTCAACGTGCGTTATGAAAATCAGTCAATGGGACGCACCGACAAAAATGGCTATCTGCTGGTGCCCTCAATCAGCAGTTATTACCCGGCCAAATATGACATCGACACCCTGGATTTACCTGCCGATATGACCACGCCAAAAGTAGAACAACGCTTTGCCGTGAAGCGTCAGAGCGGCTTTGTGCTCGATTTTCCTGTTGAGCGTTTACGCGCCGCCAGCGTGATCCTCCATGACAGCGCGGGTAATGCTATTCCTGTATCCAGCCAGGTGCTACGCAAAGGGCAAGCCACGGGCTATGTCGGTTTTGACGGCATCGCGTGGATGGAAAATTTAACCGCTAATAATCCTGTCCGTATTGAAACACCCGATGGCCGCACCTGTGATACCAACCTGATTATTGCTGACGGACAACCGCAGGCGTTGAAAACTTATGGCCCGCTGACCTGTCCGCTCCCCCCTGCGCCATCGGGTACGCCGGTGGCTAATCCTGATAACGCTACCTCTGGAATTACGCCATGAAAAAAATACTGTTACTGCTGGGATGGCTGCTGTTTCCCTGGTGGGGATACGCAGCCTGTAATTTGCCCGCCTCTTCTGCCAGTTTTGGTTCGGTAACAACGTTTGTAGCAAACACCACGGTGAGCTCGACCTCGACTAACGCTAACGTTAACTGCGGCGCCGGTGCGGCACTGTCGTTGTTATCCGGTAACCAAATCACTTTTCAGCTAACCGGCGCGAGCAACAACAATGGTACACGCGGCACGTTGAAGCGCAGCGGTGACGCCGGCACCGATAACATCCCTGTACGTCTGTGTACCGATAGCGCCTGTGCCAGTGAGTTAACCCTTGGTGGCGCCGCTTATGCTTATAACTCTACCACCCTGATTAACCTGGCGGGTTTGCTGGGAAGTTTAAACTTCGCTATTCCGGTTTATCTGCGCACCGTGGCTGGACAAACGGTTGCTGCCGGAACCTACACGCTGACGCTGAACATGGCGGTAACCTATAATGTTTGTACCAGCATTGGGTTGCTTGGCGCCTGTCTGACGCCGCAAACTGGCAGTGGCGTCATCCCCATCACCGTAACGGCGATTCTGAGCAACGACTGTACCGCCATCACCGCGCCAAATATCAGTTTCGGCAGCGCACCGCTGGTAGGCAGTTTCTCCGCCGTATCTCAGACGATTAATGTGCTTTGCAGCAAAGGCAGTACCTATACGGTAGGATTAAGCAATGGCAACTACGCATCAGGTAGCGTAAGGAATATGGCGAGTGGCACTCAACGGCTGAGCTATGAGATTTATAAAGGTTCCACCAGCGATCGCTGGGGACCGAGTGGCTCTGAACGCTGGAGCAGTGACGCTTCAACCAGCGTGACGAGCGATGGATTAACGCGCGGTTTCAATTACACCGCGCGCGTTTTAACTACGCAAAGCACGCCGCCAGCGGGCGACTACACCGACAGCGTGGTGGTGGATCTCGCCTTCTAAGCGTTAACGGGCGCGCCGCTGTGGCGCGTCTGATATTGCTTCACCATCCGCCCAATCAGCAATGTCCCGATCAATCCGCACACTGCCGCAAACGTCAGCCAAACGCCGGGCATGGCTTTATTGCCAGTTGCGTGGATCAGGTAGCTGGAAACCGCGGGCGTGAAGCCACCAAACAGCGCGGTCGCCAGACTGTACGCCAGCGAGAAACCCGCCGCGCGTACCTCAGCAGGCATGATTTCTGCCAGATAAACCACCATCGCCCCGTTATAGCTGGCATACAGAAACGACAGCCACAGTTCGGTTTCCAGTAAATGGGCGAAGCTGGCAGAACCCACTAACCAATGCAGCACTGGCCAGGTTGTCACAATCATCAAAATAGTGAAAAGGATTAACAAAGGGCGACGGCCTACCCGGTCCGACAGCGCCCCCATCAGCGGCAGCCAAATCAGGTTAGAAATGCCGACGCACAGCGTCACGAGGAAGCTCTGCTTGTCAGTCATCATTAATACGGTTTTACCGAAAGTTGGGGTAAAAGCGGTAATCATGTAAAACATCACGGTCGTGGTCACGACCATGAGCATCCCGGCCAATACCAGCGCCCAGTTACTGGCGACCGAACGCATAATTTCGCTCATGCTGGGATGGTGTTTGCGCTGGCTGAAAGCTTCAGTTTCTTCCAGCATACGACGAATCCAGAACAGGAACGGCACGATCATACAGCCTATAACGAACGGGATACGCCAGCCCCATTCGGTTACGACCTCTTTGCCAAACAGATGATTAAGCAGCAAACCAAGCAGCGCAGCAAAGATCACCGCCACCTGCTGACTGCCGGATTGCCAACTGACAAAGAAGCCTTTGCGCCCTTTTGGCGCCACTTCCGCCAGATAAACCGACACACCACCCAGCTCGACCCCCGCCGAGAAGCCCTGCAATAAGCGCCCCAGCAAAATGAGTACCGGAGATAGCGCGCCTAACGTGGCATATCCCGGCACCAGCGCGTACCGAACGCCATCAGACCCAGCGTCAACAGTAAACCTTTACGGCGTCCATGATGGTCAATGTAAGCGCCGAGAATAATTGCGCCAAGTGGACGCATCAGAAAACCCGCGCCAAACGTCATTAGCGTGAGCATTAATGAGGTAAAGGGGTTATCGCCAGGAAAGAAGGTTTTGGCGATCGCGCTAGCATAGTAGCCGAAAACCATAAAATCATACATTTCGAGGAAATTACCGCTGGTCACGGTAAAGATGGTGTGTGCTGCACCTTTAGGTTTTTGTAAAGACTGGCTCCGACTCATTATTCGCTCCCTAGGTTTTTTATCCCTTTTTAGCGCAGTTACCGGCTATTTAACGTGACCTAACTCACCATTCCAATTTACAAAAGTGTGTTTATAAGTAACAAAAAATTAACACGAAAAAATTTATGCCGATGAATCGCCGCGTTGGATTAAAACAAAAAAGGGTGCCCAGCGGCACCCTTTCCTTACGTTTCGAAACGTTACTTCTTCATAGTTTCCATACCCATTAAGCCAATCTTCAAATAACCCGCGGTACGCAATTGATCCATCACGCTCATCAGTGTCTCGTAATCCACGCTTTTATCGGCCTGGAAGAAGATGGTGGTCTCCTTGTTACCTTCCGTCTGGCTGGTCAATACGCTCACCAAATTTTCTGGCGTGACCTGATCGTTACCGACATACAGCTGTTTATCCGCTTTAATTGACAGGTAAACGGGTTTCTCCGGACGCGGCTGCGGGGCACTGGTGGAAGCAGGCAAATTGACCCGCACATCCACGGTTGCCAGCGGCGCGGCGACCATAAAGATAATCAACAAAACCAGCATCACGTCGATAAACGGCGTCACGTTGATTTCATGCATTTCACCGTCGGTGTCCAGGTCGTCATTTAATCGCATCGCCATAAGAACTTATCCTAAGCGCAGTTTCTGAGCAGCAGCAGGACGAGCAACCTCAGGCTGAGTAGTCACGTTTCCCAGATCAATAGCGCGGCTTTGCAACAGCAGGATTTGTGCAGCAACGTCACCCAGCGAGGCTTTATAGCTGGCAATCATACGCGCAAAGACGTTATAGATCACAACGGCAGGAATAGCGGCGATCAGGCCAATTGCCGTTGCCAGCAGCGCTTCTGCGATGCCCGGCGCAACCACCGCCAGATTAGTCGTTTGAGTTTTAGCAATGCCGATGAAACTGTTCATAATGCCCCAGACGGTACCGAACAGGCCGATAAACGGCGATACCGAACCGATAGTGGCGAGGAATCCATTACCGCGTCCCGCGTGACGGCTGAAGGCGGCAACGCGACGCTCCAGGCGAAAGCTGGTGCGATCTTTAATACCGTTGGTATCATCGGTGCCGGCGGAAAGCGCTAATTCGTTTTGCGCATCATTCAGCAACACGCCGCTGTGGCTGTTGCTATTGAACTGTTGAGCTGCCTGCGCGGCGTCATGAAGATTCCGGGCTTCGCCCAGCGCTAATTGTTCGCGTTTCAGACGACGTTTTGCAGCGCTCAGTTCGGCGAATTTACCGAAGAAGATAGCCCACGTCACAACTGAGGCCAACAACAGGCCGATCATCACTACCTTTACCACGACATCGGCATGTTGATACATGCCCCAAACGGAGAGATCCGTTTGCATCAAATCACTGGCTACCACGCTGCTTCTCCAACTCATGTGCACGGATGCGGAACAAGGGCGAATAATAGCAAAAAACAAGCGAATTGATAGTAGTTCTCATTACTATTTACAAATGAGAGGAGATTTTTTTCATTTCAGGCTGTTCGCTTTCACACCGGTTTAGGCAATTGTTTTAAAATTGTGATATTGGATATGAATTTATTAAAACAACATTTTAAAATGTGAGCTAATTCATTCAATCGTAATCGTTTCGTTTTCCCCCGCCGCAATTTCTCTATGCTGGCTCCACGCGGCCACTTCTTCCTGCCCCTGATAATCAATGCGCCGCCCCTTCCTGCCCCTATTTGCTGGAGAAACAGAATGACGCTGAAAAAATTACTACTCGCAGTTTCGTTATCTTCCGCTGCGGCTTTTTGCCCTGCGGTGGTTTCCGCCAAAGTGATTAAAGTGGCTGAAGTTCAGCCAGCAGGTTATCCCACTGTAGTTGCGCTTGAAAATATGGGCGAGAAACTTAAAAAAGCAACCGACGGGCGCTTAGAGATGAAAGTTTATGCGGGCGGGGTGCTGGGCGATGAAGATCAAACCCTACAGCAAGTCCAGCTCGGCGCGATCGATATGATCCGCGTCTCGCTCGCTCCCGTCACCACTATCGCGCCAGAGACCAGCGTTTTAACTTTACCGTATGTGTTCCGCGACGAAGATCATATGCATAAAGTTCTGGACGGCGCTATTGGCAAGCAGATCGTCAATAACTTCGACAACGATCCCAACGCGCGCATGATCTTCCTGGGCTGGACCGATGCGGGTGTGCGCAACATGATTACCAAAAAGCCCATTAAGAAACCTGAAGATCTGAAAGGCATGAAGATCCGCGTACAAAACAGCGCGATTTCACTGGCCACGCTAAAAGCGATGGGAGCAAATCCGGTCGCGATGGGCGTGAGCGAAGTATTCAGCGCCATGCAAACCGGCGTGGTTGATGGCACCGAAAACAACCCGCCAACCTTTGTCGCCCATAACTATCTGCCGGTTGCTAAAAATTACACGTTGACGGGCCACTTCATTCAGCCGGAAATGATCCTGTATTCCAAACCGTTATGGGATCGTCTGTCTGCTGATGATCAGGCGCTGCTGAAAAAGTTAGGTAAAGAGGCGCAGGATGAAGAGCGTCAGCTATGGGCAACTTATACCCAGCAGTCGATAGAAAAAATGAAAGCGGGCGGCGTGACGTTTCAGGAAACCGATCGTGATTACTTTATCAAAGCCACGCAGCCGGTACGTGATCAGTTTGCCGGTAAGTATCAGGATCTGATGAAGCAGATCGCCGATGTGAAATAACCCTTCCCGCGTCATGCTGAACCATGACGCCTTAATTCAGGTATCGATAATGACTGCATATTCTCGTCTGATGGATGGGCTCTATCTGCTGTGCATGACAATCGCCGCCATCGCGCTGATGATCATGGTGACGGTGATCCCAATCGGCATTTTTGCCCGCTACGTATTAAATAGCGCCCTTTCCTGGCCCGAACCGGTGGCCATCATTTGCATGATTATTTTTACCTTTATTGGGGCGCCGGTTGGTTTTCGCGCGGGGACGCATATCTGCGTATCGATGATGACCGATCGCCTGTCGCCTGCAGCGCAGCGCCTGCTGTTACGGGTTTGCGATCTGCTGATGATCGCGACTTGCGTCATCATCTTCCGCGCCAGCTACAACCTGTGTGAAGCGATGTGGGTGCAATCGCTCGCCTCTTTTCCCACAGTGACTTACGGCGAAATGTATCTGCCCATTCCCATTGGCGCGATCTTCACGTTGTTATTTGTGGTGGAGCGACTGATTAATGGCGATCAACGTCAGCGCCCTATCGTGATCCTTGGCGGCACACACTAAGCGGAGCATAAAATGGATGCACTGATTTTAATCGGCAGCCTGGTGGCGTTGCTGTTGCTGGGCTTTCCGGTGGCGTTTGCCGTCGGCCTGAGCGCATTTATCGGCGCATGGTGGATCGATCTGCCACTGGAAGCCGTAGTGATTCAAATCACCAATGGCATTAATAAATTTTCTCTGCTGACCATTCCGTTCTTTATTCTTGCGGGAGCGATTATGGCGGAAGGCGGCATCGCCCGACGGCTGGTGAATTTCGCCTATATTTTTGTGGGCTTTATTCGCGGTGGCTTGTCGCTGGTGAATATTGTCGCTTCAACCTTTTTTGGCGCAATTTCGGGATCGTCGGTCGCCGACACGGCCTCCATTGGTTCGGTGATGGTTCCGCAGATGGAGGAGAAAGGCTATCCGCGTGATTTTGCCGCCGCCGTGACGGCCAGCGGTTCGGTGCAGGCAGTATTAATCCCGCCAAGCCACAACTCGGTAATTTATTCGTTAGCCACTGGCGGCGTGGTGACCATTTCGTCATTGTTTGTCGCCGGTATCATTCCGGCTCTGATGCTGGGTTTGTGCCTGATGATCATGTGCCTCTGCTTTGCACATAAACGGGGCTACCCCAAAGGCGAGCGTATTGCTTTTAAACAGGCGCTAAGCATTTTCTTCGACGCATTCTGGGGCCTGTTTACCATTGTCATTATTCTTGGCGGCATTTTATCGGGTATTTTTACCGCTTCGGAATCGGCGGCCATTGCCTGCTTATGGGCGTTCTTCGTCACCATGTTTATTTACCGCGACTTTAAATGGAGTCAGTTACATATCCTGCTGTTCCGTACCATCAAAACAGTGACCATCGTTATGGTGCTGATTGCTTTTGCTGCCGGATTTGGTGCGGTAATGACCTTTATGCAATTACCGACCCTTATCACTGAAGCTTTTACCAGCTTCTCCAGTAATAAATACGTCATCCTGATGTGCGTTAATTTTCTGCTGCTGGTGGTTGGCACGCTGATGGATATGGCCCCCCTGATTCTGATCCTGACGCCGGTGCTGCCAGTGGCAACCGAGTTAGGCATTAATCCGATACATTTCGGTATGATCATGCTAACCAACCTTGGCATCGGCTTAATCACACCGCCGGTTGGCACAGTATTATTCGTTGCCAGTGCGGTCAGTAAACAGAAGATTGAACAAGTGGTCAGCGCCATGCTGCCGTTCTACGGCATGCTGTTTGTGGTGCTGATGTTAATCACCTATATCCCGGCAATATCACTTTGGTTACCGCGACTGATGGGCATGATGTAGTGCGATAAAAAACAGGCTGGGCGGGCCTGTTTTTTGCTATACCGCCTGCTGATAATCATTATTCAGGCTCAACCTTGCAGACAGTTTCATGTTAACGTGAAACCTTTGTTGGACGCGGCAAGGCAGACCTTAATGACAACCAAAAAGATTGATACCACGCTGGTTAGCGCAGGACGCAGCAAGCGGTACACTCAAGGCGCGGTAAACAGCGTCATTCAACGTGCTTCTTCATTGGTTTTTGACACTGTAGCGGATAAGAAAAACGCCACCGCCGGACGTGCCAAAGGCGAGCTGTTTTATGGCCGTCGCGGCACCCTGACGCATTTCGTGTTACAGGATGCGATGACCGAACTGGAAGGCGGCGCAGGATGTGCACTGTATCCGTGCGGCGCGGCCGCCGTTTCAAACGCTATTCTGGCATTTGTCGAAGCCGGTGATCATGTATTGATGAGCGGCGCGGTGTACGAGCCGACACAAGATTTTTGCGACAAAATTCTCAGTAAGCTCCAGGTATCTACTACCTATTTTGATCACTGCATCGGCAGAGAAATAGGCGCGTTAGTGCAGCCTAATACACGCGTGGTGTTCCTCGAATCTCCGGCCTCGATCACCATGGAAGTGCAAGATGTTCCTTCAATCGTTGCTGCGGTTCGCGCCAAAGCACCCGACGCTATTATCATCATCGACAATACCTGGGCGGCGGGAATTTTGTTTAACGCGCTGGCGCACGGTGTGGATATATCTATTCAGGCGGGGACTAAATATCTTATTGGTCACAGCGACGCGATGATTGGTACGGCAGTCGCCAATGCACGCTGCTGGGATCAGCTGCGTGAGAATTCATATTTAATGGGCCAGATGATTGATGCAGATACCGCTTATCTGGCTAGCCGCGGACTGCGTACGCTGGGTACGCGTTTGCGCCAGCATGAGGACAGCGGCATTCAGGTGGCTGAATGGCTGGCGGCGCGCCCTGAAGTAGCACGCGTTAATCATCCGGCGCTGGCACAATGCAAAGGCCATGAATTCTGGCAACGTGATTTTACCGGCAGTAGCGGACTGTTTTCGTTTGTAATGAAAGAGAAACTGAGCAGAGAGCAGCTGGCGCGTTATCTCGATCACTTCCATCATTTCAGCATGGCGTATTCATGGGGCGGCTATGAATCGCTGATTCTGGCGAACCAGCCCGAAGAGCTGGCTGCGATTCGCCCGGCTGGTGGCGTGGATTTTGCTGGCACGCTGGTGCGTCTACATATTGGTCTGGAACATGTCGATGACTTGTTTGCCGACCTTGCGGCGGGCTTTGCGCGCCTGGCGCGATAATTAACCTCAACAAAAACTAAACCACGCGGTGGCAACCGGCTGAGATAAACCTTGTCCGGCGGGTTAACCGCTAAAATAGAAGCCTTGTGACTCGATGGGATAGCAGATGGGTGTTTTACACGAGATTGTCCACGCGCTCTGGCATCAGGACTTTGCCGCGCTGGCTAATCCAGATGTGGTATGGGTAGTTTACGGCGTGATGTTTCTGACGCTGTTTTTGGAAAATGGTCTGTTACCCGCTTCGTTTCTTCCGGGCGATAGCCTGCTGCTGTTGGCTGGGGCTATGGTCGCCAAAGGCGTGATGGATTTTGTGCCTACTCTGGTGATTTTAACCACCGCCGCCAGTCTTGGCTGCTGGCTGAGTTATCTCCAGGGCCGCTGGCTGGGAAACACCAGAATTGTTAAAAGCTGGTTATTGCATCTACCCGCCCAGTATCACCAGCGCGCCTGGAATATGTTTAATCGTCACGGTCTGATGGCATTGCTGGTTGGTCGTTTTCTCGCTTTCGTTCGTACCATTTTACCTACCATGGCGGGCATTTCCGGCCTGAAAAATGGGCGTTTTCAACTATTTAACTGGCTGAGCGGGGTACTGTGGGTGGGCATCGTAGTAGCGTTCGGTTATGGTATTAGCCAGGTACCGTTTATAAAGCGTCATGAAGATCAGGTCATGGCCGTTTTGATGATTTTGCCAATGGTTTTGTTGTTTCTTGGCCTGGCGGGCAGCATTGTGGTTATCTGGAAAAAACGCCGCCAGAGCAAAGCCTGACATCCTGTCAGGCAGGATGCGTCAGACAGACGGTTCTGCCACCGTCTGGCGCACACGATTTACCTCTTCCCCCGGCGTCACGCCAAAATAGCGCTTAAACTCCCGCGAAAACTGTGAGGGGCTTTCATAGCCAACCCGCACCGCCGCCACGCTGGCCTTCAGGCCATCGTGCAACATCAATAAGCGCGCCTGATGTAGCCGATAGCGTTTCAGATACTGCAAAGGTGAAGTCTGTGTTACCGCCTTGAAGTTGTGGTGAAACGCCGACACGCTCATATTTACTTCGGCCGCCAGGGTGTCAACGCTGAGGTTATCGGCGTAATGATTTTCGATGCGGCGCAGCGCCCGCGCAATCTGGCTGAACTGCGTCTGACGACTGACCAGCGACAGCAGCGCGCCGCCACACGGGCCGGTCAGCACGTAATAAATGATTTCTCGCACAATTTGCGGGCCGAGCACCCTGGCGTCTCGCGGCTGCACCATAATATCCAGCAGGCGTTCTGCGGCGCACAGCATCGGCTCGGTCAGCCACGCTGAATGGATGCCAGAGGTTTGCGGCTGCGGCTGGAAACTCTCATCGTCGCCAATTTCAATCAACAGATCCTGTAGGCTGGCAGTATCAACATTCAGGCAAATGCCAGCTATCGGCTGTTCAGGCGAGGCCCAGGTTTCGCATTCTACCGGTAGCGGCACGGTCAGCATCAAATATTTCGTTGCGTCGTACTGAAAAACGGTGCTGCCGAGGTAGCCGGTTTTACTGCCCTGAAACAAGATAACGATGCCGGGCTGGTACATCATCGGTGTACGCGGGCGATACTGACTGGCATAGATCAGAGAAACATTTTCCACCGGGCACAAACGGTTGCGATTGTGCGTCATTAACGCCACCACCTGTTGCGCCAGCTGATGGCAAAGAGCGTCGTGCGCCATACACTTGCCTTAATCATAAAAGCATTTAGTCTGCCGCCAGTCTGCCTGAATCGCCAGCAAAAAAGAGGATCAGGCAAGAAGCAAACAGAATCAGGCAGTGCAAAAGCGCTATTTACCTGGCAGGCTAAAAAGCAGCCTCTAAATTGTTGGCTAGACTTAAGCACATTGAAAGACACAGGTTAACTGCAACAGATAGGAGCGTTTATGGCAGATCAACCCATTATCAAACTGCACGACGGTAGCATGATGCCGCAACTGGGACTCGGCGTGTGGCAGGCCAGCATGGAAGATGCACGCAAAGCGGTGCTTAAAGCGCTGGATGTCGGCTACCGCTCCATTGATACCGCCGCCGCCTATAAAAATGAAGAAGCCATTGGGCAGGCGTTGCAGGAAACTGACGTGCCGCGTGAGGACATTTTTGTCACCACCAAGCTGTGGAATGACGATCAACAAAACGTACAGCAGGCGATAGAAACCAGCCTTAAAAAGCTTCAGTTAGATCAGGTTGATCTCTATTTGATGCACTGGCCGTGCCCGGAAAAAGATCACTATGTTGATGCCTGGAAACAGATGATCGAACTGCAACAGCAAGGCCTGACCACGAGCATCGGCGTATGTAATTTTCATGAGGCTCATCTTAAACGCTTGCTGGATGAAACGGGCGTGACGCCGGTGGTGAACCAGATTGAGCTGCATCCGATGCTGCAACAGCGCACGCTGCATGCATGGAACGCCATGCATCAAATTCAGACTGAATCCTGGAGCCCGCTGGCACAGGGCGGTAAAGGCGTATTTGATCAAGCGATTATTAAAGAGCTGGCGAAGAAGTACGGAAAAACGGCGGCACAAATTGTGATTCGCTGGCATCTCGACAGCGGTCTGGTGGTGATCCCGAAATCCGTGACGCCTGAACGTATCGAAGAGAACTTTAAGGTGTTTGATTTCCGGCTGGACAAGCATGAAGTGAGCGAGATTGCCAGACTGGACAGCGGCAATCGTTTGGGTCCGAACCCCGACTCTTTCAACGGCTAAATCTGACGCCCCGGCTTATATTTTGCCGGGGCGGATTTAATTTGTTGCCTGTACCAGCAACTGCCCCGCTGTACCGCGATCGGCAAGTTCCAGCGTCTGGCTGTAATAGACAAACGGAAAGTGCTCTGACGAACTTTGCGGGAAACTCACCATCAGTTCCACTTCGCCATCTACCCAGACCGTATCTTTCCAGCCACGATCTTCGCCCATCGGCTGTGCGCCGTTGACGCGTTTAATCAGAAACATCACGCCCTGAATATGTAACGCCTGTGGACGATCGGCATGCAGAATCCAGCGCTCAAAGGTGCCCTGCTGCGTGGTGGTATTGATGCGGTTCATGTCCCATATCGCGCCATTAATACCGGGCATGCTGTCGCCAAGGCGGAATTCACGCGTGCGTACCGCAACCCCATCAATAATTTGGTCAGCCAGCAGCCGCATCGGCAGATTATCGGTGACTAGCGGCAATAAACCGGTTGGACGTAGCGTTAAAATCAGCGTTGAGGTCAGGATCGAGGAAGGTTCAAAGAAACCCCGCAGTCGGTCCATAATACCCGCCGCCGCGCCTGCCGTGATCGACACGTCATCGCCTTGTGACATATCTACCAATACTTCACGCCGTTCACCCGGCGCAAGCGTCAACCGTTGCACCGCCACCGGAGCAGGCAAGAAACCCTGATCACTGGCAATTACGGTAAAGGGGCGATTATCACTCAGGCTCATGTCATAACGGCGCGCATTAGAGGCATTGAGTAAACGCAGGCGTACCCAGCCACGCGACACCTCCACAAACGGATTGCGCACCCCATTCACTAACAGCGTATCCCCCAGGAAACCACCCTCCTGCGGCGGATCGTAAACGGGCGTAGCGAAGTTATCGAGGCGCTTGTCCTGAATAATCACCGGAAAATCATCCACGCCGTAATGCTTCGGCAACGGTAATTGCTTACTCAGCTCGTCTTCGATCAGCCACATGCCCGCTAAGCCGTTATACACATGCGCTGCCATATGATTTGGCGTGTTGGCGTGATACCAGCAGGTTGCAGCCCCCTGACGAACTGGCAATACCGGCGCCCAGTCAGCACCCGCCGACATCATGCGCGGTGCGCCTCCCATCAGTGCGCCCGGTAATTGCAAGCCACTCACGGTCATTGCCACCGGTTCGTTGAGGCGGTTGCTGTAAATCAGCTTGACGTCATCGCCACTGTAAACGCGCACCGTCGGCCCGAGATACATGCCGTTAATGCCCCATACTGGCGCTTTATTATTGTTGCCGTTAAATGACCAATGACTGCGCTGCAAAGTCAGAAACAGCGGCTGACCACGACGCGATTCAATCAACGGTGGAACAGGGAGGGGTGTTTCTCCACTGTCATTTGAGGCGGCACGAGCCGCGTGAGGTATAGCACCGGCGCTAAGCGCCACTCCAGCAGAAAGCTGGATGAACTGACGTCTGCTGAAAGACATAAAACTTCTGACCTTTTACGCGTGGCGCTAAAACGCCAACCCTGTTTTTATTGCTGTATTTGCTGTGCTGCATTCATGGCAGCGGGAACAATCGCGCTGCCGTTGGCATCCCTGCAGGATAGTCGGCAATTGATGCGCCGGTCAGATTTTACCGTTTTTTTCGCGTTCTTCGACTTCGGCGTTAAGCTCTTCCAGCTTCGCCGCCATCAATTCACGGCAATGCGTTGCCAGCTTGCGCACCGACGTGGCTTCAAATTGCTTCACATCGACCGGCGGCAGCATTTCAACGATCACCAGACCGTTTTTCAGACGGTTGAGGTTAATCTTTCCATGCGTGTTGGAAACCACAATCGGAATGACTGGCACGCCTGCGGCAACGGCTGCATGAAACGCCCCCGTTTTAAACGGCAGCAGACCGCGCCCCCGGCTACGGGTTCCTTCCGGGAACATCCAGAACGAAATACGCTTTTTGTTAAACTGATCCACCAGCTTTCCGATGGTGCCGTGCGCTTTGGCGCGGTTGTCACGATCGATAAGCAGGTTACCGGCCAGCCAGTAAAGCAGGCCAAAAAACGGCACCCACAGCAGGCTTTTTTTGCCTACCGTTACCGTCGTTGGCTGCACAATTTTGGCGGCAGTAATCATGTCGTAGTTATTCTGATGGTTGGCGATGTAAATCGCGTTACCGTAATTTTCCGCTCCCTGCGGCTTTCTTAATTCAACTTTAACACCAAATACTGTCGACAATTTGCCGAACAGATGACCAAAGGTGGCGACATGGCGCGGATTGCGTGGCGAAAACAGGCACCAGATACAACCGAAAACACACACCAGTATTGAGTAAATAACCACGAAAATAGTACGCAGTATTAGTAACATAGCTTCCTCATTGTCCCGTAACTGACGCCAGTGTCAGTCCGGTTGCTTATTCTTCGCTATCCGTATTACCCGGACGCGCCGGGGTATCCAGCTCCACGCGATCAATTTTTTGCAGGCCGCGTGGCAACAGCGTGCCCCGGCGACCGCGATCGGCGCGGAATTTTTGCAGTTCTGCACTGCGCAACGGCAATTTACGCTTACCAACATACAGCGTGACGTTGCTGCCTGGCGGCAAAATCATTAGCCACGCCAGCCTGTCCTGACCCGCTGCGGCTTCTGCTGACGGAATTGAGATAATCTTGTTGCCTTTGCCTTTCGACATTTGCGGCAGCTCGCCGACCGGGAACATCAGCATCCGTCCCGCCTGGGTGATCGCCAGCAGCATGTCATCTTCATGATGAACCGCCATAGGCGTCATCACACGCGCATTATCTGGCAGCGTCAGTAACGCTTTACCGGCACGATTACGCGACACCAGATCGCTGAAAGTACAGATGAAACCGTAGCCCGCATCTGACGCCATTAACAATTTTTGATCGTCGGGCTCCATCAGCACCTGCTCCACCACCGCGCCCGGCGGCGGCGTCAGCTTGCCCGTTAACGGCTCGCCCTGACCGCGTGCGGAAGGCAACGATGTCGGATCCAGCGTGTAACTGCGGCCAGTTGAATCGATAAACGCCACGGGCTGATTGCTCTTGCCGCGCGCCGCTGCCAGATAACTGTCGCCCGCTTTGTAACTCAAACCATTAGGATCGATGTCATGACCTTTGGCGCTGCGTACCCAGCCCATCTGCGACAGCACAATGGTGACAGGCTCAGACGGCACCAGCTCCGTTTCGCTCAATGCTTTGGCTTCTGCACGCTCACGCAGCGGTGAACGGCGATCGTCGCCGTAACGGGCGCTGTCGGCCTGCAACTCTTTCTTCAGTAGCGTATTCATCTTACGTTCGGAAGCCAGAATCGCCTGCAGCTGATCGCGCTCTTTTTCCAGCTCGCTCTGCTCGCCACGAATCTTCGTCTCTTCTAACTTCGCCAAATGGCGCAGTTTCAGCTCAAGGATCGCTTCGGCCTGCGTTTCGCTAATATCAAAACGTGACATCAATACCGGTTTCGGCTCATCCTCGCTACGAATAATATGGATGACTTCATCAATATTGAGGAACGCGACCAGCAAACCTTCAAGGATATGCAAACGACGCAGCACACGCTCTAAACGATGATTCAGACGACGGCGCACGGTATCGCGGCGGAACACCAGCCATTCGGAGAGGATTTCCAGCAGGTTTTTCACCGCCGGACGGTTATCCAGCCCGATCATGTTTAGGTTAACGCGATAACTTTTTTCCAGATCGGTAGTGGCGAACAGATGGTTCATTACCTGATCAAGATCGACACGATTGGATCGCGGCACGATCACCAGACGCGTTGGGTTCTCATGATCGGATTCGTCACGAAGATCCTCAACCATCGGCAGCTTTTTGTTGCGCATCTGACTGGCAATCTGTTCCAGCACGCGCGCCCCTGAAACCTGATGCGGCAGGGCGCTGATCACAACTTCGCCCTCTTCTTTCTTATACACGGCACGCTGACGAATGGAACCACGACCGTTCTGGTAAATTTTACGGATTTCGTCGCGCGGGGTGATGATCTCCGCTTCGGTCGGAAAATCAGGCCCCTGTACAATACCCAGCAGCTCGTCAAGCGTGGTTTTGGGGTTATCAATCAGGGTGATGGCCGCCTGGGCGACTTCTCGTAAATTATGTGGCGGGATGTCGGTCGCCATGCCGACAGCAATGCCGGTGGTGCCGTTTAACAGGATATTTGGCAGACGCGCCGGCAACATTTTCGGCTCTTGCATCGTGCCGTCAAAGTTAGGCGTGTAATCTACCGTGCCCTGACCTAGCTCACTTAGCAGTACTTCGGCATATTTCGACAGGCGCGATTCGGTATAACGCATCGCGGCGAATGATTTAGGATCGTCCGGTGCGCCCCAGTTACCTTGCCCATCCACCAGCGGATAGCGATAAGAGAACGGCTGCGCCATTAATACCATCGCTTCATAGCAGGCGCTGTCGCCGTGCGGATGGTATTTACCCAGCACGTCACCCACGGTACGCGCGGATTTTTTAAACTTCGCGCTGGCGTTCAGCCCCAGTTCCGACATGGCGTAAACAATGCGCCGCTGCACCGGCTTTAAACCGTCACCAATATAAGGTAAGGCGCGGTCCATAATGACGTACATCGAATAGTTTAAGTACGCATTCTCGGTAAACGTGTGCAAGGCAAGACGCTCTGCACCATCCTGCGTCAATTCACTCATTAAGCTCTCATCCTCACATCGTGTCTTACAACGGCAAGACACCCAGCGGTTGTTTGGCGAGGATAGTACCTTATTCGTCAGATTTAGTCACAGGGGAAGCATGATGCAGCACGCTAAGAATTAACATCTGCTTTTATGTGACACACTTCGAAAATAAAAAACAGAATGAGACAACGTTCACACAATAATTTCCGCTGTTAATTGTGATCGCGTTCGCAATTAAACCTCCACAAGCGTTCATCGTATTAAACCTGTCCCATTAGCCGGACAACATTTAGTATTGTTGTCATTCCCATCCCCGCCTAAGTTTAAATCCAGCCACGACGAAAAATTTTTATTTCATGCTTTTCTTCAGATTTATTTTACCCACGCTAAAGCAGCGTTAAAGGAATAAATCGCTCTGTTTTAAAGATAAGGTGATTCAATGCAAAAATTGACGTCAAGACAATATCGCCTGCTGAAATTATTGCTACAGCACAGTGCGCCACTGGCCTTGCCTCAGCTGGCGCACCAGTTGGATGTATCCGAGAAAAGTATTTATCGCGATCTGCAAAACATCGAGCCCTGGCTGACGGACTGGCACATTGTGCTGGAAAAATTACCGGGTCGAAGCCTGCGTTTGCACATCGGCGACATGCAGCAAAGAACGCAGCTGGAGCAGCGTTTAACCAGCGAAGAGAACTGGTCAGAAGGTTTCAGTAATAATGCCCGGCGGGTGAAAATTGCCTCTCAGCTATTAAGTGAAGCACCGCGCGAAACCTCCATCAGCAAGCTTTCTGAACGCTATTTTATCAGCCATGCCTCAATCGTGAATGATTTGAAAGTGATTGAGGAGTGGCTGCAACCGCTGGATTTGCTGCTTGTGCGCAGCCAGAGCGGCACGCATGTTGAGGGCAGCGAACAGGCGCTTCGTCAGGCAATGGTTTCGCTAATTAATGATGTGATGCAGCATCATGTTGCCAGCAATACGCTTGAGCCACGCCTCGATCCCGGCAGTTATCAGGCGTTAATTCATTACTTTGGTGAGCAGGATGTCGCTTTTGTCCAGGCATTGCTGCAACAGATGGAGCAGCAACTAAGTTATCCCCTGAGCGATGCGTATTACATCAATCTCTGTATGCATATACTGATCATGATGCACCGCATGGCACAGGGCAATGCCCTGTCGCTGCCCGCGGCGCTGAGTTCACAGGAGCTGGACAGCCGTATTTTGCTGATTGCCCGTCAAATGGTGACGCGCATTGAACAGCGTATTCAGGCCGCCTTGCCCGCAGATGAAGTTGGTTTTATTTATCAATATATCGTTTCTTCTGGCATTGTGATGGAAGAACACGGAAATGAAACGCCAACACAATATCAATTTTCCAGTAAAGAGTCGTTAAAAATAACGAACGAATTAATTCACTGCTTTTCAGAATTAATTCAACGTGACCTGTCCCAGGACCGGTTATTATTTGAAGGCTTGCTGATTCATATTAAACCGCTTATTAATCGCCTTAAATACCACATCCATATCCGTAATCCTTTACTTGATGATATTAAAAATGAACTAAGCGAGATATTTTCGCTGACACAACGCGCCATGTGCCTGACTGCTAAACGCTTCCAGCTGTCGCCGGTCGCAGACGACGAAGTGGGGTATCTCTGCGTTCATTTCCAGGCTGCACTGGAGCGGCAAATTGCCCACAAGCGCATCCTTGTGGTGTGCTCCAGCGGAGTCGGCACCTCGCACCTGCTCAAAAGCCGCATTCTGCGCGCCTTCCCGGACTGGATTATCGTCGGTGTGGTTTCTGCCAGCAATATGAGCCGCTTTTGCCAACAGGAAACGGTGGATTTAGTCATTACCACTATTCATCTCGAAGCTAACGCTTTACCGATGGTTTACGTTACCGCCTTTTTCAACGATGACGATATTCGGCGGGTGACAGAAGCAATGATTGGCAGCCAGCTGCCGCACTCTGCGCATTGCGCTATGGCAGAACATTAATTGAATGAGGTCTGACTGATGGATATTTCCCGCATTCTCAACCCGCGTCGCGTAAATCTTGCGCTGCAAGCCACCAGCAAAGAAGAAGCCATTACTGAATTAACCGAGCTGCTTTATCAGGACGGAGCCATCAGCGACAAGCAGACGTTTATGGATGATGTCTGGCTGCGTGAGGCAGAAGGTTCTACCGGTTTTGAAAATCATATTGCAATTCCACACGGTAAGTCAGCCGCCGTACTGCAAACCACACTGGCGATTGGCCGCACACAGCACGACATTCCATGGGAAACGCTGGATGACAGTGAAGTGCGCTGCATTATTTTGTTTGCAGTGCGGCTCGAAGATCAGAACACCACCCATATTCGCCTGTTGTCGCAGGTGGCCAGCGCGCTGGCCGATGATGAGGTGATAACCCAGCTGCTGGCTGAAAGCGACCCCAGCAAAATTATCCGGCTGTTTAGTCAGTACGCCGAAACCGACCTCTGTTAACCCTGAATATCGAGGTACACCATGAATATCGTCTGTGTTGCCGCCTGCACGGCGGGCATCGCGCATACCTATATTGCGCGCGAAAAACTGATTAAAGGTGCGCATGCGCTCGGTCATACCATTCACGTCGAAACTCAAGGCACCATCGGCACCGAAAATGCCCTGAGTCACGAGGACATTGCCGCAGCCGACGCGGTGATCCTCGCCGTTGACGTGAAGATCAAGGGGGAAGAACGCTTCCGTGGCAAACCTGTTGTCAGGGTGAAAACCGAAGTGGTGATCAAATCACCGGTGAAATTCCTTGAGAAAGTGGCGGATTCACTGGCGCGCGCGTGAGGAGAACCAGCATGACGACTATCAAACGGCAATATGGCCAGGAGATCAAAGGACACCTACTGACCGGCATTTCATGGATGATCCCGCTGATTGTTGCCGCCGGGATCTGTATCGCGCTCGGTCAGGTGATCGGTGGGCCTGACGTTGGTAAGCAAACCGGCAGTATTGCCTGGATGCTGAATCAGATCGGCGGATGGGGTATGGGCCTGATCGTGCCGCTGATCAGCGCGGCGATCGCTTACTCAATTGCCGATCGCCCCGGCTTTGCGCCCGGTCTGATCGTTGGCTTTATCTGCGGGCAGATCGGTACGGGCTTTATTGGCGGTATCCTCGGCGGTTTTCTGGTGGGCTACACGGTCTTGTTGCTGCGCCGCACCATCAAACTGCCGCAATCAATGCAGGGATTAATGCCGATTATGGTGTTGCCATTGCTCAGCACCATCATTGCCGGACTGCTGATGATGACGTTTATCGGGCAACCGATTGTCTGGTTGCAGAAAGCCCTGGTTGCTCTGCTGGAATCCATGCAGGGAGGCTCAAAATTTGTTATGGGCGCGATTCTTGGCGCGATGGCCACGTTTGACTTTGGCGGGCCCATTAACAAAACCATGTCGCTCTTTGCCGATGGCATGCTGGTTGATGGCATTTATGGCCCGGAAGCGGTGAAATTTATCGGTTCGATAATTCCACCGTTTGGCATCACCCTTTCCTGTCTGTTGACGCGACATAAATACACTCAGGCGGAAAAAGAGGCGCTGAAGGCGGCGTTTCCCATGGGCATATGCATGATCACTGAAGGCGTAATCCCCATCGCTGCTCGCGACCTGTTCCGTGTGGTGGGCAGTTGTGTGGTGGCATCGTCAATTGCCGGAGGCTTGGTCATGGTATGGGGCGTGGAAGCGCCGGTGCCGCATGGCGGTATGTTTGTAGTGCCGCTATTCACTAAGCCGTGGCTGTTCTGTGTCGCGCTTGGCATTGGCACAGCGATCTGCGGCGTAATGCTGTCCGTCCTGAAAAAAACCGTTACTCAGGCAGATGAAGAGTTTGACGATGTGGAAGATCACAACGTCCGTGACGACGACATTAAATTTACTCTGGAATAAGGGGTACTATGTACGCGGCAATGAACGAACTGATTACTCAGGCAGCCCGCAAAAAATACGCGGTGCTGGCCATTAACTGCTTCAATCTTGAAACCGCCCGTGCCGCCATCCAGGCTGCCGGGCAGCAGCATGCGCCGCTGATCCTCAATGTTTATCAAGGCCACAGCACACATTTTCCGCCAGCCGTTGCAGTCCCGCTGATTCAGGCGCTGGCAGCGGAGGCCAGCGTCCCGATTGCGCTAGCGCTTGACCATGGCAAGGCATTTCCGCTGATTGGCCAGGCATTTCGTGCCGGTTTTACCGGCTTGATGATTGACGCTTCCTCTGAACCGCTGGCGGAAAATATTCGCCAGACGACACAGGTAGTGAATATGGCGCATACCGCAGGCGTTTGCGTTGAGGGCGAACTCGGCCATATTGCCGATGCTCCTACCTACGAACTGGCGGATGCGGCAGTCAAAATGACTCAGGTTGCTGACGTCATACCTTTTGTAACGCAGACCGGGGTTGACTTGCTGGCGGTGTCGGTTGGCACCGCGCATGGGCTTTATCCCGCTGGCGTTAAGCCACACATTGATTTTCAGCGCCTGGCTGAACTGCATGCTATATCACCGGTTCCCCTGGCGTTACACGGCGGTAGCGGCACACCCGCCGATGCTATTCGTCGCGTGAGTCAGTATGGTGTTGCCAAGATGAATGTTGGCGCGGCGGTATTTGATGCCGGAAAGCTGGCGCTACAGCAGGCACTCAAACAGCATCCCAGCGCCGAACTGGCAGATCTACAGGCGTTCATGGAATCCGCCTGCCGGGAAGTCATCACCGAATATCTGAGCTGGTCAGGCGCGGCTAATCAGGCCTGACATAACTTCATTACACCTTAAAAAAGCCTGTGTCTGCACAGGCGCGAGATCCCTTTGTCGTAAAACCTAGCTAAGGAAGCATTAACATGTTGATTTCAATGAAAAAGATGTTAAACCCTACGCGTAAACACCGCTTTGCTATTGGCGCATTTAACGTTGCTGACAGCTGTTTTATTCGTGCCGTAGTAGAAGAAGCTGAAGCCACTCACACACCGGCGATTATCTCCATTCATCCCAGTGAACTGGCATTCGTGACCGATGAATTCTTTGGCTACGTGCGTGAACGCACGCTAAAAAGCAAAATTCCCTTTACGCTGCATCTCGACCATGGTGCTTCAGTGGCGCAGGTATTGCGGGCTATTCAATGCGGTTTCACCTCGGTAATGATCGACGGCTCGTTACTGCCATATGAAGAGAACGTGGCGCTAACTAAAGAAGTGGTAAAACTGGCGCATGCGGTAGGTGTGTCGGTAGAAGGTGAACTTGGTACGATCGGTGACACCGGCACCACGGTAGAAGGCGGCGTCAGCAAAGTAATCTATACCGATCCAGCCCAGGCCGAAGATTACGTACAGCGCACCGGCGTGGATACGCTGGCGGTGGCAATTGGTACGGCCCATGGCATTTATCCCAAAGATATGAAGCCTGAATTACAGATGCATATCCTTAAAGCGATCTCGCAGCGGTTGACTATCCCGCTGGTGCTGCATGGCGGCTCGGCCAATCCCGATACGGAAATTGCAGAAGCGGTAACGCTGGGCGTGGGCAAAATCAATATTTCCAGTGATATGAAATTTGCTTACTTCCAAAAAGTGCGCGACGTTCTGACGCGTGAAACCTGGTGGGATCCAAACGTCATTTACCCTGAAGCAATTGATGCTGCCAAAGCGGTGATTCGTTACAAGATGAACCTGTTCGGCGGCTTAGGAAAAGCGAATTTATACTGAATGAGAAAGCCGGATTGTTCCGGCTTTTTTTGCGTTTAATTTGGCGGTTAATAATGCCATGACTGCTTTGATTATTGCTTAATGCGCAAAAGTATTGTGATCAATTACCCATTTTTAACTTACCGCTTCGCGCGTAAGCTGTGCTCCATATTCGAGAAACGGAGCAAAAAATAATGAGCAAGATTCTTATCATCGACGGCGGAAAAACGTTTGCCCACTCCAAAGGCGAGCTCAATCATACCTTAACCGATGCCGCCGCCAGCCAGCTGCGTGACCTGGGACACGACGTTACCGTGACTGTTGCTGACAGCGATTATGTGGTCGCTGAAGAAGTACAGAAATACCTCGACAGTGATGTAGTGATTTATCAAATGCCGGGCTGGTGGATGGGCGAACCCTGGACGGTTAAGCGTTATATCGATGAGGTTTTTACCGAAGGCCACGGTTCTTTGTATGCCAGCGATGGCCGTACTCGCTCCGATAGCACAAAAAAATACGGTTCCGGTGGACTGATCCAGGGGAAAAAATATATGTTGTCCCTGACCTGGAACGCGCCGCTGGAAGCCTTTGTCGAGCCTGAGCAATTCTTTGAAGGCGTTGGCGTTGACGGCCTGTATCTGCATTTCCATAAAGCCAATCAGTTCCTCGGTATGGAAGCGTTGCCGACCTTTATTTGCAATGACGTAATTAAACAGCCCGATATTCCACGCGATATTGCGCGTTATCGGACTCATCTCAGCCAGATCTTTGCTTAAATAAACGTTCGCTGCGAAAGAGGAAACGCGCATGTTAACTGTTGTTGCTGAAATTTGTGTGAAACCAGGCCGCCGCCAGGTGGTGCTGGATGCTATCCAGCAATTGATTCCCACCGTGCTAGATGAAGAAGGCTGTCACCAATATGATGCGCTGGTTGATCATCAGGCACAGGTGCCATGGAAACACAATTTGCCGGATTCAATCTTCATGCTGGAGAAGTGGGAGTCGCTGCGCCATCTGGAGCAGCATCAGCAAATGCTGCATATGGAAGAGCATCGGGGACGGATTAAAGACGATGTGGTGGATGTGAAAATTTTAGTGCTGGAACCCACCGCGTAATTCCCTTTTGCTGGGAACGAGAGCGACAAAACCTTGCCAACTGGCAAGGTTTTTTACATCAAACTGATATGGTTCCGCCGTTCATGCGCCAGGCCTGTCAAAAAAGCTGCTGCTCCTGTATTTGTTCGCGCAAAAAGTCTAAAAAACAGGTAATACGAGAGGAAAGCGTGGCGTTGCGATAATACACGGCGTGAACCGGTAGACGTAATTCGCGCGTTTCATCTGGCAATATTTGCACTAACCGACCAGCAGCGCGATCCGCCCGGCTGACAAAGTCAGACAAACGAGCAATACCTTGCCCCGCCAGCGCTAGCTGACGAATAGTTTCGCCGCTAGACGCAGCAAGTGTGGGTTTAATCCGTAAGAATTCATCTTTTTGCTGCCAGACAGGCCAGACGTTATGCGCATCCAGTTGGCTAAAGCCAATTAACTGATGTGCCTCCAGCGAGGCAACGCTGTCTGGCGTGCCGTGTCTCGACAAATATTCAGGGCTGGCAACTAAACGTATCAGGCTGCTGCCTAACACGCGCGCACGCATGGTCGAGTCGCGCAGATCGCCAATGCGAATGGCTATATCGGTTTGCTGTTCTAACAGATCGATCAGCATATCGTCGGTATTGAGTTCCAGCTGAATCAGCGGGTATCGTTTTCGAAACTCGCCCACCAGCGGCACGATGACGTGCAGCATAAAGGGAGCCGCTGCGTTGATGCGTAATCGCCCCGAGGGTATTTCTCGCCGATGGGCGATATGCTCTTCCGCTTGCTCTACCGAAGCAAGAATCTGGCGGGCATGTTCGAGGAAAACCTGTCCCTCTTCAGTCAACGCCAGCCGGCGCGTTGTGCGGAGCAGTAAGGTGGTTTGCAGCTTACTTTCAAGACGACTCAACGCGCGACTAATACCAGAACTGGATTGTTCTAGCTGTTCCGCCGCTGCGGTAATCGAGCCGGTATCAACGACTGCAACCCAGGCGCGCAGCTCCTCCAGCGTTATTTTCACTCTCCGTTTTCCTTAAACAGTCACCCGTTCGCGGCCAGTTTTAGCATATACGCCCAGATGCCCTCTCGCCCCTGGCCCCGCCTGTCAGCACCGCTCCCGCGTTTATCGCAGGTAGAGTTTCATCGATGGGTTAAAGCCAGAAATAATCAGGGACGCCTTAGCGTCCCGGTGAATTACACTTCGATGTCGGCCATATCGCCTTTTTCCTGCAACCAGTTGCGTCGATCTTCTGAACGCTTTTTGGCCAGCAGCATATCCATCATCCGCAACGTCTGTTCGACGTTTTCTTCGCTGATAGTCAGTTGCACCAGCCGTCGTGTATTGGGATCAAGCGTGGTTTCACGTAGCTGCAGCGGGTTCATTTCACCAAGGCCTTTAAAGCGCTGAACGTTAGGCTTGCCCTTCTTACGCTTTAATTGATCCAGCACGCCCTCTTTCTCATCTTCATCCAGCGCATAGTAAACTTCTTTGCCCAGATCGATACGGTAAAGCGGCGGCATGGCGACATAAACATGGCCGTTTTTTACCAGCGAACGGAAATGTTTGACGAACAGCGCGCAAAGCAGGGTGGCAATATGCAAACCATCGGAGTCGGCATCAGCGAGAATGCAGATTTTTCCGTAACGCAGCTGGCTGAGATCTTCGCTGTCTGGATCGATCCCGATCGCTACCGAAATATCATGCACTTCCTGCGACGCCAGCACCTCATCGGAAGAGACCTCCCAGGTGTTCAGGATCTTACCTTTCAGGGGCATGATTGCCTGATATTCACGATCGCGTGCCTGCTTAGCGGATCCACCTGCTGAATCCCCTTCCACCAAAAAAAGCTCGGTTTTATTGAGATCCTGCGCGGTGCAATCTGCCAGCTTACCGGGTAATGCCGGGCCGCTGGTAAGTTTTTTACGCACGACTTTTTTGGCTGCGCGCATACGACGCTGAGCGCTGGAAATCGCCAACTCCGCCAGCTGTTCCGCTGCCTGCACGTTCTGGTTCAGCCACAGGCTAAATGCATCTTTTACGACACCCGAGACAAAGGCCGCACACTGGCGGGAAGAGAGGCGCTCTTTTGTTTGTCCGGCAAACTGCGGATCCTGCATTTTGACCGATAACACATAAGCGCAACGATCCCAAATATCTTCAGCTGAAAGCTTTACGCCGCGTGGCAGAATATTGCGGTATTCACAAAACTCGCGCATCGCATCCAGTAATCCCTGGCGCAGGCCATTCACATGGGTGCCGCCCTGCATGGTGGGGATTAGGTTGACGTAGCTTTCTGTCAGCAGCTCGCCGCCTTCTGGCAGCCACAACAGCGCCCAATCCACGGCTTCGACATCACCGGAAAAGGTGCCAACAAACGGATGCTCTGGCAGTGTCGGTAAACCGTTTACCGCTTCGCAGAGATAATCCGTTAAACCATCTTCGTAAAACCAGCGTTGTTCGGTGTTATTAAGTTTGTCTTTAAAGACAATTTCGACGCCGGGACATAATACGGCTTTAGCTTTCAGCAGATGCGTTAAGCGTGAAACTGAAAAACGTGGGCTGTCGAAGAAGCTTTCATCTGGCCAAAAATGCACGCGCGTGCCGGTATTGCGCTTTCCTACAGTGCCGGTCACCGTAAGGTCCTGCACCTTGTCACCGTTTTCGAACGCCATGTCATAGATTTCGCCATTGCGACGAACAGTAACTTCTACACGTTTAGACAGGGCGTTAACCACGGAAATCCCCACGCCATGCAGGCCGCCGGAAAACTGATAGTTTTTGTTGGAGAATTTACCGCCCGCATGTAGGCGACACAGGATCAGTTCAACCGCAGGCACGCCTTCCTCGGGATGTATATCCACCGGCATGCCGCGTCCGTCATCAATCACTTCCAGTGACTGATCGGCGTGCAGAATCACCTCAACCCGCTTTGCGTGACCTGCCAGCGCTTCGTCAACGCTGTTATCAATCACTTCCTGACCCAAATGGTTTGGTCGCGTCGTATCGGTGTACATTCCCGGACGACGGCGAACTGGCTCAAGGCCAGTCAGGACCTCAATGGCATCCGCGTTATAGTTTGATTGACTCATGGTAAATGTCTGATTAGAAGGGTGAAATAGTTGCGATTTCCGCATCACTCAAGGGTGATTCAAGCCCAGAAAATCCAGAATTTGCGGGAAATGGCGTTCGAATCCGATAAAAGCATGATTGCCGCCCTCTTCTACCGTGTGACGACATGCGCTGTAATAGTCGAGCGCCTGACGGTAATCGAGCACTTCATCGCCGGTTTGTTGCAGCAGCCACAGTAGATCCGGTGCTTCCAGCGGGTCAATCTGCATAACTTTCAGATCGTAAATGTGCCGAGACTCTAACACATATTGCTGACCGGTGTAGGGATTCTGATTGTCGCCCAGAAAATCCACCAGCAACTCAAAAGGCCGCACGGCAGGGTTTACCACCACCGCTGGCAGCATAAAACATTGCGATAGCCAGGTTGCGTAATAGCCGCCTAACGAGGAGCCAACCAGGCCGAGCATCTCTCCGCTACGACTCATCACAATCTCTTCCAGCATGACGGCCGCTTCAGCAGGAAAGGTGGGAAGCTGCGGAACAATCATTTCAATATCAGGATGATGCTTCGCCAGCCAGTGGTGAAACTGGGTCGCTTTTGCCGATCGCGGCGAGCTGTTAAAACCGTGTAGATAAAGCAGCGCCGCCATTCATCAATATCCTTCTGAATCTAAATCGGGGCGAAACGCGTCAGTTTGCAGCCGCTCAACTTCAGTTTCCGCTTTGCCTTCTGGATGCAGCGTAAACCAGCGCCAGCCGGGCGCGACCGTATCGATAGTGAAATTAGTACAGTGCGGTTTGAACTGCACGCAGGTGGAAGGGGTGGCTAATACCCGACGCCCGTGCCAGTCAACATCCATCTCCTGATGAATATGACCACACACTAATGTCTGCGCCAGCGGATAGTTTTGCAGTATGGCATCCAGTTGGTGTGGGTTACGCAAGCTGTGCTGATCAAGCCAGGTACAGCCAGACGCCAGCGGATGATGATGAAGCAATATTAACGTGTGACGTTCAGGGTAGCGTGCCAGCGTTTTCTCTAGCCATTCCAGCTGATAGTCGCTCAGCATACCGTGCGGGACGCCAAACACCTGACTATCCAGCAGCACGAGTTGCCAGTTTTCACCCAACAACACGTGCTTAGCAGGATTAATTTTCGTTTCTGCCAGAGTGTTGACCATCGCTGGCTGAAAGTCATGATTTCCAGGCAGCCAGACGCAAGGGCCTGGCAAACGTGCAATACCCTCAGCAAAGTGCTGATAGGCTTCAACGGAGTGATCCTGAGCGAGATCGCCGGTCGCAATAACAAGGTCATAGTCGCGTTGCTGTTCGGTGATCGCCGCTAAAACGGCATCAAAGCTTGCCCAGGTATTCACGCCCAGTAGCGATTCGTGTTTTCCTGCGAAAAGATGGGTATCCGTAATTTGTAATATCCTGATTTCGGACCCTTTTGCCGCCGGAATTGTTAGCAGGCTATCCAAAGCGTTTCCTTCGTCTCCACGCTATTTAACGCATTATATGCATTCAGCAAACCGGTACTGCCATTGCGCCACGTGCCAGACAGTAGCGCAACCAGTCCGCGAGGAACTGATTTATTTGGTGTTTCTCGTCGCGCTGATGCAGTTTTTTATTAGGATAATCATAGCGCGCTTTAAAACGATAGATCTGCTGAGTAGAACACACTTCAGCGACCATCGCGTCATGGTACAACCTTACCGACATAGAAGGCAGGCTCCAGTAGCTGACTGACGGCGCGATCTGCCGTATTTCCACCAGCGTGGTGTAGCGCGTCGACTCTTCAATGGTCAGCTGGTAACGGGCGTCACTCACCTGATAAACCACCGATGCACCCGCCTCGTCACTACGCGGCAGCAGGCGACGCAACTGAGCGAAATTGGTTTCGCACAGCCGCATCATTTCTGGGAAATCAGGGGTATAACGCTGTCTCATTTTTGTGCCCATTCTTCTCTTAATTTCTCATGGTGCAACGCCAGCCATTGCAGCGCGATGACAGACGCGGCGTTATCAATAATCCCCTGTTCCACCCAGCGATAAGCCTGTTCGCGGCTTACCACATGGACGAGAATATCCTCATTCTCTTCCTCCAGACCATGGCATCCTTGTGCCTGGCTGGCATCCACTTCGCCGACCAAAATCGACAACCTTTCGCTGGTGCCGCCGGGGCTGGAAAAATAATTGAGCATGGGCTTTACCCGCCCAACCTGTAAACCAGCCTCTTCGACCGCTTCACGACGCACCACCTGCTCTACGCTTTCCCCTGGCTCGATAATCCCGGCCACCATTTCCAGCAACCATGGCGTAGAACCGACATCATAAGCAGGGATGCGGATCTGTTCGATCAGCACCACTTCATCACGTAAGGGATCATAAGGTAGCAGGACGGCGGCATGTCCGCGCTCAAAAACTTCGCGCTGCACTTCCGCACTCATCTCGCCATTAAAACGACGATGGCGAAAGCGATAGCGTACAACCGAAAAAAAACCATCGTAGGCTATTTCGCGTGCAATAATTTCTACATCGTTTTTTGTGAAAGTCACAGGGGATTTTTTTTCTTCCGTCATCGTCTGGTTCCTTATGCAGATTGGGATGGAGCCAATAAAAGCCAACCCTTGTGCTCCATACGAGTGGTTGTTTCTGAATTATTTAAGTAAATTAGGGGCAGAAGGCACGTTCAGCCAACTTATCATACAGTTGCACTCTGCTAGAATCGGCGATAATTTTTTGGCTTACCCGGCAGCGCGACCACTGTAATTTGCTGCAACAAAAGGAATGCAAATGAAAAAACTGCTCCCATTTTTTATTGGGCTGAGCCTGGGCGGTTTCAGCTTCGCCAGCCAGGCAGAAGATCTGCTTCAGGTTTATCAACAAGCGCGACTGAGCAACCCGGACCTACGCAGCGCTGCGGCGGATCGTGATTCAGCTTTCGAGAAAATCAACGAAGCACGTAGCCCATTATTACCACAACTCGGTTTGGGTGCAGATTACACCTACACTAACGGCTACCGTGACAGCAGCGGCGTTCACTCCAACACCACCAGCGGATCACTGCAATTAACGCAGACCATCTTTGACATGTCAAAATGGCGCGCCCTGACGTTACAGGAAAAAACCGCTGGCATTCAGGACGTCACTTATCAGGTTGCCCAGCAGGATCTGATTCTGAACACCGCTACCGCCTACTTCAATGTATTGAAAGCGATTGATACCCTTTCTTACACCGAAGCGCAGAAACAGTCGATTTATCGTGAATTAGATCAAACTACGCAACGTTTTAATGTTGGCCTGGTTGCGATTACTGACGTGCAAAACGCCCGCGCGCAATATGACAGCGTGTTAGCAAGCGAAGTTACCGCGCGTAACAACCTCGACAATATGGTTGAAGCGCTGCGTCAAATCACCGGCATGGATTACCTGTCTCTGGCGTCACTGAATATTGATCGCTTTAAAACCAGCAAAACCGAAGCCGTTAGTACGCTGTTAAAACAAGCGGAAAGCCGTAACCTGACCTTACTGTCTGCGCGCCTGAATCAGGATTTAGCGCGTGAACAGATCCGTTATGCTGAAACCGGCCACATGCCAACGCTGGATTTAACGGCGTCAACCGGCATGTCTAACAGCAAATACGGCGGCAGCCGCGCGAACCAGTCTACCTCTTCAACCGACTCCATCACCGGTTCGAATCAGGTTGGTTTAAGTTTCTCTTTGCCGTTGTATAGCGGTGGTTCGGTCACTTCACAGGTTAAGCAGGCGCAATACAACTTTGTTAGCGCCAGTGAGCAGTTAGAAAGCGCTCACCGTTCTGCTGTGCAAACCGTGCGTTCTTCTTATAATAATGTGAATGCCTCGGTCAGTAGTATCGCCGCTTATCAACAAGCGGTTGTTTCTGCGCAAAGCTCACTGGATGCGTCGGAAGCCGGTTACCAGGTAGGAACACGTACTATCGTTGACGTGTTAGATGCGACCACCACCTTGTATAACGCCAAGCAGCAGCTTTCGGATGCGCGTTACAGTTATCTCATCAACCAACTGAATATCAGCTATGCGCTGGGTACGCTTAATGAGCAAAACCTGCAAATGCTGAACAGCCAGCTGGGCAAAGAGATTTCGACCTCGCCTGAAACCGTTGCCCCTGAAAATTCGCAGCAAACGGCACGCGTGGATAATGGTCCGTCAACCAACGCATCGCCAGCGACAGCGCGCTCTGCTGGCGCCAGAAATACCAGAAATCCATTCAGTAATTAACCTTGATTCGGGTCGCTTTGCGGCCCGCTTCTCTATTAAACGTATAGCTACGTAAATATCCCTTTAGCATCAGGCCCTCCGCTTCAATTTTCACCACTCATCCCCTATCCTAAGCGCTAACTTTGGGTACAGGATCACAATAATGAAACGGACTAAATCCATTCGCTATGCCGCCTTTCGTAAGAGCTGGCAAGCAAGACATTTAACGCCGGTAGCTATTGCCGTTACGGCAGTATTTATGCTGGCTGGCTGCGAACAGAATGACGAAACCGTGTCGCTCTACCAAAATGCCGATGATTGTGCGAAAGCCAATCCAGGCCAGAGCGCGCAATGCACCACGGCTTACAACAATGCCCGAAAAGAAGCTGAACGCACAGCACCGAAATATGCAACCCGTGAAGATTGCGTAGCGGAATTTGGTGAAAACCAGTGCCAGCAAACGCCGGCTCAGGCGGGCGCTGGCACCAGTAACGCAGAATCACACCAGGGCGGCAGCTTCTGGATGCCACTGATGGCGGGCTACATGATGGGCCGCATGATGGGCGGCGGCGCAGGCTTTGCGCAGCAACCCCTTTTCTCGCCAAAATCAGCTAACAGTCCGGCGAGAGGCCAGTTTGTTGATGCTTCTGGCCGCAATTATGGTTCTGCTACCTCCGGCCGTACCATGAACGTGCCAAAAACAGCGTTAGCACCAAAACCTGCAACAACCTCGACCATTACGCGTGGTGGCTTCGGCGAAACCGTCGCTAAACAAAGTTCAATGCAGCGCAGCAGCGCTACCGGTACATCAAGCCGCTCGCTGGGAGGTTAACGCAGTCATATGCAACGCATTGCTATTTCCGAACGCCCAGGCTGGCGAGAAAAAGCCACCGAATTTGGTTTCCGCTTTCATACTATGCATGGCGAGCCTTACTGGTGTGAAGATGCTTATTATCAATTCACGCTGGCGCAAATCGAACAGCTCGAAGAGACCACGGCAGAACTGCATCAAATGTGTTTGCAGGTGGTAGAGAAAGTGGTGAACAGCGAGGCGTTGCTCACTAAGTTTCGCATTCCTAAACATACCTGGGATTTTGTTCGCGATTCATGGCAACAGCGCCAGCCCTCGCTTTATTCACGTCTCGATCTGGCCTGGGATGGTAAAGGCGATGCCATGCTGCTGGAAAACAATGCCGATACGCCCACTTCGCTATATGAAGCGGCATTTTTTCAGTGGCTTTGGCTGGAAGATCAGCTAAACGCCGGCCAGTTACCACCAGGCAGCGATCAGTTTAATAGCTTGCAGGAGAAGCTGATTGAGCGCTTCGCCAGTCTTCATCAGCAGCACGGATTTAACTGGCTACATTTCGCCTGCTGTCGCGACACTGACGAAGATCGCGGCACTGTGCAATACTTACAGGATTGCGCCACAGAAGCTGGTTTACCGAGCGAATTCCTCTTTATTGATGAGATTGGCCTGGGTGAGAAAGGCGAATTTACGGATGCCCACGATCAGGTTATCAGTAATCTGTTTAAGCTCTACCCCTGGGAATTTATGCTGCGTGAGATGTTTTCTACCAAGCTGGCGGACGCGGGCGTGCGCTGGTTAGAACCCGCCTGGAAAAGTATTCTGTCGAACAAAGCGTTGCTACCTATGCTATGGCAGATGTTCCCGAACCATCCGAATCTGTTGCCCGCCTACTTTGCTGAGGATGAAGTGCCGCCAATGGCGAAATACGTGGTTAAGCCCCTTTTCTCACGCGAAGGAGCCAATATCCGTATTGTGGAAAACGGAACGGAAATCGCGCGCGTTGACGGCCCGTACGGCGAAGAAGGCATGATCGTGCAGGCGTTTCATCCGCTGCCGAAATTTGGTGACAGCTACACGCTGATTGGTAGCTGGTTAATTGACGATCAACCTGCCGGGATTGGCTTACGTGAAGATCGCGATTTGATCACTCAGGATCTTTCCCGCTTCTATCCGCACGCATTTATTGAGTAGCTTTTAACAGGCCAGCTCGCTGGCCATATTTTTAACCAACCTGAACAGACAGCATGCTGATAGCGCCTAATTCCATACCATCAATTGGGATGGTGATCGGCTCATCAGGTTGCCGCGCACCTAAAACATACAGCAGCGGTAGATAGTGTTCTGGTGTCGGGTTCGACAATGTTGCCCCTTCATGCTGCATAAAATTCACCAGTGGATGCGTTTCAGCATGGCTTTGTACATCAATATTATCCCGCACAAACTGGTTAAAGCTGTTTGCCCAGGGATAAACATCGTCGCCCCCGCCCCAGCGCACCATTCGCAGATTATGGACCACATTGCCGCTCGCCACGATCATTACTCCTTGATCGCGCAATATCGCCAGCTTACGTCCCAGCTCAAAATGCCAGGCTGTGGGTTTCGTCTTGTCCACGCTCAGCTGAACCACCGGTATATCCGCTTCGGGATACATTTTGATCAATACGCTCCAGGCGCCATGATCCAGTCCCCACTCCTGGTCAAGTTGCACCGGCATGGGAGCCAGCAATTCGGCGATTTCTTCTGCCAGCTTCGGCGAGCCTGGGGCTGGATAGCGGGTATCAAACAGGGCCTGCGGAAAGCCGCCAAAATCGTGAATAGTGCGCGGAGATGCCATTGCTGTAACCAGGGTTCCGCGCGTGTACCAGTGTGCAGAAATAGTAAGAATGGCACGCGGGCGCGGCAACGTTTTTCCTGCCTTGCGCCAGAACGCGGTATAACGATTTTCTTCCAGCACGTTCATCGGGCTGCCATGACCCAAAAACAGGGCGGGCATACGTAACGGACT
Source organism: Mixta mediterraneensis (assembly GCF_030283135.1). Classification (NCBI taxonomy): domain Bacteria; kingdom Pseudomonadati; phylum Pseudomonadota; class Gammaproteobacteria; order Enterobacterales; family Erwiniaceae; genus Mixta; species Mixta mediterraneensis. Next base: position 18,486 of record NZ_JASUAZ010000011.1, on the reverse strand, counting down.
CATAAATTTTCTCCACCAAAGCCGCTTTCATGGTGGATACGATACGCCGTTTAAGCGGCTAATCACGCGGATAAGCATGATGATGATCATCAGAGAATTTGAATAAGCGAGCCCGACAATTCTTTACCTGACAAAACTCGATATTGAGTAAGTTTAACAGTAGTTTATTGGGAATAATTATCATTAAGAAGAGCACAATGCCATTACCTTTACTGCTTACCATACTGGCAGGCGGCGCCACCTTTATCGGTGCTTTATTGGGTATGATGGGACAAAAACCTTCCAACCGCGTATTGGCATTTTCCCTTGGGTTTGCTGCTGGCATCATGCTTTTGATCGCTTTAATGGAAATGCTGCCAGCCGCACTTCATGCGCAGGGCATGTCGCCATTACTGGGTTATGGCATGTTTATGCTGGGCTTGCTGGGCTATTTTGCTTTGGATCGCCTGTTACCGCACCAGCACCCGCAAGATTTAACAACAGGTCGCCACCACCCGAAAAACCTGCGTCGTTCCGCGATTTTACTTACGTTAGGCATTAGCCTGCATAACTTCCCTGAAGGTATTGCAACCTATGTCACAGCCAGCAGCGACAGGGAGCTCGGCATGGGCATTGCGCTGGCGGTAGCCATTCACAACATTCCTGAAGGGCTGGCAGTGGCGGGTCCAATGTATGCGGCCACAGGCTCAAAAATGAAAGCGATCTTCTGGGCCTGCGTATCGGGTATGGCGGAAATTTTAGGTGGGGTGATCGCCTTTATGTTGCTGGGGCCATTAGTCTCGCCAGTGATGATTGCCGCCGTCATGGCAGCCGTTGCTGGCATTATGGTTGCCTTATCAATAGATGAGTTGATGCCGCTGGCACGTGAAATCGATCCACATAACAATCCAGGCTACGGTGTACTCTGCGGTATGTCGGTGATGGGTTTAAGCCTGACGTTGTTGCAAACCGCTGGCATCGGCTGAACAAAGCAACGTTTGTTCAGCAAGGCGCTGTTATTTTTTCATGCCAGGCTGTCGCGCCCTACTGCGAAGGATGGAAGGGATCAGCGGCTTACTGCCACACATTTATGCATAATGCGCTACTCCTCACCTGTCATAGGTAAATTTTTTGATAACTATATTTTTTCGCTAGTCGGTAAAAAAACAGGCCGGAAAACCGGCCTGTTTTATGGATGGAAAATGCTGCTTAGCTGGCCTGACGGGCCTCTTGATCGCGGCGGTAAGCCACTAAACCTTCAATAGTTACCACTGGCATATCATGCTGTTTCGCAAACAGGATGGCTTCCGGCGCATGTGCCATAGAGCCATCATCATTCGTCAGCTCGCACAATACGCCTGCGGGTTTAAAACCTGCCAGCGTCACCAAATCAATAGTCGCCTCGGTGTGTCCACCACGCGTTAATACGCCACCGTCACGCGCACGCAACGGGAATACATGGCCGGGGCGATTCAAATCGCTGGGCTTCGCATGATCAGCAACAGCCGCGCGAATAGTCGTGATGCGATCTTTAGCTGAAACACCGGTTGTAACGCCTTCCGCTGCTTCAATAGTGACGGTAAAACCGGTGCCGTAAGCGCTGGTGTTGTTCTCCACCATCATGGGCAAATCAAGCTGCCGACGGCGTTCTTCCGTCAGGCACAGGCAAACAATCCCGCTTCCATGACGAATAGTCAGCGCCATTTGTTCAACTGTCATGGTTTCGGCGGCGAAGATCATATCGCCTTCGTTTTCACGATTTTCATCGTCCAGTACCATCACCCCGCGTCTGTCACGCAGTGCTGCAATGGCTCGTTCTACACGCTGTTCCGGCGTGCCAAATTCAGAAAGTAGCGTCTGATTCATGGTAATAAAACCTTTTAAATGTATTGGGTTACCAGAATCAGGGCGTGCTTAGGAGTGACGTCAACAGACGTAGCAATAACGTGGCGTGGGCAAAAGCCCTGCAAATATCGTTACCCTCTCCCATCCGGACTTTAACCGTCGGCCCCGGAATTACACCGGATCTGCTGACCTTCATAATGGATTATGAAGCGCTCGCGGGCTTTCAGCTTACGCTGATTTACCGCCGGTGGGGAATTTCGCCCCGCCCTGAGAATAAGCGAATTTACTATAGCGCCGATCATCTGGAGCGGCAATCAACAAAACTGCAAATGCTTTGGCATTTCCTGCGTTACCGATTTCAGGTTTAACCTTTTCATTTCTGGCATTACACTTAGCAGATATTGAGCAGATATTAAGTGCGCACAACTGCTGTCCTCAGCAACCCGTAACCAGGAAATAATCATGATCGACACGAAAAAAATTGAACAAATTGCACGCCAGGTCCATGAATCGATGCCAAAAGGAATTCGTGAGTTTGGTGACGATGTCGAAAAGAAAATTCGTCAGGCACTGACGGCACAATTGACGCGTATGGATTTGGTCAACCGTGAAGAGTTTGATGTGCAAACGCAGGTACTGCTACGCACGCGAGAAAAACTGGCCGCGCTGGAGCAACGTCTGGCGCAACTGGAAAGTCAAAACGCCCCGGTTCCAGCGGTTACGACGACACCAGACTCAACCGTTACGAAAACAGAAAATACGTCAGAGTAAATAGAAAGCGGGAGGGGACTGCTCCCGCTTGTTACAACACTTAGTTGCCGCGAATGGTCTTAATGATGTTGGTCGTAGAGATGCCATCTTCAAAATTCAGCACCTGCACGTCACCGCCATTAGCCCAGACTTCTTTGCTTCCTGCAATATCTTCAGGTTTGTAATCGCCACCTTTTACCAGTAGATCGGGCAGCACACCGGCAATTAAACGCTGCGGCGTATCTTCTTCGAATGCCACAACCCAATCCACCGCTTCCAACGCACCTAACACAATCATGCGATTTTCCAGTGGATTGACCGGACGACTATCGCCTTTCAAACGCCGGGTTGACGCGTCGCTGTTTACCGCAACAATCAGGCGGTCGCCCAGTTTACGTGCATTGGCAAGGTAGGAAACGTGGCCAGCATGAAGAATGTCGAACACGCCATTGGTCATTACCACTTTTTCACCGCGCTGGCGTGCCATTTCGATAGCGACTTTGAGCTCCGCTTCGCTCATGATGCCGAAACCTTGCTCCGGACGCGCATGAATAGCATTCTCAAGCTCGACCGTGCTTACCGTTGAGGTGCCCAGTTTGCCTACCACCACGCCTGCGGCGGCGTTGGCAAGAAAACAGGCCTCTTCCAGCGAATCACCTGCGGCTAAGGCTGCCGCCAGCACACCAATAACCGTGTCACCCGCGCCAGTTACGTCATACACTTCTTGCGCCTGGGTGGGTAAGTGCAGCGGTGTTTTGCCTGGCTGCAGCAACGTCATGCCATTTTCAGAACGCGTTATCAGTAGCGCCGACAAGTCATAATCTGCAATCAACTGCATGCCGCGCGTGACAATTTCATCTTCGCTTTTACACTTCCCCACTACCGCTTCAAATTCTGAAAAATTTGGCGTCAGTAATGTCGCGCCACGATAGCGTGAAAAATCAGTGCCTTTCGGATCGATTAATACCGGCACTTTCGCTTCACGTGCAAGAGTAATCATGGTCTGCACGCTGCTTAACACGCCTTTCGCGTAATCAGACAGTACCAGCGCCCCCGCAGCCGCTAAGGACTGACGCATACGTTGATGAATGGGCTCAGGATCGGCCTGCTCAAATCCCTCTTCAAAATCCAGACGGATAAGTTGTTGATTACGGGAAAGTACCCGCAGTTTAGTAATGGTAGGATGGCTTTTAACTGCCACGAAGTCACAGTTAACGTTGACGTCTTTAAGCGTATTACTTAATACGCGTGCCGCATCGTCCTCACCCGTCAGGCCGATCAAGCGTGATGTCGCGCCGAGAGCAGCGATATTCATCGCCACGTTCGCCGCACCGCCAGGGCGCTCTTCAACCGTATCCACTTTGACCACCGGGACCGGTGCTTCAGGCGAAATACGGCTGGTTGGGCCATACCAGTAACGGTCTAACATCACATCGCCAACGACCAGCACCGAGGCTTGACCGAATGCGGGCAGAGTCACTTTCATTCCAGACACTCCAGACTGCTGTAAAAATAGTGCGCGGATAATATCACAGTTGTGAATGGCGCTATCAGCCACGCGCTCAGAGAGAAACTGGCGAGACCAGCCAGTATTGCCAGCTGTGTTTCACCGTTTGCCGTTCAGCCACAAACGCTTCAGGATCAACGTGGCCAGGCAACGCCTGTAATGCCAGGTGATGCAACGCATCACGCAGCGTAACGTATGCCTGCGTCAGCGCTTGTGCTTCAGCCTCTGGCATTATTTGATACGTTGCCATTAGCTCGAAAATCCGCACGTTATCCGACCAGCGTGATAATGCAGGTTGTTGTGCGGCGTAGCGTAAGACAAGATATTGCGCAATGAATTCAATATCGGTAATACCACCTTCATCGGCCTTAATATCCCAGCGCCCTTTGTGCTTATTGCTGAGGTGCGTTCGCATTTTTTCGCGCATTTCCCGCACTTCGGTTTGCAGTTTACTGGCTTCACGCGGTAGACATAGCACTCCGCGGCGAATGTCGTTGAAGCGTGCCCCGGAAGATGATTCGCCGAAAACAACGCGAGCGCGTACTAACGCCTGATGCTCCCATGTCCAGGCCTCATGATGCTGATAATCATTAAAGGCCGTAAAAGTACTAACGAGCATGCCGGCCGCGCCAGACGGACGCAGGCGAGCATCAACCTCGTACAGAACGCCGGATGGAGTACGGGTACTGAACAAATGCATTACCCGCTGCGCCAGACGCAGGTAAAACTGGCGGCCATCAATGCTACGCGCACCGTTGGTTACTGCATTCAACGGACAATCGTGCAGGAACACCAAATCGAGATCGGAGCTGTAACCCAGTTCCCAGCCACCCAACTTGCCGTAGCCTAATACCGCAAAACCGCGTTCGTTATCATCCTTAAGATGCGAAGGACGTCCGTAACGTTGCAGCATCATATTCCACGCCTGCTGGACCACCGACTCGATGATAGCTTCTGCAAGCCAGGTTAAGTGATCGCTCACTTTCATCACCGGCAATGTCTCAGCGATGTCTGCCGCTGCAATACGCAAAAGCTGCGCCTGCTTAAACTGACGTAACGCTTCAAGCTGTTGCTCTTCGTCATCAGTGGGAATGCGCATCAGATACTGACGTAACTCATCGCGATACGCATCGGTCGCGGTGGGCTGATACAGCGTGGCGGGGTCAAGCAGTTCGTCCAGTAGTAAAGGATGACGAGCCAGCTGACTGGCAACCATGGGTGAAGCGGCACAAAGGCGAATTAAATGGCGAAGCGCACCATGATATTCGGTTAACAATTCAAGGTAAGTGCTGCGTGTTATCACACCCAGTAGCAATGGCGTTAAACGACTAAAGGTTATCGCTGCATCCTGGCGTGGACACACTTCACTCAGCAAACGCGGCATAAGCTGATCAAGTGCCTGACGTCCACGTGGTCCAATGGTGCGACGGTTTATATCCTGACGAAACGCGTCCAGTGTTTGCTGTAGCGATCGCCGCTGTTCGTCATTCAGTTGCGGCATGAGTGCCGCCAGTTCGTTATTTTCCAGCGTGTCCTGCCATAACACGGTGAATTCAGCCAGTTCGCGCTGATCGCCAATCTCCGGCGTATCTTCGCCAATTAATTCATCAAATATGGCGCGTACGGCAGACATATGCCTGTCCAGCTGCTCAATTAATGTCGCCCAGCTGTCCGTGTTCATCGCCCATGCCAGACGTACACGATGAAGTTCTTCGTCAGGTAAGGTTTGGGTTTGCTCATCGGCAAGACTTTGCAGCAAGTTTTCCAGGCGGCGTAAAAACCGATAAGCGTTGCGGAGGGTATCTACCTGCTCTGTGGGTAATAACGCCAGCTCTTGTATTGCTGAAAGCGTGGGCATCAGGGCGCGTAACTGAAGTGAGCGTTCACGTCCGCCCCGGATTAACTGAAAGACCTGCACAATAAATTCGGTTTCACGGATACCACCTGCACCGAGTTTGATATTGTTTTTCAGGCCACGCCGCCGTACTTCACGCGTAATCATACTTTTCATATTACGCAGCGCCTGAATCACGCTGAAGTCGATATAGCGCCGATAAACAAAGGGCCGCAGCATCTGCTGTAATTCCTGGCTCCAGCGATCCTGGTTATCCCCCATCAGACGTGCCTTGACCATGGCATAACGTTCCCAGTCACGGCCTTGCTCCTGATAGTAATCCTCCAGCGCGGCAAAGCTCAGCACCAAAGGTCCGCTGTCGCCAAACGGGCGCAGGCGCATATCAACGCGATAAACGAAACCATCCATGGTGGGCTGGTCGAGTACTTTGATTAGCCGCTGTCCCATACGGGTGAAGAACTGGGCGTTATCAAGCTCCCGACGTCCTCCGCGCGTCACGCCGTTTTCGGGCCAGGCAAAGATGAGATCAATGTCAGATGAGAAGTTGAGTTCTCCCCCACCAAGCTTGCCCATGCCGAGGATTAACATCGGCTGAGCCTCGCCTTTCGCATTGCATGGCGTGCCGAAGTCCTGACAACAATCCCGATACACCCAGTCGCGCGCCTGGCCGATAAGCACTTCGGCTAATACGCTCAACTGTTGCAGAGTCTGTTCAGTTGTTGCGTGCTGCAAACTCTGCATCCATGCAATGCGAACCAGCATGCGGCGGCGAAACAGACGCAGCACCCGCATCAATGCTGCTTCGCTATCTACTCCCTGCATATCCAGCGCCAGCCAGTCAGCATAATGTTGCCACTCATCAGCCTGCGGTGGCTGTTGCTGGATAGCCTGCCACCAGTCAGGATGCTGTTGCAAATTTTCTACGACAAAATCGCTGAACGCGAGGCCAGCGGCCTGCTCTGTGCTTAACGAAGCAGAAGGCACGTTCAACTGCCCGGCGGCCTTTTCAGCCTGCGAGAGTAACAATGCGGGTAATGCTGGCAACATATTCTCTCCCTGCTTGTGTGCAAAGTTAGCGTGGCGCGCTACTGCTCTTCCAAAAAACAGGCTGCTTAATGGCCTGCCCGGCCAGCCACGGTAAATCGTTTTTCGCCTGTGACTGAATCGCAAGTTGCAACTGTTGCCATCGACCCAGCCAAATCGCCACCGCCTCTGATGAATACGCACCAGCCAGCAAGTGAACCGTTAATAGCTGGCGCGCAAGGCGCGTCGCTTTGTCATTAAATTCGTTGGGCTGCTTAACCGAAAGAAATGTCTCTTTTAGATCGGCGTTGATACGCGCCAGCATAATATCGCTGAAGCGCTTAAAGGATGCCTGAAGCTTGGCCTGGCCTTTTTCATCACTCCATTGCTGCCACTGAGATTCAGCCAACCAGTGAGTAAGTGCTAACTGGGTATCAACAGAAAGCGCGGAAAAACAGAATGTCTGCGCTTCCACGTCATCGTGAACTAACGTCTCTTCTAACAGGGTGAGTTTCTGGCGCAACTCGCTGCTGGCCTTACGTGGCACGACCGCGCCGAATACAGCAAAGGCCTGACGCAAAGCCTCCAGTGCTTCACGCACCGCATCCTGTGCTGAAGCATCGCCACGCAGCCAGACTTCTTCGTGATATTGCCAGTGGTTAAGCCCGGCGGATAGCGCAGCAACCATCCCCTCTTCTACCGTTGCCTTTGCATCGGTTTTCAGCACCGGGAAAGCGCGCACAGGGCGTGGCGGGTTACCTTGCGCCAGGTGATAACCGCGCGCCGCTTTGCTCAGGCTACCGAGTCGTAGCCCGCCCATCGTCACCAGCTGTTGCGCAAAAAGCAGTATATCGCTACGCTGCCCTTGCTTTAGTTCCAGCTCGACTTCAAATAACGATTCGCTGAGTTGTTCAGTCGCGACTTCACCGCGATCAAATGCAATTTCGATTTCGCTGCCGCCAAACGTAATCAGCCAAATTTCGCGCTGGAAATGCGTACTGAAAAGCGGGTGCAAACGCTGCTGTAATGCAACTACATCGGTTCCCTGTGGCCAGATTTCAGCGGGCAGTTGCGCTATATCCAGTTTCGCCTTATCCAGTGCGACGTTATATTCCCGACGCTGATGCAAACCGCCTAATGTTTTGCCGCCGCCTTTGAGCGTCATTTCATAACGTTTATCAACGCCACGGATGCGTAGCCCCATGTCCCAACGACGCAGTTGATTGTCATCCGTTTCGAAATAGACATTGGTTAACTCGCGTGGAGCCTGATACTGATGCGGCCATGCCGCGAGCGTTGCTGCCAATTTTTCAACAGCATTTGATGTCGCAATGAACTTTAGTTCTGTTTCAATGGTCATAATTTTTTATTCAATACGCCGCTGGCACTTGAGAGGGTTTAACCCGCATATTCCACGTCACAATCAGTAAATTACTCTGATTGCAGTCTGAGTCTAAAGGGTATACCAGGCGAAGAGTAATGCACAGAAGCCAGGCTGTCTCTGCTTTCTTTGCACTTTCGCAGCCCTTTTTGCAGGTAAATGAGACCAGGATAGTTCCCATTCAGATTTATGCGATGCCTCTCCAGACTGTGCCAGTAAATTTTTAGTCATCAAGCAAATACGAAATTTAATGAAAAAAATCACACTCGCTGGAATTACTTTGCTGGCTCTCAGTGCCCTTGCTCCTGCCCACGCCGACGAAAAACGCTATATCTCTGACGAATTATCAACCTGGGTTCGCAGCGGACCTGGCGATCAGTATCGCCTGCTCGGTAAGCTGAACGCGGGTGAAGAAGTGCAGTTGCTGCAGACCAATAACGATACAAATTATGGGCAGATCCGTGATGCGGAAGGCCGTACCACCTGGATTCCCTTATCGCAGCTGAGCGCGAGTCCAAGCCTGCGCACGCGCGTGCCGCAGCTTGAGCAGCAGGTTAAAGATCTCACTGATAAGCTGGGTAATATCGATAACAGCTGGAATCAACGCACCTCAGAGATGCAGAACAAAGTCGCGAAGAGCGATAGCGTGATCGCTGGGCTAAAAGATGAAAATCAAAAACTGAAAAACGAGCTGATCGTCGCGCAGAAAAAAGTCAGTGCGGCTAACGTCCAGCTAGATGACAAGCAGCGCACCATTATTATGCAGTGGTTTATGTATGGCGGCGGCGTACTTGGCGTTGGACTGCTGTTGGGCCTGTTATTACCGCATATGATTCCCAGCCGTAAGAAAAAAGATCGCTGGATGAACTAATGCTTATCTGATTGTTTTAGAAAGGGGATCGATAGATGCCCTTTTTCGCATGCCTGCAATCTGATGAATATGTGCAACAATAGAGCAACATGCACGCCGGGATTCAGGAGCAGGATGCCCACAGGCGCGCAAGTCACTTATTTACCTCTGGAGTTGTTGAGTGAAGACGTTTCTTGTAGGCGGCGCGGTACGTGATGCACTGTTGAACCTGCCGGTTAAAGACAAAGACTGGGTGGTGGTTGGCGCCACGCCTGAGGCCATGCTTGAGCAGGGCTATCAGCAGGTTGGCCGCGATTTCCCGGTTTTTCTGCATCCGAAAAGCCGTGAAGAATATGCACTGGCCCGTACTGAGCGGAAAAACGGAAAAGGCTATACCGGCTTTGTGACCTGGTCAGCCCCCGATGTGACGCTGGAGCAAGATCTGCAGCGACGCGATTTGACGATTAATGCCATCGCACAAACCGAAGAAGGGCAGCTTTTCGATCCTTATCACGGCCAACGCGATATTGCTGAACGCACATTGCGCCATGTTTCTGCGGCTTTTAATGAAGATCCGCTGCGCGTGTTACGTGTGGCGCGGTTTGCTGCCCGTTTCGCCCACCTTAATTTCCGCATTGCTGATGAAACACAGTCTTTAATGCGGACGATGGTGGAAAGTGGCGAACTGGCTGCGTTAACCCCCGAACGTGTATGGAAAGAAACCGAAAAAGCCCTTACATCGCATAATCCCCAGGTGTATTTTCAGGTGCTGCGTGATTGCGGCGCGCTTAACGTATTGTTCCCGGAGATTGATAACCTGTTCGGAATTCCGGCACCAGCGAAATGGCACCCAGAAATTGATACTGGCGTACATACTCTAATGACCCTGGCGATGGCTGCAGCCTTATCTGATTCGATTGAAGTGCGGTTTGCCACGCTATTCCATGACATTGGTAAGGCCCTGACTCCGCCTGAAAAATGGCCAAGCCATCACGGCCATGGTCCGGCTGGCGTGCCGATGGTGGCAGCCTTGTGCCAGCGCCTGCGCGTGCCCAATGCCATTCGCGATCTGGCATTGGTAGTCACCGAGTTTCATGACATTGTGCACACCATTGAGCGTCAGTCAGCGGATTCGTTAATTTCATTATTTGATCGCATTGATGCCTGGCGCAAACCACAGCGCGTGGAGCAAATGGCGCTCACCAGCGAAGCCGATGCGCGTGGTCGGGCGGGGTTAGAGAGCTTGGCCTATCCACAGGGTGATTATTTGCGTCGCGCTTTTGCCCTGGCGCAGGCCGTACCAACCAAAGCAGTTATTGATGCGGGATTTAAAGGAATCGAAGTGCGGGAAGAACTGACGCGTCGGCGTATTACCGCCGTCGCGGAAGGGATTGCGGCTTCGCGGCCAGTCTGACTGGCCGCGATAGGCTTTACATAAATACCGCGTAAACCGCAGCGGCAACGATGAAACGATAAACTGCAAATGAAACGAACGAGATTCGTTTGATCAGCTCAAGAAAAACTTTGATGGCAATCATCGCGACCACGAAAGCGGTAAGAAAACCGACCGTAAACATCGGCAAATCGTTCATGGTCAGGAAGCCAATGCTCTTGTAAAGATCCAAGCCGGTTGCGCCAATCATCATCGGTACAGCCAGGATGAACGAGAACTCAGAGGCCGCATAGCGACTCACGCCCATCAGCATCCCGCCAGAGATAGTCGCGCCCGAACGCGAAAAGCCAGGCCACAGCGCCAGACACTGGAAGCAGCCAATCATAAACGCCTGACGATAAGTGATGTCGTCAATTCCCACCGACTTTGGCTGTTTGGGTTTAAGGTACTCTGCGGCCAGTAGCAGCACACCGCCCACCACTAACGCATACATTACGTTTATGGGATTAAATAATGTTTTGATTTGGTCATGCAGGGCCAGGCCTATCACTACCGCCGGCACCATACCGAGCAGAATGTGAATTAATGTTAAATGTCCGCTGCCAATACCTTCATGCTTTACTTCACCAAAGCGAATGCCGATTAAGCCAAACAGACGACGCCAGAACATCACCACTACCGCCAGAATCGATCCTAGCTGAATCACGACTTCAAACGTCTCAGCCGTTTCCCCTTCAAAGCCCAGCAGGTGGCCCACTATAATCATGTGCCCTGTGGAAGATACCGGTAAAAACTCCGTTAGCCCTTCCACAACGCCCAGGATTGCAGCTACCCAAAGCTGATGAATGTCTGCCATCAAATTTTCCCTCTGTCCGTATGAAACCTACTAAAAAGACGGTAATCCAAAGCTATCGTCTTAAATTTTGCCGGCTTTCGTCTGAATAAAACCTTCAGGTTTTTGTTTATTTCACGCTAAACAACGAAACGGCACTTGCTATGACAAACAATAATTTGGTTTGGTTTCACTGTGATGGCAATCACATCGAATTTATTTAGGAATAGTCCCGCGCTCAATTCGCACGCCAACCTGCGCCGCCTGCGCTACAGCCCCCGGTTTGGCTACCTTTATGCGCACGCCCGGCGAATTGAAACGGTTCATCAACAGATCCGCAATTTCTTCAGCCACCCGTTCGACAAGCGCAAAACGGCTGCCGGTTAAATGCGTCAGGATAGCTTCGGACACGTCGGCATAGCTCAGACACGCTTTTACATCATCGCTGATTGCCGCGAGTCGGTTGTCCCATGCCATTTCGACATCGAGCACCAGCTTCTGCTGAATGCCCTGTTCCCAGTCGTAAACGCCAATGGTGGTGAACACCGTGAGTTGTTCTATAAATACAATATCCATGATGTCAGTCTCTGTTTTTGGCTAAGCCGGATACCACTTCCGACAGATTATGCGTATTATCCACGGTTGAAGTGAACAAAACGACCCTAAAGGAAACGGTACTTTGTTATGAGTGCTATCGCGCTTGGTATGATTATTTTCGCGTATCTTTGCGGTTCGATTTCCAGTGCGATTCTGGTTTGCAAACTCGCTGGTCTGCCCGATCCCCGCGCACACGGTTCAGGTAATCCTGGCGCGACCAATGTATTACGCATTGGCGGCAAAGCAGCGGCTGCCTGCGTGCTGATCTTCGATGTGCTGAAAGGTATGGTGCCGGTTTGGCTGGCCTATGAGTTACACATCACGCCGCTTTATTTAGGCTTAACGGCAATTGCCGCCTGCCTTGGCCACATTTATCCGGTATTTTTTCGTTTTCGTGGCGGTAAAGGGGTGGCGACAGCATTTGGTGCGATCGCGCCGATTGGCTGGGATTTAACAGGATTGATGACCGGCACCTGGCTGTTGACTGTGCTGTTGAGCGGCTATTCATCGCTAGGGCCGATTGTCAGCGCGCTGATTGCTCCGTTCTACGTTTGGTGGTTCAAACCGCAGTTTACTTTTCCGGTTTCGATGCTTTCTTGTCTTATATTGTTGCGACATCACGACAATATTCAGCGCTTATGGCGCGGGCAGGAAACCCGGGTCTGGAAGCGTAAGAAGAAACGCAAACCGTAAAAAAGCCGGCGAACCGGCTTTTCTCACATCAGATAGCGGGTAATTCGGCCAGCGGCCAACGCGGACGAACGCTCACCCCCAATGCGCCGCGCGTTCCGCCTTTCAGACGCACCATGCCTGCATAAGCAATCATTGCGCCATTATCGGTGCAAAACTCAGGACGCGCGTAGAAAACTTCTCCCCCACGTTTTTGCATCATAAGGGCCATCTGTTCGCGCAACGTGCGATTGGCGCTGACTCCCCCTGCAATCACCAGCCGCTTAAAGCCCGTTTGATCTAAGGCTCGTTTGCACTTAATTGACAAGGTATCAACGACTGCATCTTCAAACGCGCGCGCAATATCTGCACGCGTTTGAGCATCATCATTGTTGTCGCGAATAGTATTGGCTGCAAAGGTTTTCAGGCCGGAGAAACTAAAGTCCAGACCTGGGCGATCGGTCATTGGACGTGGAAACGTAAAACGCCCGCTCGTGCCTTGCTGCGCCATTTTTGACAACATCGGACCGCCGGGATAATCAAGGCCCAGTAGTTTAGCGGTTTTATCAAAAGCTTCGCCTGCGGCATCATCAATTGACTCGCCCAGCAGTTCGTATTCACCGATGCCGGTTACGCTAATCAGCTGCGTATGGCCGCCAGAAACTAACAGTGCAACAAACGGGAACGAGGGTGGATTATCTTCCAGCATCGGTGCCAGCAAATGTCCTTCCATATGATGTACCGGCACCGCCGGAACTTTCCAGGCAAAAGCCAGCGCGCGACCAACAGTCGCGCCAACCAGCAGCGCCCCGACCAGGCCTGGCCCTGCGGTATACGCCACTGCATCAATTTGTTGCGGCTGTAAATTAGCCTGTTTCAGCGCGGCCTGAATCAGCGGAACCGTTTTACGCACGTGATCGCGTGAGGCCAGTTCCGGCACCACGCCGCCGTAATCGGCGTGCAGTTTCACCTGGCTATAAAGCTGATTAGCCAGCAACCCGGCCTCGTCATCATAAATTGCGATGCCGGTTTCATCGCACGACGTTTCAATACCCAGAATTCGCATTTGTCACCTCTTTCTTGCGGCGCGCAGTTTAGCACAGCAAATGTGCAGACAGAGCGGCCACTCCTTGCAAAAAGTGATTTTCTGCCGCCTGAGTAGTGCGCTATACTCTCGCTCCTGAAAAAAACTGGCAGCCGCAAAGGCAAACGCTCCTGTTGGTTTCAAATTATACATGGTGCTTTACAAACCAACGCGAGTTGGAGTAACATGCTGCACCATTTTGAAATGTGCTGGCGCCGCAGTCAGCAGCAAAAACCGAATTTTATTGAGGTGAGAGTTACATGCCGGTAATTAAAGTACGTGAAAACGAGCCGTTCGACGTAGCACTGCGTCGCTTTAAGCGTTCCTGCGAAAAAGCAGGCGTTCTGGCTGAAGTTCGTCGTCGTGAATTCTATGAAAAACCGACTACCGAACGTAAGCGCGCTAAAGCGTCTGCTGTTAAACGTCACGCCAAGAAACTGGCTCGCGAAAACGCACGCCGCACTCGTCTGTACTAAGTTCTCCTGGAGGTTCGCCTCCACCGTGTGATACACGCAGACCGAGTCAAGTAAAAGGCCGTGCTTTCCGAAAGGAAGCGCGGCTTGTTGTCGTTTATGAGCTAAAAATTTGGGGCATATGGCTGGACGAATTCCACGCGTATTTATCAATGATTTGCTTGCCCGCACGGACATCGTGGATCTTATCGATGCCCGCGTTAAGCTGAAAAAGCAGGGTAAGAACTTCCACGCGTGTTGTCCTTTCCATAACGAAAAAACGCCCTCTTTTACCGTAAACGGCGAAAAACAGTTTTATCACTGTTTCGGCTGTGGTGCTCACGGCAACGCTATCGATTTTTTGATGAATTATGATCGTCTCGAGTTTGTTGAAAGTATCGAAGAGTTAGCCACTTCCCATGGTCTGGAAGTGCCTTATGAAGCTGGCAGCGGGCCAACGCCGATGGAACGTCATCAGCGGCAAAGTCTTTATCAACTGATGGATAACCTGAATGGTTTTTATCAGCAAGGCCTGCAGCAGTCCAGTGCACAGCCTGCACGCGATTATCTGGATCGCCGCGGTCTGAGTCCCGCTATCATTAATCATTTCGCGATTGGCTATGCGCCGGCCGGTTGGGACAATGTTCTCAAACGTTTCGGTAAGCAACCAGACGATCGTGAATCGTTAATGGAAGCCGGCATGTTAGTGACCAATGATAAAGGCCGGACCTATGACCGCTTTCGCGAGCGTGTGATGTTTCCGATTCGCGATAAGCGAGGCCGTGTCATTGGTTTTGGTGGACGCGTATTAGGTAACGACACGCCTAAATACCTTAACTCGCCAGAAACACCGATTTTTCATAAAGGCCGTCAGCTTTATGGCCTGTATGAAGCGCTGAAAAATCATCCTGAGCCGGCCCGCCTGTTGGTGGTTGAAGGCTATATGGATGTCGTCGCACTGGCGCAGTTTGGGGTTGATTACGCCGTAGCTTCGCTTGGCACATCAACTACCGCCGAACATATTCAACTGCTGTTTCGCAGTACCGACAATGTCATTTGTTGTTATGACGGCGATCGAGCGGGTCGCGAAGCAGCATGGCGTGCGCTCGAAACAGCATTGCCTTATATGAATGATGGTCGTCAGCTACGCTTTATGTTCTTGCCGGATGGTGAAGATCCCGACACGTTGATACGCCAAGAGGGTAAAAACGCATTTGAAGCGCGTATGGATCAGGCAATGCCGCTCTCCTCTTTTTTGTTTGATTCTTTGCTGCCGCAGGTTGATCTCAGCTCACGCGACGGTAAAGCGCGTTTAAGCACGCTGGCGCTGCCATTGATTTCGCAGATCCCCGGTGAAACCTTGCGTATTTATATGCGCCAGGAACTGGGTAATAAGCTCGGTATTTTGGATGACAATCAGCTCGAAAAGCTGATGCCCAGGCTGGCTGCAAGCGGAGCGGCACCGGTTGCCCCCCCGCTTAAACGCACGACCATGCGCGTGCTGGTCGCTTTGCTGATACAAAATCCGCAGCTGGCGAACGGGGTTCCATCACTTGACGGGCTGGCCGAATCGAAAATGGCCGGTTTACCGTTGTTTGTCGAGTTAGTCAGCCGGTGTAACGAGAATCCTGGCTTGACCACCGGGCAGCTACTAGAGTTATATCGCGGAACAAATTTTAGCCAGACGCTTGAAACTTTGGCAATCTGGAACCACATGATAGTAGATGAAGAAGCCGAAGCCGTGTTTCAGGATTCGCTGGCCAGTGTTTACGACGCCGCGCTGGAACAACGCCTTGAAGCATTAATCGCACGGGATCGTACCCAAGGTTTAAGCGCTGAGGAGCGCCGCGAATTCTGGGCATTAAGCCAGGCGCTGGCAAAAAAATAACAGTTTTATCTGGCTTGCTTTTCGGAACCACAAAAAAGCGGGCCGGCATGATTTACAGACTTACCTACAATTTAGGGTCGCTGGTGTCGTCGCCAGGCCCGACATAAATATCGTTCCAGAGGCGCCGCCATTGCTGCGCTGCCAGCGCGCAATAACCGGAGCGTGCTGAAGTACGTAAGGGTGATGAGCACTGCAAATGGCAAGTAAGGCAGCCTCGGACAGTAAAAATTTGCGGCTTAAGTGCCGATAACTGATGGGCATAGCCCACGCCGCGATGAGGGCAGCGGCAATAATACAACGCCTTCACTGCTATCGTTGGCTCGCTGCCGACCGACACCAATCTAATTAACAGAAGTGTGGATACCGTCTTATGGAGCAAAACCCGCAGTCACAGCTCAAGCTTCTTGTCACCCGTGGTAAGGAGCAAGGCTATCTGACCTATGCTGAGGTCAATGACCATCTGCCGGAAGATATCGTCGACTCCGATCAGATCGAAGACATCATCCAGATGATTAACGACATGGGCATCCAGGTAGTTGAAGAAGCCCCGGATGCTGACGATCTGATGCTGAACGAAAACAGCTCCGATACTGACGAAGATGCCGCGGAAGCCGCCGCTCAGGTATTATCCAGCGTTGAATCTGAAATTGGTCGCACCACTGACCCGGTGCGCATGTACATGCGCGAAATGGGTACCGTTGAACTTCTGACGCGTGAAGGCGAAATCGACATCGCTAAGCGTATTGAAGATGGTATTAACCAGGTTCAATGCTCCGTTGCTGAATACCCGGAAGCGATCACCTATCTGCTGGATCAGTACGACAAAGTTGAAGCAGGTGAGTCACGCCTGTCCGATTTGATCACTGGTTTCGTCGATCCCAATGCTGAAGAAGATATTGCACCGACCGCAACGCACGTCGGTTCTGAATTGTCCGAAGCAGATCGTGACGATGAAGAAGAAGATGAAGAAGATGACGACGACAGCTCCGATGACGATAACTCAATCGACCCGGAACTGGCGCGTGAGAAGTTTTCTGACCTGCGCATGCAGTACGAAACCACGCGTACCGCCATTAAAAGCAAAGGCCGCAGCCACGCTGATGCCGTCGCCGAAATTCAGAATCTTTCTGACGTATTCAAACAGTTCCGCCTGGTACCGAAGCAGTTCGATTACCTGGTGAACAATATGCGTGAAATGATGGAACGTGTCCGTACTCAGGAACGTTTGATCATGAAGCTGTGTATTGAACTGTGCAAAATGCCGAAGAAAAACTTCATCACCCTGTTCACTGGCAACGAAACCAATGAAAGCTGGTTTAAAGCGGCGCTGGCAATGAATAAGCCGTGGTCTGAGAAGCTGTTAGAAGTGCAGGATGACGTCATGCGCTCCCTGCAGAAGCTGGCACAGATTGAAGAAGAAACCGGCCTGACCATTGAACAAGTAAAAGATATTAACCGTCGCATGTCGATTGGTGAAGCCAAAGCGCGTCGTGCGAAGAAAGAGATGGTGGAAGCCAACTTGCGTCTGGTGATTTCAATCGCCAAAAAATACACCAACCGTGGCCTGCAGTTCCTTGACCTGATTCAGGAAGGTAATATCGGTTTGATGAAAGCGGTTGATAAATTTGAATATCGTCGTGGTTATAAGTTCTCAACTTACGCCACATGGTGGATCCGCCAGGCCATTACCCGTTCTATCGCTGACCAGGCACGTACCATCCGTATTCCGGTGCATATGATTGAGACCATCAACAAGCTCAACCGTATTTCGCGTCAGATGTTACAGGAAATGGGCCGTGAGCCGACGCCTGAAGAACTGGCTGAGCGCATGCTGATGCCGGAAGATAAAATTCGCAAAGTGCTGAAAATTGCTAAAGAGCCAATCTCCATGGAAACGCCGATTGGCGATGATGAAGATTCGCATCTGGGCGATTTTATCGAAGACACCACGTTAGAGTTACCGCTGGATTCGGCTACCTCAGAGAGTCTGCGTTCTGCCACTCACGACGTGTTGGCTGGCCTGACAGCGCGTGAAGCTAAGGTTCTGCGTATGCGTTTCGGTATTGACATGAACACTGACCACACGCTGGAAGAAGTGGGCAAGCAGTTCGATGTTACGCGTGAACGTATTCGTCAGATCGAGGCTAAAGCATTGCGTAAATTGCGCCATCCAAGCCGCTCGGAAGTGCTACGCAGCTTCCTGGATGATTAAGCCGTTAAAACCCCGGTTCGCCGGGGTTTTTTATATCGATGGCTAATATGTACTAGCTCAGACCTGATCTGACAGTTACCGGTTATTTATACAGGTGTCTGTCAGATTAAATCTGGTTCAGATTCTTTTCTGCCCAGACCCGTTTTCCATCAAGTAACGTGGCCATTGG
>NZ_JASUAZ010000010.1:0-116399 GCF_030283135.1 Mixta mediterraneensis | reverse complement strand
GTACGCCAATGGCCACGTTACTTGATGGAAAACGGGTCTGGGCAGAAAAGAATCTGAACCAGATTTAATCTGACAGACACCTGTATAAATAACCGGTAACTGTCAGATCAGGTCTGAGCTAGTACAATTTAGGTAACGCTTACGGCCACATCGCACTGGGCGTAGATGACGTCGCTGCCGCCTGCGATCGCATTCGCAATGATGGTGGAAAAGTGACTCGTGAAGCGGGCCCGGTAAAAGGCGGTTCTACCATTATCGCCTTCGTTGAAGATCCGGATGGTTACAAGATCGAATTGATTGAAAACAAACATGCCGGTCACGGTCTCGGCAACTAAGCCTGACGATTCAGCCTGTCATTTCCGGCAGGCTGACGTTCTCTCCTTCCTCTGGTGACCTGCTGCACCCAACGCTGTTTTTTGCCATAATGCGCGCTGCCCTTTTTCTGCAATGAGATCCTGATGTCTGAATCGAATTCCCTAAACGCGCTCAACCAACGCTTCCGTGGCTTTTATCCGGTAGTGATCGATGTTGAAACTGCTGGCTTCAACGCACAAACCGATGCGCTACTGGAGATTGCCGCAACGACGCTGAAAATGGATGAAGATGGCTGGATCCACCTCGACCAGACAATGCATTTCCACGTTGAACCTTTTAAAGGGGCGTTATTACATCCCGAGGCGTTAGCGTTTACCGGCATTGACCCGCACAATCCTCTGCGTGGTGCCGTTAACGAATATGACGCACTGCATGCCATTTTTAAAATGGTGCGAAAAGGTATCAAAGATACCGGCTGCAATCGCGCCATTATGGTGGCGCATAATGCAACCTTTGACCTCAACTTTATGAACGCCGCCGCCGGGCGAGCGAGTCTGAAGCGCAACCCTTTCCATCCTTTTGCTACTTTTGATACCGCTGCGTTAAGCGGATTAGTCTTAGGTCAAACGGTATTAGCGAAAGCGTGTAAAGCGGCAGGCATGGATTTTGACAGTACCCAGGCGCATTCTGCGCTCTATGATACCGAACAAACCGCGACGCTGTTTTGTGAACTGGTTAATCGCTGGAAGCGGCTTGGCGGATGGCCTTTGCCGTTTGCGCAAGGAGATGTGGCAGAGAACACCGCTGACTAGCTGACAGTAAAAAGGCCGACTGTGGTCGGCCTTTCGTATTATTCCGCTTCTTTAAACTTCTCAGCGGTTTCTTTGATTAGCGATTGCAGTTCGCCACGCTGGAACATCTCAACAATAATGTCACAACCGCCGACCAGCTCGCCATCAATCCACAGCTGTGGGAAAGTTGGCCAGTTCGCGTATTTCGGCAGTTCCGCACGAATGTCTGGATTCTGCAGAATATCCACGTAAGCGAAACGCTCACCGCAGGCTGACAGCGCCTGCACCGCCTGAGCAGAGAAACCACAGCTCGGCAGTTTCGGCGAACCTTTCATATACAGCAGGATCGGGTTTTCTGCGATCTGGCGCTGAATTTTTTCTACAGTACTCATAATTGCCTTCCTTAATTCGTCATTTCGTGTTTGTTTATTGTAGCGACTTCGTCCCCGGACTGAAAACGGGATTTTGCAGCCGCTGAGGTTAAATCGCCACGCAGGTTGCTTCGTTTAGTCAGCGATAATTCTCTGTTTCACAGACTGGCATGGATACATTAATAATTAGCAATAATTTCGCTGATATAAACCACTGAAATTGCACATTTTAACCCCAAATTAACGCGGCGAACAGATTAATAGAAAAAGGACTTACTTTTTTAAAAAAAACTGGTCTAAAATTGCTTCGGCCCTGATCGCGGATCAGAATTTTCTAACTCTGTTATGGCCTTTTTAACCTGACAGCACAACTTATAACCGGACTATGCGTTTACTGATTACGCTTTTCATCCTGGCTTTTGCCCAACTGTTTTTTAACGTCGCCTCTGCTTCCCCGCAGATGCCGGTTAATGCCAGTCAGCATAAAGCAGAGAAAAAAAGTGCGCGTGAAGACGAGCGGCGCAAGCGTCGTCCGGTGAAAAGTACCGTGAAGAAATCTCGCCAGGTTACCGTTCAGAAACTTAAACTGAAAAAAAAGCGAGCGGCCGTAGCCGCAGTTAACGCCGCCACTCAAAAAAATACGCATAAACTTTCCAGCAAGCGTCACGGTCAATCTCGATCAACGAAAATCGTGAATGAAATTAATGACATCAGCACCCTCAGAATGAGCAAATCTCACCGTCAGCGTTATCAAAAAGCGCGCGCAACCGCGATGGCGAAATTAATGGGACAGCTGGGTAAACCGTATCAATGGGGTGGCGTATCGCCGCATACCGGCTTTGATTGCAGCGGCTTAGTCTGGTACGCCTACAAAGATTTACTGAAGTTCAAAATTCCCCGTACCGCGAACGAAATGTATCATCTGCGTGATGCAGCACCGGTTAAGCGCGAATTGCTGGAGAAAGGTGATCTGGTCTTTTTCCGTATTAACGGACGCGGCACCGCCGATCACGTTGGCGTCTATTTAGGCAACGGTAAATTTATTCAGTCGCCGCGCACCGGCAAAGACATACAGATTAGCGCATTGGGTGAAGATTACTGGCAGCGGCACTATATTGGTGCGCGTCGTATGATGACGCCAAAAACCATTCGCTGAGGTATTTGCCTTCGCAGGCAGAAGAAGCCGGATGACAGAGTGGCCCTCCCAGGCAGACGCTCCGTTATCCGGCTTTTGTATTAGTGCAGAATGGCGGTAAAGCTAAATGCCAGAATCATTAGCAGCGCTGCGCCGCTCGTCATCAACGCCAGTTTTATATCGGTACTCATCACCTCTCCTTAGCCACACAGATTGTAGGGATACTGCATTTTCCCATAAGGTCCGGTAAAAATCTCGTTTTATCCGCTCAGCCTTGTTAGAATCCTGTTTTTGTTGCGCAACATGCGCAACATGCGCAACGTCGGTTCCGTTCACCGTCTTTTTTGGCATTTTTACCTATCCAGACGCCAGATCACAGGCAAAAAAATTGCATTTTGGTGGGCAAAAACCTCAGCCGACGCAATCGTTTAACATGATACTTATCAATAGGTTAAGATAAGTTCAGGAGTCTCTTTTTCATGGCAACAATTAAAGATGTGGCGAAACGAGCGGGAGTATCGACCACCACCGTCTCACACGTCATCAATAAAACGCGTTTTGTGGCAGAAGAAACGCGCAATACCGTCTGGCAAGCCATCAAGGAGCTGCACTATTCGCCAAGCGCTGTGGCGCGTAGTCTGAAAGTTAATCACACCAAAACGCTGGGATTGCTTGCGACTTCCAGCGAGGCGCCTTACTTCGCAGAAATTATTGAAGCCATTGAAAATCACTGTTTTGAGAAAGGTTACACCCTGATTTTAGGTAACGCACACAATGGCTTGCATAAGCAGCGTGCTTATTTATCAATGATGGCGCAAAAGCGCGTCGATGGTTTATTAGTGATGTGTTCCGAATATCCAGACGATCTGTTGAAGATGCTGGAAGAGAATCGAAATATTCCCATGGTGGTCATGGACTGGGGCGAATCACGCGCTGACTTTACCGATACCGTGTTGGATAACGCTTTCCAGGGCGGCTATCTTGCCGGGCGCTATTTGATTGAACGCGGCCATCGCGATATTGGAGCGATTCCCGGACAGTTAGAACGTAATACCGGCGGTGGGCGTCATGCAGGCTTCTTAAAAGCCCTTCAGGAAGCCAACATCCAACCGCGTGCTGAGTGGATAGTCCAGGGAGATTTTGAACCCGAATCAGGTTATCAGGCCATGCAGCAGATTCTCTCGCAAAAACAACGCCCGACAGCCGTATTTTGTGGCGGCGATATAATGGCGATGGGGGCCATTTGCGCAGCAGATGAAATGGGCCTGCGCGTACCGCAGGACATTTCCGTTATCGGCTATGACAACGTACGCAACGCGCGCTACTTCACCCCGGCGTTAACTACCGTACACCAACCCAAGGCGCAGCTAGGTGAAAAAGCGCTGGAAATGTTGTTGGATCGTATTACCAGCAAACGCGAAGAGTCACAAACCATTGAAGTCCATCCGACACTGATTGAACGCCGCTCGGTAGGCTACGGCCCTTTTCGCGATTATCGCCGTTAATTCTCGCTTAACCATTCCTGATTAAGTGTTTGCGCATCACCTAAATAGCTGAGCAACCAACCCAGCGCCGGTGATGCGCGATCTTCTGCCCAACTCACGCAGCACGGACTCTCTGGAAAAGCCATCGGTAGCGTTAGCTCGACAAGCTTACCGGCGTCAAGTAGTGGACGAGCCAGATGCCCTGGCACCATCGCTACACATAAACCTGCCAATACACAATCCAGCCCGGTTTGCCATTCCGGCACCACCACCCGACGCTGATTATCTAGCGTCCAGGTCATACGCCGCGGCAGCGCGCGCGACGTATCTTCCAGGACAAGTGACGGCCAGCTACGCAACGTATCATCATCCAGCTCACTGGCGAGCGTTAAAGGGTGATCGCGCTGAACCACGCAGCGCCAGTTAATTGCGCCCATATCCTGAAAGGCGAAACGTCCTCCCACGGGAATGGCCTGCGTAGCGCCAATCGCCACGTCGACGCGGCTATCTGCTAAGGCGTCCCATACCCCATTGAATACTTCATAACTGATGATCAGTTCCATATCGGGGAAATGGCGGTAAAAATCTTTCACCAGTTGTCGCGTTCGCTCAGGTTTTACAATGCAATCAATCGCAATGCTTAACTGGCCCCGCCAGCCATTTGCCAGCTGCTGACATTGACGCCGGGTCGCAAGCATTTTTTTGATAACACTTCGCCCTTCCCGGACAAAATGTTCACCGGCTGGCGTTAAAACCACTTCACGATGATGACGTTCGAATAACGGCACCGCCAGCCAGGTTTCAAGCTGGCGTACCGTATAGCTAATGGCAGAAGGTACACGATGTAGCTCTTGCGCAGCGGCGCTAAAACTCCTGCCCCGTGCTACCGCGTCCACGACTTCAAGCGCATATTCGGACCACATAATCTGCCTTCAAAAATTTTAACAGGTTAAGACAAATATTAGCGTTTCACAGCGTTTAATGCACCTTCTACACTCTGCCGCGTTCACTCTGCAAAAATGAGAATCAGATGTTATCAAATAAAGGATTTATCCCTTACCTCGCCTTACTCAGCATGCTGGGCTTTCTGGCAACCGATATGTACCTTCCCGCTTTCGGCGTGATGCAGCAAACCTTTGCTACCTCGCCTGGCATCATTAGCGCCAGTATGAGCTTATTCCTTGCGGGCTTTGCCTGTGCGCAACTGTTCTGGGGCCCCATATCAGACAGGATCGGGCGAAAACCGGTTTTACTGGCAGGTCTGGCGATCTTCGCCTTTGGATGCGCAGGGATGTTGTGGGTTACGGACGTCATTTTTATGTTGGCGCTGCGTTTTATTCAGGCGGTGGGAGTGTGTGCTGCCGCAGTCAGCTGGCAGGCTTTGGTGGTTGATCGCTATCCGCAGGCGCGTGCGAATAAAGTCTTTGCCACCATTATGCCTTTAGTCGCGCTTTCGCCGGCGTTAGCGCCCCTGTTTGGCGCATGGCTTATCAGCCATTTTCACTGGCGTTCAATTTTTTTAGTGTTAATGGTCATTGCTCTGGTCCTTATTGCCGTTACTTTGCGTTTACCCGCCAGATCGACAGACATCAGAGAAAAGCATCGCCAACCGGGCTTTCTTTCACTGCTTCGCTCGCGGGTGTTTAGCGGCAATATCCTGATCTATTCTGCCTGCTCAGCCAGCTTTTTTGCCTGGCTAACGGGTTCACCGTTTATCCTGGCTCATATCGGATTAACGCCAGCAGATATTGGTCTGAGCTATATTCCACAAACGCTCGCTTTCCTGACGGGTGGTTTTGGCTGCCGCGCGCTGCTGAATCGTTTTAACGGCGCGCGTTTGCTTCCCTGGCTGTTAGTGCTCTATAGCCTGAGCATAATGGTGCTGTTTGCCGTTGCTCTCGCCGAACTTAACAATTTGACTACGCTATTACTGCCTTTCTGCGGTATGGCGCTGGCAAACGGAGCTATTTACCCGATTGTGGTATCCAGCGCCCTGCTGCCTTTTCCCCATGCAACCGGTAAAGCCGCTGCACTCCAAAATACGCTCCAGTTAGGCTTATGTTTTATCGCCAGCCTGGCCGTTTCTGCCGGCTTACAGCACGCTTTACCTGCCGCTACGCTGATTATGGCGCTGACCGTTGTGCTGGCGTGGCTGGGTTACAAGCTACAGCATCAGGCCAGCGCACAAACTGATATTGCTTCAGCAAAATCCGTTTGCCAGGATAATCACTAAGGCAATGATTTTTTAGATAGCGTCCTAACAATAAGTCGTTGAATATTGACTCACGTGAGAATATACTCATCTGGGTCAATAAATACGCAACAAATCAATAATATATGAGCCTGTTTTTTGGCGACTTTGTCGCTGGGATGGCGTCTGCACGGTTTTAATTTTGATGGTGCCAGACTGAAGTTGTTCTGTTTTCACGCCTCTGTAATACGTCGGATACTTGACGCACGGACCCTTCCGTGACTTTTCTCACAACTCTGGAGAAATTGACTATTCTTTTTCTCAGGTTCAGGTTGAACAGGTGATGGAGAAGCTATGAGTTCATCGTGTATAGAAGAAGTGAGCCTTGAAGAAAACCATTGGTATCGCATCGTCCACGAACTACTGGAACAAGCAGATATTGAAATCAATGGCTCTCGCCCTTGGGATATTCAGATAAACAACCCTGATTTTTTCAAGCGTGTTTTGCAGGAAGGCTCGCTCGGTTTGGGCGAAAGCTATATGGACGGCTGGTGGGAATGCGAAAGGCTGGATATGTTTTTCCATCACGTCCTTAAGCATAAGCTTGATCAAAAACTGCCTCACCATTTTAAAGATACTTTACGTATCGCTGCCGCGCGCTTAACAAATCTGCAATCCAAAAAACGTGCGTGGATTGTTGGTAAAGAGCATTACGATTTAGGAAATGACCTGTTTTCGCTGATGCTCGATCCTTACATGCAATATTCTTGTGCTTACTGGAAAGAAGCTTCGACATTAGACGCGGCTCAGGAAGCCAAACTAGATATGATTTGCCGTAAACTGCAGCTTGAGCCGGGTATGTCGTTACTGGATATTGGTTGCGGATGGGGCGGTCTTGCTGCTTACGCGGCACGTCATTATGGCGTCAACGTACATGGCGTAACCATTTCGGCCGAACAACAAAAGCTTGCTCAGCAGCGCTGTGAAGGGCTAAACGTCACCATTTTGCTACAAGATTATCGTGACCTTAATCAGCAATTTGATCGCATCGTTTCCGTCGGAATGTTCGAACCTGTTGGGCCTAAAAACTATGCGACCTACTTTGATACGGTTGATCGTAATTTAAAACCTGACGGTATTTTCTTACTGCATACCATCGGCGCCATTAAAACAGATATGAATGTCGATCCCTGGATCGATAAATATATCTTCCCCAATGGATGTCTGCCTTCTGTTCGTCATATCGCCGACGCCAGCGAACCGCATTTCATTATGGAAGACTGGCACAACTTTGGCGCCGACTATGACACCACGTTGATGGCTTGGTATGAGCGATTTTTACAGGCATGGCCACAGCTGGAAAACGCTTACGGTGACCGTTTTAAACGCATGTTCTCTTATTATCTGAATGCCTGTGCGGGAGCTTTCCGCGCGCGTGACATTCAGTTATGGCAGGTGGTATTTAGTCGCGGGGTTGAGGGCGGATTACGCGTCACTCGCTGATATTTCCGCTAAATAATTAAAGGCGCTTGCGCCTTTAATTATTTTCTCCGTTATTCCTGAACGGTTTGTTCTGTGAACGTCTTTGTTGCCGCATTTTCACGCTGGGCCAGCACGCGCTCAACCGTGTCGACAATCGCCTGTGTGTGAGGGTCAATTTCAATATTAACGCGGTCACCAAATGTTTTTGCACCGAGCGTTGTGCGCTCCAGTGTTTCAGGAATCAGGTGCACACAAAATTTGGTTTTAGTCACATCACCCACCGTCAGGCTAATACCATCAATCCCGACAAAACCCTTATGCAGGATATATTTCATTTGCGCCGGATCCTGGATTTTAAACCACACTTCGCGGTTATTTTCCGACTGGATGATTTTGCAGATTTCTGCGGTGGTCATAATATGACCAGACATTAAATGCCCGCCGATTTCATCGCTAAATTTCGCGGCGCGCTCAATATTTACCACATCACCCGGGCGCAAATTACCCAGGTTGGTGACGCGTAATGTCTCTTTAATTAAGTCAAAGCTGACGCGATCGTCGTCAATGGCGGTAACGGTTAAACAACAGCCGTTGTGTGCGACTGACGCCCCCAACGCTAAGCCCGGTAATAACGCTTCCGGCAGTTTGACAATATGGGTGCGAAATAGATCTTTCTCTTCAATGGACACGATTTCTGCGGTGCCCTGCACAATACCGGTAAACATAGCCTTTGCCTCTGCGAAGTTTGCGCTAGTTTATCACAGCTAATGCTGGCTGTTAGGTTCCAGCCGTGGGTGCTGCTTTACAGCTTAGCAAAACGCATTGTGTGACAAAGATTGGAGAATTCTGTTACTCCAGTTACACTATGCCGCGCTTTCCTCAGAGATTATCAATGCGCCTTCATTAATTAACTAAGTCAGGTGTTTACGTGCAGAAGTACTTTACAGAAGCGCGTCAATTGCTGGCCCTTGCGGTTCCTGTCATCCTGGCTCAGGTGGCTCAGACTGCAATGGGATTTGTAGATACCATTATGGCCGGCGCGGTAAGCGCCACGGATATGGCCGCCGTCGCTGTCGGCACTTCCATTTGGCTTCCTGCCATTCTGTTTGGTCATGGTCTTCTCCTTGCATTGACGCCCACCGTTGCGCAACTCAACGGCTCAGGCCGCCGCGATCGCATTGCCGAGCAAATTCGTCAGGGATACTGGTTAGCCCTCTTTGTTGCCGTCCTGATCATGCTGGCGCTCTGGAATGCCGGTTATTTGATCCGGGCGATGCACGACATTGATCCGCTACTGGCGCTAAAAGCCGAAGGTTACCTTCATGCCCTGCTGTTCGGCGCACCGGGGTATCTGTTTTTCCAGGTAATGCGTAACCAGTGCGAAGGCATGTCGAAAACCAAACCGGGCATGGTGTTGGGGTTCATCGGGCTGCTGGTAAATATTCCGTTAAATTATATTTTCATTTACGGCCATTTCGGTATGCCCGCATTGGGCGGCGTGGGTTGTGGCGTGGCGACGGCGTCGGTTTATTGGGTGATGTTTATCTGTATGCGCTTTTGGGTGCGCCGGATGGGCGGCATGCGCGATATTCGCATGGCTGGCCGTTTATCGCCGCCCTCACGCCCGATCCTGTCTCGCTTAGTGACGCTGGGTTTACCCGTAGCGTTGGCGCTGTTCTTTGAAGTGACGCTGTTTGCCGTTGTTGCTTTACTGGTTTCGCCACTCGGTATTGTGGACGTCGCGGGTCATCAGATCGCGCTGAACTTTAGCTCACTGATGTTCGTGCTGCCTTTATCGCTGGGGGTCGCCGCCACCATAAGGGTTGGTTACCGTCTGGGACAAGGCTCCACTGAGCAAGCTCGCATCGCGGCCTGGACGGCACAAGGCGTCGGACTCAGTATGGTGGCAGTCACTGCCCTGTTTACCGTTATCTTCCGCCATCAAATTGCGCAGCTTTATACGGATAATCCTGCGGTTATTACGCTTGCCGCGCAACTAATGCTGCTGGCGGCAATTTATCAATTTTCTGATTCAATTCAGGTAATTGGCAGCGGAATTCTGCGTGGATATAAAGATACGCGATCAATCTTCTTCATTACTTTTATTGCCTACTGGCTGCTGGGCTTGCCTACCGGCTATATCCTGGCAATGACTGACTGGGTGTTTCCGCGTCTCGGTCCGGCTGGCTTCTGGTGTGGCTTTATTATCGGGCTGACCTCAGCAGCCATAATGATGTTATGGCGTATCCGCCGTTTGCAGCAAATACCGGATGAACTCATCTTGACCCGCGCCGCACGCTAAGTGGTTGAACGGGCCAGAAAAGGCCCGTTATGGCTAAAAAAACGACGCATAGCGCAGTTGCTCAACAGTCATGCCGGAAAAAGCGTTTTTCCGCTTGCCAGTCTCTCAACCTGCCGTTAATATTCGTCCCCGCTGTCGCCCTGACAGCATGTTGCGCTCTTAGCTCAGTTGGTTAGAGCACCACCTTGACATGGTGGGGGTCGATGGTTCGAGTCCATTAGAGCGCACCAAGTGCGTCCGTAGCTCAGTTGGTTAGAGCACCACCTTGACATGGTGGGGGTCGGTGGTTCGAGTCCACTCGGACGCACCAATATTGCAATGCGCTCTTAGCTCAGTTGGTTAGAGCACCACCTTGACATGGTGGGGGTCGATGGTTCGAGTCCATTAGAGCGCACCACTTGCTGTTTTCTCCCGTTGCGCAACTCCCCTTTTTCCTGACCTGCTTCGCTTACCCGTACCGCTTTTTAATTGGTTTTCGCATACTTAGCGTCTATACTGTGCCGCGTTGTTTACTTGAAAGGTTTCAGCGAATACGTGCTTACTGCAATAACTCAGATTATTTGCGCAACAACAACGTGGCGGTTAACTTGCATAACCGCACAACTTCCCTGCACGCCTGGCCTTCGTCACCTATTCTTACTCTGTATCGTCCTTTTCAGTTTCACTCAGAATTTTCATTTCGGTGCATTGCTATCGAAGCCCAACTTTTATCATCCATCACAACTTATAGATAATCTGTCATGAAAAAGACTAAGATCGTTTGTACTATCGGCCCAAAAACCGAATCTGAAGAGATGCTGACCCAACTGCTTGAAGCAGGCATGAACGTTATGCGTCTTAACTTTTCCCACGGCGACTACGCCGAACACGGCCAACGTATCACTAATATGCGTGCTGTGATGAAAAAAACCGGTCGTCAGGCGGCTATCCTGCTGGACACCAAAGGCCCTGAAATTCGCACCATGAAGCTGGAAGGTGGCAATGATGTCTCCCTGAAAGCGGGCCAGACATTTACTTTTACTACCGATCAAAGCGTTATTGGTAACAATGAACGTGTTGCTGTGACGTATGCTGGCATTACCACAGACCTGAAAATTGGCAATACGGTATTGGTTGATGATGGATTGATCGGCATGGAAGTCGTTGAATTTACAGAAAATACCGTGGTATGTAAAGTGCTGAACAACGGTGATCTCGGTGAAAATAAAGGTGTGAACCTGCCAGGCGTCTCCATTCAGCTGCCTGCACTGGCCGAAAAAGACAAGCGCGACCTGATCTTCGGTTGTGAACAAGGCGTTGATTTCGTGGCCGCTTCCTTTATCCGTAAACGTTCTGACGTGCTGGAAATCCGTGAGCATCTGAAGCAGCACGGCGGCGAGAATATCCAGATCATCTCTAAGATCGAAAATCAGGAAGGTTTGAATAATTTCGATGAAATTCTTGATGCCTCTGACGGCATCATGGTTGCGCGCGGCGATTTAGGGGTGGAAATCCCGGTAGAAGAAGTTATCTTCGCGCAAAAGATGATGATCAAAAAATGCAATAAAGCCCGCAAAGTGGTTATTACCGCCACGCAGATGCTGGATTCGATGATCAAAAATCCACGCCCTACCCGCGCAGAAGCAGGCGATGTGGCTAACGCTATCCTGGATGGGACTGACGCGGTGATGCTGTCTGGTGAAAGCGCTAAGGGTAAATACCCGCTGGAATCGGTTACTATCATGGCGACCATCTGTGAGCGTACCGATCGCGTTATGAAGCCACGCATTGACAGCCAAAACGACACGCGCAAACTGCGCATTACCGAAGCGGTATGTCGTGGTGCGGTGGAAACTGCCGAGAAGCTGGAAGCACCACTGATTGTGGTGGCTACCGAAGGCGGTAAATCAGCTAAAGCGGTACGTAAATATTTCCCTAACGCCACTATTCTGGCATTGACCACTAACGCCACCACCGCACATCAGCTGATCCTGAGTAAAGGTATTGAGACGCGCCTGGTGAACGAAATTGCTTCTACTGATGATTTTTATCGCCTGGGTAAAGAAGCGGCACTGGAAAGTGGTTATGCACAAAAAGGTGATGTCGTTGTCCTGGTATCTGGTGCGTTAGTACCAAGTGGAACCACAAATACAGCATCGGTTCACATGCTGTAATTATTTATTGGTTTTTTATTTAATAAGCGCCTTTTAAAGGCGCTTTTTTATTTTTCACTTAATACAAATGCTGGAAAATTCCAATCGAAAATAACTATTCAAATATGCGTTAAATTAAGGTTAATCCGATTAAATCTCTCTGTTTTCGCTAAATTTTTTTATCATATTCTGCTAACCGCTGTTTCTTTGAGCGAACGATCAAATTTAAGCATCTTCTCATCAAAAAATTATTCTCAACTTAAAAAGCTTTGTGTAATACTTGTAACGCTACATGGAGATTAACTCAATCTAGAGGGTATAAATAATGAATCGTACTAAACTGGTACTGGGCGCGGTAATCCTTGGTTCAACTCTGCTGGCTGGTTGCTCAAGCAACGCTAAAATCGACCAGCTGTCTTCAGACGTTCAGACTCTGAATGCTAAAGTTGACCAACTGAGCAATGACGTGAACGCAGTGCGTTCTGACGTTCAGGCTGCTAAAGATGACGCAGCTCGCGCTAACCAGCGTCTGGACAACCAGGCTCACTCTTACCGTAAGTAAGAGTTCTGGTTTAAAAATGGCGCCCTTGAGGCGCCATTTTTTTCTCTCCTTTATCCCTTCCCTGGGCTCGTGTTATGTCAACAACGGTATTTCCGCTTCTTAATGTGCCTGACTGCCCATCGCCTGGCTGATCGTCTTGCTCTGTCCTTCCTGTGACGTCTGGAGCACGGCTGGCAGTGGCGTATTGCCCTGCACCGCTTCCCCACTGTTTACCAGCACCGGCATGCCGGAACGACGCTCTATCGATGCTTTGATTAGCGCCGTGTCGCTGTTCTCGCTTTTCATAAATTTTTTGAAATTAGCGCTTAATGCAATCGGCATGGTCTGCGGATCGTCCTTGTCGTTGCGCGACAGCGGTTGGTGCACTTCAATATACCGTTTCCCGTCTGGCTCCACCGCGTACTTCACTGGCTGATTGATAATCTGTACCCGTGTTCCTTTCGGTACGCCATTAAACAGCGCTTCAATATCTTCAGAACGCAGGCGAATGCAGCCTGAACTGACACGCATGCCAATACCAAACTTCGCATTGGTCCCATGAATCAGATATTGTCCCGTACCGCGCGCCAGACGCAGCGCAAACAGCCCCATCGGATTATCCGGACCTGCAGGCACCACAGCCGGCAGCGTGACGCCCTCTTTCGCATAGCGCTTGCGAATATTCTGCGTTGGCGTCCAGGTTGGGTTGGGGATCTTCTGGCTGATGCGGGTGATCATGATGGGGGTGGCAGCGCCTAGCTGACCAATACCGATCGGATAAACGATGACCTTATCTTCACCTTTCGGATAATAGTAAAGACGCAGCTCCGCCAGATTCACCACAATACCTTCACGCGGCGTATCAGGCAGGATCATTTGCAACGGCACGGTCAGTTGTGTCCCGGCTTTAGGTAACCAGGGATCTGTCCCTGGGTTCGCTTCCAGCATACCCAGCAAACCAATCTTATATCTGGCGGCGATGTCCTCAAGCGGACGTTTGTTATCAGGGACCTGAGTAAGGACGTTTTCACCAATCAGGCGACTATCAGGCGGAGGTAGAGGATATTCCGTGGCAAAAGTGGGTGCAGAGAGCCCAAAACAGGACAGCAGCAGTGCACCGGCTAAACGTAAAGCAGGTTTCATGCAATTTTCTCGTCAGATAAAAAAACAGACGCCGGTTGGCGTCTGTCGAGTTTAGCTTAGGAGAGGTTCTGAGCGGTATGGCGAATAGACCGAATCATCGCTTCCAGGCCCTGCGAACGCGTGGGCGTGAGATGCTGTAGCAGAGCTAATTCACCGAACCAGTGACGTACATCAAGCGCGACAATTTCGGTGGCAGACAGGTTTTGATAAAGGCTAAAGACTATTGCAATCAACCCCTTAACGATAGCCGCGTCACTGTCACCCTCAAAGTCAATATGCCCATCGGACTGCGGCGTCATGCGGATCCATACCTGGCTTTGACAACCAGAAATAACGTTCTCTGGTTGATGCAAGCTTTCAGAGGATTCTGGGAGTTTCGCTCCCAGCTCTATGATGTAAAGGTATTTCTCTTCCCAGTTAGCGCAACGATTAAAATTGCGAACCAGCTTCTCTTTTTCTGGCAAATTCGCCATTTATGACTCCCTTTACTCTACTCAACCGCCCAGCAGACGATGAATGCGCGTCAGGCCAGCCGCCAGACGATCCGCTTCTTCTTCGCTATTGT
The DNA here is from genome assembly GCF_030283135.1 of Mixta mediterraneensis. Taxonomy (NCBI): domain Bacteria; kingdom Pseudomonadati; phylum Pseudomonadota; class Gammaproteobacteria; order Enterobacterales; family Erwiniaceae; genus Mixta; species Mixta mediterraneensis. The sequence continues at coordinate 101,947 of NZ_JASUAZ010000010.1, read as the reverse complement.
AGAAAGCAAAAGAGGCGCGACACATTGCCGGAACGTCGTAATGGCGCATCAGCGGCATAGCGCAATGATGACCGGTACGAATCGCAATGCCATATTGATCGAGGAAACTGCCCACATCAAAGGCATGATGCTTGCCGAGGTTAAAGGCGATCACGCCCGCTCGCGCCTGTGGACCGTAAATTTGAATATCCGGCACCGAAGCCAACTTATCCAGCGCGTAATTCATTAATGCACTTTCACGTTGATGAATGGTATCAAGCCCTAATGCCTGCACATACGCCAGCGCGGCACCTAAGCCGATAATGCCACCCGTATTCGGCGTACCCGCTTCAAAGCGCCAGGGCGATGAGTTCCATGTCGTACCGGTTGGCAGAACCACACTGGAAATCATCGAGCCGCCACCTTCCCAGGGAGGCATGTCATCAAGCAACGTTTTACGACCGTACAACACACCCGTCCCGGTTGGCCCATACAATTTATGGCCGGAAAAGATGTAAAAATCACAGTCGATGTCCTGCACGTCTACTTTGTCGTGCATTACCGCTTGCGCGCCATCAATCAGCGTGACAACACCCGCCGCTTTGGCCTGTGTCACAATCGCTTTAACCGGATTGACCGTTCCGAGCACGTTAGAAACATGCGTCACCGCCAGCAGGCGTGTACGGCTGTCAATCAGGTCAGCAAGCTGTGTCAGCGCCAGCTCACCGGTATCGGTTAAAGGCAGCACGCGGATTTCGGCACCGGTACGCTGCGCAACCATCTGCCACGGCACGATATTAGCGTGATGTTCCATTTCGGTAACGATAACATTATCGCCGGGCTGCAATTGACTGCCGCCCCAGCTATTCGCAACCAGATTGATACCTTCGGTGGTCCCTTTAACAAACACAATCTCTTCTGGCGAAGACGCATTAAGAAAACGTGCCGCCTGATCGCGAACGTTTTCCATGTCGCTGGTTGCTTGTGCGCTAAGGGTATGAATACCACGATGCACGGCAGCATAGCCGTGCTGGTAGAAATGGCTTTCGGCGTTAATCACCGCCAGCGGACGTTGTGCGCTGGCCGCACTGTCAAGATAAGCCAGCGGATGACCGTTGACCTCACGCTTCAGGATCGGAAAGTCCGCCCTGATCCGCTCGAGATCGAAGTTCATCATGAGTCGCCTCCGGGAAAGCGTGCAGCAATACGTTGCAGCACTTCCTGACGCAGCACTTTATTATCCAGTGCTTCAGTCAGTTCTGCGGCAAAAGCATGAATAATCATGGACTGTGCCGCGTCCTGCTCAATACCGCGTGAACGCAGATAAAACATCTGTTCGTCGTCAATGCGGCCTACGGTTGCGCCGTGGCTACATTTAACGTCATCAGCATAGATCTCAAGCTGCGGTTTAGTGTCCACTTCAGCCAGACGTCCCAGCAACAGGTTGTTGTTGGTCATCTGTCCGTCAGTTTTCAACGCGTGCTGAGCCACTTTGATGTGACCATTGAATACCGCACGCCCTTTGTCACGCACGATGGTTTTGTGCATCTGACGGCTAATGCAATACCCTTTATTGTGCTCCAGATAAGTACGGGTATCCGCGACTTCCTGTTTCACTGGCAATACCAGGCTATTAATTGCCAGCTGGGTATTTTCACCGTTTAGCTGCGTACTGGTGTTATGACGTGTCAGCCCGGCTCCCAGCAGAAAGCTGGTGCTGCTGACCTCGGCGTCACGTCCAATCACTATGTCATTGTGCGCGAAGTGATAGCTTTGGCTGTCTTCAAACGCCAGCTTGGTGTGCGTTAAACGGGCATTATCTGCAACGTCAAAGGTAAAACGTGCACCAGTGAAGTGTGAAGTCGCGTTCAGGGTCACGTAATGCTCAATGACTTCTGCTTCTGCGCTTTGTTCAAGTTGCAGATGATGACGATGATGCACAGTATTCATGCCATCCTGCTGACCGCTGATAATATGGAGCAAATACAGCGGACGAGCCGCCGCTTTGCCACGCGCCAGGCGAATCATTGTCACCTCTTCCGCCAGGCTTTCGGTCAGATGCAAAAAGACTTCCGGTTGAACCGGCGCTGGCAGCGGACGACGTTCGGTCGCCAGGCTGTGTTGGATCTCAAACAGCTCAGTGTCAGACGCGCTCAGCGCGGGCTGGAAACGACCATCAACAAATACCAGGCGCACCGCATCCAACGGCAGCGCAAGCGCATCAACCTGTTCGGCACTGAGCGTCTGGGCCTGCGGCAGAACAAACTGCTGAGACAGTAACGACTCCAGCGGCGTGTATTTCCAGTTTTCATGCTTGCGGGTCGGTAAACCCACACGCATCAGTTGCTGCCAATGCTGCTGGGCCTGCAATGAGCGCACGTCGCCACGTGATTCAAACAGGTGATGCCACTGCTGCAGCGCATTATCACTCTTCGTCGGTAAGCCAGCCATAACCCTGCTCCTCCAGCTGTTTCACCAGCGAAAAGTCGCCAGTTTTCACAATTTTGCCTTGATACAGCACGTGCACGAAGTCTGGCTTGATGTAATCCAGAATACGTTGATAGTGCGTAACGATAATAAAGGCGCGCTTCTCATTACGCAGGCTGTTCACACCGTTTGCTACGATTTTCAGTGCATCAATATCCAGACCGGAATCGGTTTCATCAAGAATGCACAGTTCAGGTTCCAGCGCAGCCATTTGCAAAATATCGTTGCGCTTTTTCTCGCCGCCGGAGAAGCCAACGTTTACCGAACGGGTCAGCAAATCTTCCGGCATTTTCAGCAGATGAATTTTGTCTTCAATAAAATCCTGAAAATCAAACCGATCTAACTCTTCCTGCTGGCGATATTTACGTACTGCGTTAACAGAGGTTTGCAGGAAAAACTGGTTGCTAACGCCTGGAATTTCTACCGGGTATTGGAACGCCATGAAAATGCCTTCACCGGCGCGCTCTTCAGGCTCCAGTTCCAGCAGGTCTTTGCCTTTAAACGTGACGGAGCCACCGGTCACTTCATAATCGTCACGCCCCGCCAGGGTCGCAGACAAGGTACTTTTACCCGATCCGTTCGGCCCCATAATAGCGTGAACTTCACCCGGTTTAATTTCGAGGTTCAGGCCACGCAAAATGGCTTTATCTTCAACGCTAATCTGTAAATCTTTAATGCTTAACATACTTAATCCTTCACATTGCTTCCGGCAACGCGTGTGACGGCATCAGCCCACACTGTGCTCAAGGCTGATAGCTAATAGTTTTTGTGCTTCCACGGCGAATTCCAGCGGTAGCTCAGAGAATACATCTTTGCAGAAGCCGTTAACGATCATTGAGATCGCATCCTCTTCGCTGATGCCACGCTGCAGACAATAGAACATCTGATCTTCACCGATACGCGAAGTCGTTGCTTCGTGCTCCAGTTGCGCCGTGTTGTTGCGCGTTTCAACATAGGGGAACGTATGTGCGCCACAGTCCGGGCCAATCAGCATTGAGTCACATTGCGTGAAATTACGTGCATTGGTCGCGGTTGGCATGATTTTCACCAGACCACGGTAGGTGTTCTGGCTTTTACCCGCCGAAATCCCTTTGGAAATGATGGTCGATTTGGTGTTTTTGCCAATATGAACCATTTTGGTGCCGGTATCGGCTTGCTGACGGCCGCTGGTTAAGGCCACGGAATAGAATTCGCCGACCGAGTAATCGCCACGCAGAATACAGCTTGGGTATTTCCAGGTAATTGCCGAGCCGGTTTCGGATTGCGTCCATGACATTTTGCTGTGATCGCCTTCACACAGCGCACGTTTGGTGACGAAGTTCAGAATGCCGCCTTCGTTTTCACCACCGGGGAACCAGTTCTGCACGGTGGAATATTTCACTTCAGCATTTTTGTGGATAATGACTTCAACCACCGCTGCGTGCAGCTGGTAAGTATCCCGGACCGGAGCTGAACAACCTTCGATATAGCTGACGTAGCTGTCTTCATCAGCAATCAGGATAGTTCGTTCAAACTGACCGGTTTTCGCCGCATTAATACGGAAATAGGTAGAAAGCTCCATAGGGCAACGCACCCCTTTCGGGATGTACACAAAGGTACCGTCAGAAGCCACAGCGGAGTTCAGCGCGGCAAAGAAGTTATCATTTGGCGGAACCACCGTACCCAGATACTTTTTCACCAGTTCCGGATGATCGTGGATCGCCTCGCCAAATGAACAGAAGATAATGCCCTGCTCCGCCAGTTTGCTGCGGTAGGTCGTCGAAACGGAAACCGAGTCAAAAATGGCATCCACAGCCACTTCTTTACCTTCACGCACCGGAACGCCCAGCTGATTAAACGCGTTTTCCACTTCCTGCGTCAGGTAATCGCTGGCTGGCGTATTCCCGGAAGCCTGGGTTGCCCCTGGCTCAGAGGCGCAGCTGTCATCGCAATTGCCGCAGGACGGTGCGGAATAATAGCTGTAATCCTGATAATCCAGTTTTTCGTAGTGCGCTTTCAGCCAGTGCGGCTCTTCCATTTCAAGCCAGGCACGGAAGGCTTTAAGACGAAACTCCAGCATCCACTCTGGCTCGTTACGCTTTGCCGAAATTGCGCGCACCACATCTTCATTGATGCCATGCGCAAATTCTTCGGTTTGCAACTGGGTAAAGAAGCCCTCTTTGTAATTGAGCTTGCCTTCCCACATTTGTACATCGTCAGATGCTTCGCTGTGTCGTGACATATTTCACTTACTCGACGCCAAAGCTTTCACCACACCCGCAGGCATGCTGAGCTTTAGGGTTATTAAATTTAAAGATCTGATTCAGGCCCTCGCGGACATAATCCACTTCGGTGCCATCGACAAACGGCATTGCCTGAAGCGGCACAAACAGCGTTGCGCCATGAAACGAGAATTGCAGATCGTCATCGACTGGCTGTTTAACCAGATCCATGACATAACCAAAACCGGCACAGCCGGATTGTTTCACACCCAGACGCAAGCCCTTGACTTCCGGGTCTTGTGCGACCAGATTGAGAATTTGTTGCGCTGCGGTTTCGGTCAGCGTCAGTCCTTTCCAGACGAAATCGTCGGGTGAGAAAGAGTCTGCGTTAACAGATGCCATGTTGATACCTCTTGAGTCTGGACCTTTTCAGGCTATCCCCCTATGGTAGTGATCTGTGAGATCACTTCAACCTCTTGTTTTGCAGGGATAATCATCTTGTGCTGTTTTTAATCGCTGATTTATTAAGCATAGTCTCTTCACGTCACTTTGCGGAAAGGCTGCGATTAGGGAAATGCATTATGTAACCTGTTAAGAAATAGGGAAATTTCATTTCATCACTTTATGATGAAAAGCTTATTGATAGGTTACGCCTTTCTGTGATGTAAACAGATTGTTATTTCCAATTGTACTAACAGGTAATGTTAATCGATAATTTTTTCTACCGAAGCAATTGCAATCCTGATTCAATTGAATATGATAATTATTATCATTCACCTTTCAGGGCGGTTTTATGACGCTTTCTGTCTCAGCCTGGCTTCAGCAGAAAATCGATGAATACACGTTTTCTGTGCGAGACATCACTGTCGACTTCTACCTGTCGCAGGCGAAACTTGACCGGGCCGACTGTTCCATCCAGCAATTACGTCAATTCAACGATACCTGTGTAGATATGGCTGAAATCTGCCAGCTCAACGGTGATGATCACAGTTATCTGCATGCGATGGGTAAACTCCATCACCGGTTAGTGCAGGAAATGGGCAACAGCGATCGTGATCGCCTGTTCCGCATTCAGGCCTACCAACTGGCACGTTTATCCCTTACTCGCCTTTGCCATCAGCTCGCAATGGTGGGTGAGTGGAATAAAGCCACCGCGCTGCAAAGCGACTTTGTTCGTCACGCGGGCTGGATATTCTAATCCAGCCACGTCGTGACGTCGCGCACAATTTTTTTACAAAATCTCTAACAAGGCCTGAAGAGGATGGCGCATCCCATTGCCTTCCACGCGCTTTACCTGGCTACGGCAGGAGAAGCCGGTTGCCAGACAGCGTTGCCGTGGCAGCTTTTGCAATTGTGGATGCCAGGAAAGTGCATAAATTCCCAATGAATTTTCAAGGTTTTTGCTTTCGTGGCCATAAGTGCCCGCCATGCCACAGCAACCGACATTAATATTTTCCAGCTTCGCGCCGAAACGAGAAAAAATGTCCTGCCATTGATTTGGCGTTGATGGCAATGCTGTCACTTCCGTGCAGTGCGCAAATAAATACCAGGCCTCGCCACTGGTGTTTTGCACTGCACGCTCAGTTACCACGGTTTGCAACCACTCCTGCACCAGCTGCACATTGAAATCGCCACGGGTATCGCCCAGCGTCTGGCGATATTCATCGCGGTAACACAACACCGTTGCCGGATCGACGCCGACCATCGGCATAGTCAGCTGCGCGACACGATTAAGGAAATCAGCGGTTTTACGGGCAGTACGCGCAAAACGTTGCAGGAAGCCTTTAACGTGCTGCGCCTTGCCGTTCGGTGAAAAGGGCAACAGTACCGGGTGATAGCCCAGCTTTTCAATCAGCTTCACGAAATCGTTAACCAGCTTAGCTTCGTAAAAGCTGGTAAAGGGATCCTGCACCACCAGCACATAATTTGCGCGCTGCGCTTCAGTCAATGCTTCCAGCTGTTCCAGTGTCATATTCATGGCCGGATGTCCGCTTAGCTGTTGCCTGAGCGTTGGCGAGGAAAGTAACGGCAAATCCACCATGCCGATGTGCTTTTTACTGATTTCGCGTATCCATGGCTGTTTAAGGAGGAAATTAAAGGTTTTAGGCGCTTTCGCCATCAGCGGCGCGTAATTTTCCACTGCCGCGACCAGATGATCGCTCATCGGACGGAGATAGCGCGTGTGATAAAGTTGCAGAAAACGGGAGCGGAAATTCGGTACATCAATTTTGATCGGGCATTGCGTTGAGCAGGCTTTACACGCCAGGCAGCCCGACATCGCTTCTTTCACTTCATGTGAAAAATCATACTCACCTTTATTCGCATGCCAGCTATGGCGCGTGCGGCTGATAAACGTGCGCAAAGAGAGGCGATTCTCAGGTAGCTGCTTTTCCAGTTCGAGCGGATCAACGCCCTGCTCTGCCAGCAGACGCAGCCATTCGCGGGTCAGCGTCGCGCGTCCTTTTGGCGAATGAATGCGATTTCAGGTAATTTTCATTGACGGGCACATCGGACTGCGCACGTCAAAGTTAAAGCACAAGCCATTGCCATTGCACTCCATCGCGCCGCGCCAGTCGTTACGCACCGTTAAGGGAATTTGGCGATCGTATGTGCCGCGCTTGACCGCATCGATCTGCATCATTTCGGCCTGACTGTCGAAAGGCGTGCAAATTTTACCGGGGTTAAGACGATTATGCGGATCAAACGCCGCTTTAATGCGACGAAGCTCATCGAACAACGCTTCACCAAAAAATTCCGGGCTGTATTGCGCACGAAAACCTTTGCCGTGCTCGCCCCACAGCAGACCGCCATAGCGTGCCGTTAGCGCCACCACCTCGTCGGAGATCTGCTTCATCAGCATTTCCTGCTGCGGGTCTGTCATATCCAGCGCCGGACGCACATGCAATACACCCGCATCTACATGTCCAAACATGCCATAACTCAAGCCATGGCTGTCCAGCAGCGCGCGAAATTCGACAATATAGTCAGCGAGATTTTCAGGAGGGACCGCGGTATCTTCAACGAAGGGGATGGGTTTTGCGCGACCTTTGGCATTTCCCAGCAATCCCACCGCTTTTTTACGCATGTTATAGATGCGTTCAATGCCATCCAGATCATCACACAGCTGATAGCCAATTACCCCACCCTGCTGCTGTGTCATTAACGTATCCAGTCGCTGACACAGGCTGCTGAGCTGATCTTCAATCAGCTCAGCATTGTCGCCCGCGAATTCAACGATGTTCAGCCCCTGCATATCTTTATCTGGCACATCCGTAATCAGCTCTTTTACTGAGTGCCAGACGATGTCCTCCCGCGCCAGGTTCAGGACTTTTGAATCGACGGTTTCAACCGATAGCGCTTTGGCCTCAACCATAAACGGTGCATTACGCAGCGCAGAATCGAAAGAGTCATATTTAATATTAACCAGCCGACGAACTTTGGGGATCGGCGTAATATCCAGCCGTGCTTCCGTAATAAAAGCTAACGTCCCTTCTGCGCCGCACAACAAACGTGTCAGATCGAATGTCTGCATATCGTCACTAAATACGTGGCGCAAATCATACCCGGTCAGAAAACGATTGAGCCGGGGGAACTTCTCCAGAATCAGTTTGCGCTGCTCGCGACACCGGCTTATTACCTGCTGATAAATGCGCCCTTCCAGCGTCTGCGTTTGTCCCAGGTTTTCCGCCAGCGCGGTTGCCATTGGGCGCGTATCAAGAATCTCGCCGCCCAGTAACACCGCCCGCAAACCCATGACGTGATCGGAAGTTTTGCCATACACCAGCGAGCCTTGTCCTGAAGCATCGGTATTGATCATTCCGCCTAGCGTAGCGCGGTTGCTGGTTGATAACTCCGGCGAGAAAAAAAAGCCAAACGGCTTCAGATAAGCATTCAGTTGATCTTTAATGACGCCCGCTTCTACCCGCACCCAGCCTTGCTCTGGATTGATTTCCAGAATGCGGTTCATATGGCGTGACATATCAACGATAATGCCCTGATTCAGCGACTGTCCGTTGGTGCCCGTGCCTCCGCCGCGTGGGGTAAAGACCAGGCTGGTAAAACGCTCTTCACTGGCTAAACGGGCGATCAGCGCCACATCAGCAGTGGAACGGGGAAACAGCACCGCATCGGGCAGTAATTGATAAACACTGTTATCGGTGGAAAGGGAAAGACGATCGGCATAGCTGGTCGCAGTGTCGCCGGTAAAGCCTTGCTCTTTCAGCGACTCAAGGAATGTCAGCACCAGTTGAATAAGGCCTGGCGCCTGTGAAATCTGTGGGATCATGAGTGTGAGACCGAGATGTTGTAAACGTTTGCGTCTGTGTGATTTGCTTTAATCCCTCGTTTTATCACATTTTTACTGTGCCTGCCGTTTTTTCAGGAAACGTAAAAACCTTTCCCTTGTGCCCTGTTTAAACGCCATTAAATAGCTCATGATTAAACCGGGCGCGTAAAGCCCGGAATTGAAGGATGTCAACGAGGCCATATGTTAATTATGAAAAGTCAGTACCGGGACATGGATCTACCGCAGATACTGTTTACCTTAATGTTCATTTTACTGCTGATTATCGCCTGTTTATGGGTCGTTCAGCCATTTATTCTGGGCTTTTCCTGGGCCAGTATGGTGGTGATTGCCACCTGGCCGCTAATGCTTAAATTGCAGCGCCTCTTATGGGGACGACGATCGCTGGCAGTTATCGTTATGACGCTTCTGCTTCTGCTGCTGTTTATTATTCCCATCGCGCTATTGGTGAATAGCCTGATCGATAACAGCGCGCCAGTCATCGCCTGGGCAATGCAAGGTCACATGCTGCCTGAGCTGAACTGGCTCAATAGCATTCCGCTGATTGGCGAAAAGCTTTTCTCCAGCTATCAAAAGCTGGTAGCTGGCGGCGGCGCAGCGATTATGGCTAAATTGCAGCCCTATATCGGGCGCACAACGGGGTTTTTCGTGGCGCAGGCCGGCCATTTCGGTCGTTTTATGATCCACCTGGCGGTGATGTTGCTGTTCAGCGTGCTGCTTTACTGGCGTGGTGAACAAGCGGCACACGGCATCCGTCATTTTGCCTTTCGCATGGCGGGACGGCGTGGTGATGCGGCGGTATTACTGGCGGGACAGGCGATTCGTGCGGTGGCGCTGGGCGTCGTAGTGACCGCGCTGGTGCAGGGGGTGTTGGGCGGCATTGGCCTGGCGATTTCCGGTATACCTTACGCCACGCTGTTGACGGTGTTAATGATCCTTTGCTGTCTGGTGCAAATCGGCCCGTTGCTGGTACTGGTGCCCGCCATCATCTATCTCTACTGGAGTGGCGACACAACATGGGGCACAGTTTTATTAGTCTGGAGTTGCGTGGTTGGCACTCTGGATAACGTGCTGCGGCCCATGTTGATCCGCATGGGGGCCGATTTACCCATGATTCTGATTCTGTCTGGCGTGATTGGTGGCTTGATCGCGTTTGGTATGATCGGTTTATTTATTGGTCCGGTCGTGCTGGCAGTTTCTTACCGCCTGGTTTCGGTATGGATGCACGAAGCGCCTTCACCTAATGACGACCCCTTGACGGTGGTTGAGGAACTGGGTGAGCACGACGAAGAACCTCCCGCATCCTGACCTTTCAATGATTAGGGCGGTTAATGGTAATGAACCGCCCGTAATTAATTACGTCTCGTTACTCTTTTTTCCCATAAGCAGATTTTAATAAAAAAACCGGTTTATGACCGGAATCCCCTTCTCACGTTCAAAAAAGATTATTTTATACGCTGTTTCTTACCCCAAATGGCCCTGAGACCGTGACAAAAGGTTATTGGCTTTAAACTAATAAGAGGATTCTTAAAGACGCCAGCGGGCCGGGTGAATAACATGTTTCTTATGTTTTAGATCAACTCTCTGATTTTAAAACAACCTTTTTCCCCTGAGTAAGAAAAGAATTGCTGTGTGTAGTCTTTGCCCATCCCCTGCGGTGGGCTTTTTTTTTGGCTGCTAAAAAGAGGAAAAGGCCAGCAATGCTGGCCTTTGGCTGATTGTGACGCGAATTTGATAGTTATGCCGGGCTGGATAACTCAGCCAGACTTAACCAGGTTTCAACCACGGTGTCAGGATTCAGCGACAAACTATCGATACCTTCTTCCATGAGCCAGGCAGCAAAATCCTGATGATCTGACGGTCCCTGGCCACAAATGCCCACATACTTGCCCTGCTTCTTCGCTGCGCGGATCGCCATCGAAAGCAGCGCTTTTACTGCCTCATTTCGCTCATCAAACAGGGCAGAAACCACCCCTGAATCACGATCGAGTCCCAGTGCCAGCTGTGTCATATCATTAGAGCCGATGGAGAAGCCATCAAAGTGTTGCAGGAACTGATCGGCCAGCAAGGCATTAGATGGGATCTCACACATCATAATGATTTTCAGCCCATCCTGACCACGTTTCAGCCCCTGGCGTGCCAGCTCGTCAACTACCGCTTCGGCCTGGTCTACGGTACGAACAAAAGGAACCATGATTTCAACATTCGTCAGGCCCATGTCATTACGTACACGTTTAACCGCCTCACACTCCAGGGCAAAGCAGTCACGGAAGCTGTCAGCAACATAGCGCCCCGCCCCACGGAAGCCTAACATCGGGTTTTCTTCTTCTGGTTCGTAACGCTCACCGCCGACCAGGTTGGCGTATTCGTTTGATTTAAAGTCAGACAGGCGCACAATCACGCGTTTCGGCGCAAAGGCTGCCCCCAGGGTCGCAATGCCTTCCGTCAGACGCGCAATATAAAACTCAACCGGATCGTCAAAACCTTTCATCATCTGGCGGATTTGCTGCTGCAGTTCTGGCGTTTGCTGATCAAACTCCAGTAACGCTTTTGGATGCACGCCAATCATGCGGTTGATGATAAATTCCAGTCGCGCCAGACCCACCCCTTCATTCGGCAAACAGGCGAAGTCGAATGCGCGATCCGGGTTGCCGACGTTCATCATGATCTTGAGCGGCAGATCAGGCATCTCATCAACCTGAGAGCTGGTGACATCAAAATCCAGTAAATCGTCGTAGACGTAGCCAGTATCGCCTTCCGAGCATGAAACCGTGACTTTGTGACCATCTTTTAGCAAGTCGGTGGCATTACCGCAGCCGACAACCGCCGGAATCCCCAGCTCACGCGCAATGATGGCTGCGTGGCAGGTACGGCCGCCGCGATTGGTCACAATAGCTGAAGCCTTTTTCATGATCGGTTCCCAGTCCGGGTCGGTCATGTCGGTCACCAGCACATCGCCTTTCTCGATGCGGTTCATTTCGCTAATGTCGTGAATTACTTTCACTTCACCCGCACCGATACGATGGCCAATCGCCCGGCCTTCTACCACCACTTTACCTTTTCCTTGCAGGCTGTAGCGTTCCATGACCTGGCCGTTTGAGCGAACCGTTTCCGGGCGCGCCTGCACAATATACAGCTTTCCGGTATGGCCATCTTTTGCCCACTCAATATCCATTGGGCGTTTGTAGTGCTGCTCGATGAGTATCGCCTGGCGCGCAAGGGCCTGGATTTCGTCATCGGTCAGACAGAAGCGATCCCGTTCGGTTTCAGGCACATCTTCAATACGCACCTGCTCGCCATGCTCCCGTGAGTCAGCGTATACCATGCGGACTTTTTTCGAGCCCATATTGCGGCGCACAATCGCCGGACGATTCGCCGCCAGCGTTGGTTTATGCACATAGAATTCATCGGGGTTAACGGCGCCCTGCACCACCATTTCGCCAAGGCCGTATGCCGCAGTAATAAACACAACCTGATCGAAACCGGATTCAGTATCAATGGTAAAAAGTACGCCTGATGAAGCGAGGTCAGAACGCACCATGCGCTGAATACCGGCTGACAATGCAACGCCACGGTGATCGTAACCCTGGTGCACGCGGTAAGAGATGGCGCGGTCGTTAAACAGTGATGCGTAAACATGCTTCACCGCGACCATTACCGCATCGATACCCTGTACGTTCAGAAAGGTTTCTTGCTGGCCCGCAAATGACGCGTCGGGCATATCTTCAGCGGTAGCGGAAGAACGCACCGCAAAAGAAGCTTCTGCATCATCAGCAGAGAGCTGCTGATAGGCCTCAAGGATGGCAGCTTCCAGTTCCGGCTGGAATGGCGTATCCACCACCCACTGTCGAATTTGTTTGCCAGCTTTTGCCAGCTCATTAACATCATCAATATCGGTCTTATCCAGCAGTTCATAGATACGCTGGTTCAGCCCGCTTTGATCGAGAAACTGATTAAATGCATAAGATGTGGTCGCATAACCATTCGGAACGGAAACACCCAGCGACGACAAGTTGGTAATCATTTCACCCAGAGAGGCATTTTTGCCCCCCACCCGATCAACATCATGCATACCAAGCTGATTATACCAGAGCACTAACGGCTGTTCGCCTTTATTGGACATTGAGCTTATCCTTTAAATATGAGTGGGCATATGGAACATCGTGCAATTCGCCAAAACAGCCTGGCACATTGCCCAAATAAAGACTAAGTGTTGAATCGTTAAAGCTTACGATATTTTTTTAAATTCGGAATTGTACCTGTCTTTGTTTGATGTTGCGCAAACGGGCTATTTTTTGCTAAAGGGTTGATGGCGCTATAATGGGACCGATTTCAGCGGCTTATGCCATGATTTTTGTTGCGCAACAAAAAAAGCGCCTATTTTCAGTTCATCCTGAACTGGATCGTAAAATAAAGGTTTAAGAAACGTCATTTCATTTATTATTTGCAGAGCGTTAACCGGTCTCATTATGGAAAAATAAAACCTTCACAGAAGAGAATGATGGATTTTTTTGTTTTAATCTCTCTTATACACCTCGTTGAGCTTTTTACATTCCCGACCAGAAACAGGTATCCCCTATGAGTACTGACAGAAGCGTATTTTATATTTCAGATGGCACCGCTATCACCGCCGAGGTGTTGGGGCACGCGGTGCTATCCCAGTTTCCGGTAAATACCAACAGCGTTACGTTACCTTTTGTAGAGAATGTGCAGCGCGCGCAAGCCGTTAAGGCACAGATTAATGCGATCTACCAGCAGAGCGGCGTTCGTCCGCTGGTGTTCTTCTCGATTGTCACACCTGAAGTACGCGACATCATTGTCCAGAGCGAAGGATTTTGTCAGGACATTGTGCAGGCGCTGGTGGCGCCGCTACAGCAGGAGCTGGGTCTATCGCCTGCGCCTGTCGCGCATCGTACGCATGGTTTAGATGCCAGTAATCTGGGAAAATATGATGCGCGCATCGCCGCTATTGATTACACCCTGGCACACGATGACGGCATTTCATTGCGTGGTCTGGAAGAGGCCCAGGTGATTCTGTTAGGCGTCTCGCGCTGTGGTAAAACCCCCACCAGCCTCTATTTAGCTATGCAGTTCGGTATTCGTGCGGCGAATTACCCCTTCATCGCCGATGATATGGATAATCTGAAGTTGCCCCCTGCTTTGCGCCAGCTTCAACATAAACTGTTTGGTTTGACTATTGATCCTGAACGTCTGGCGGCGATTCGTCAGGAACGCGCGGAAAATACCCGTTACGCCTCAATGCGTCAGTGTCGGCTCGAAGTCGGCGAAGTTGAAGCGCTGTTTCGCACCCATCAAATTCGCTACCTCAATAGCACCAACTATTCCGTCGAAGAGATTGCCACCAAAATTCTCGACATCATGGGGCTGACGCGCCGCATGTACTGATTTCTTTCAGGGCGGCAGCGATGTAAAGCGGTGCTGCCGACAATTTTGTGCCCATTTCTGGTATCTGGGTTGAATTCGCAGACTAATGGTTTATTGTGACCCCCATCACTTCCCGGTATTTCACCGTTGCGAAGAATAGTTTTCGAGAAACCCATGAATAAAACTGACGAACTGCGTACGGCACGCATTGGTGGGCTGATTACGCCAGCCAGCCTGGCGGCAGAACATCCTATTTCTGCGGCTATTGCTGATAACGTAACCGCCGCACGTAAACGCATTGCCCGTATTTTGACCGGGGAAGATCCCCGTTTGCTGGTGGTGATTGGCCCCTGCTCTCTGCACGATCCCAAAGCCGCCTTAGATTACGCTCAGCGCCTTAATGTTTTGCGCGAACGCTATCAGGATCGACTGGAAATTGTGATGCGCGCCTACTTTGAAAAACCGCGCACGGTGGTGGGCTGGAAAGGTCTGATTTCCGATCCCAGCCTTGATGGTAGCTTTGATGTCAATCGCGGTATTGGTATTGCACGTCAGTTGCTGATTGACATCAACGCCCTGGGTTTGCCAACCGCCACTGAATTTCTTGATATGGTGATCGGGCAGTTTATTGCTGATCTGATCAGCTGGGGCGCTATTGGCGCACGGACCACTGAAAGTCAGATTCACCGTGAAATGGCTTCCGCGCTATCCTGTCCGGTAGGCTTTAAAAATGGTACGGATGGCAATGTGCGCATCGCGGTTGACGCCATCCGTGCCTCGCGCGTCAGCCATATGTTTTTATCGCCGGATAAAGAGGGTCAGATGACGATTTATCAGACCAGCGGTAATCCGTATAGTCATGTCATTTTACGCGGCGGCAAGCAGCCCAATTATTATGCTAATGATGTAGCAGAGGCGGCAGCAAACCTGCGCGAATTCCATTTGCCGGAGCAGTTGGTAATCGACTTCAGCCACGGCAACTGCCTGAAGCAGCATCGTCGTCAGCGTGACGTTGCCGTTGAGGTCGCGCAACAGATTCAGGCCGGTTCACGTGCGGTCGCGGGTGTGATGATTGAAAGCTTTATCGAGGAAGGCAATCAGAAAGTGGTAAGCGGCGAACCGCTGGTATACGGTCAGTCAATTACCGATCCTTGCCTCAGCTGGCAGGACAGCGAAGAAGTGCTGGCCCTGCTCGCCGAGGCTGTGTCGCATCGCTTTTAATTTAGCTCGAACAGCTGACTTCTAACGTTTTTCCCCAGTCTGGCGGCCGCTGTCGATATTCAGCGGCCGTTTCGTCACTAAACGGTTGCTGCAATGCCTGATGCAACTGTTCTAACGCACCTTTTTCGCCTTTTTCCGCCTCTTCAATGACCTGCTGCGCTAAATAGTTGCGTAACACCAGCGCCGGGTTAGCCGCCTTCATTGTGGCCTGTCGCGTTTCATCACTGGCTTCATCCTGCATTAAGCGTTCGCGATAGCGGCTATACCAGCGGTCAAACTCTTCGCGATCAATAAACTCATCACGCAAGGGCGAGCGCGCTTCATGTTGTTGTGTATGACTGAGCAAACGGAATGTCAGGGTGTAATCGCTGCGCTCCTTGCTCATTAACGCCAACAGACCGGTCAGAATTTCATTGTCATGGCTGTCTGCGCTAAGTAAACCGAGCCTGGCGCGCATACGCTCTCCCCAGACGCGCATCAGTTCCGGTTCATAGTGGCTTAACGCCTGTTTAAGCTGCTCGGTATTCATTAAACCTGAAAGCGCATGTGCCAGCCGGTTGAGATTCCACAAACCTATCATCGGCTGATTTTCGAAGCTGTAGCGGCCCTGATAATCACTGTGATTACAAATGAAATCCGGCTGATAGTCATCAAGAAAACCAAACGGCCCGTAATCCAGCGTCAGCCCAAGAATTGACATGTTATCGGTATTCATCACCCCATGCGCAAAACCGACACTTTGCCATTGGGCGATTAAACCAGCGGTGCGTTTTACCACATCGGTAAACCAGAGCAGATAGCGATCTTTATCATCTGTTAAGTGCGGCCAATGGTGGCGAATAGCGTAATCCGCCAGCAGCTGTACTTTTTCTTGCTGGTTGCTGTAATAGAAATGCTCAAAATGGCCAAAGCGTAAATGACTTTCTGCAATACGCATTAGCATGGCGCCGCGTTCGGTGGTTTCACGCCGTACCGGTTCATCGCCAATGGCAATGGTTAGCGCACGTGAAGTAGGTATGCCCAAATGATGTAGCGCTTCGGATGCCAGAAACTCACGAACGGTAGAACGGATCACCGCCCGTCCGTCACCCATGCGTGAATAAGGCGTTAAGCCTGCCCCTTTTAAATGCCAGTCGAGTTTGCTGCCATTGGCCAGACGTTGCTCGCCCAGCAATATGCCGCGCCCGTCGCCAAGTTGACCGGCCCAGACGCCAAACTGATGGCCGCTGTAGACCTGCGCCAGCGGTTCCATTCCCGGTAATAAGGCTGCGCCGTACCAGACGCCATCCCCCTCACCGGTAAATAAGACGGTATCCAGCGCCATATCGCTAGCCAACGGTGCATTGTGGTACAGCAAACGGCCGCCTTCCAGCGGAGTCGGTTTAAGGGCGGTGTAACATCCCTTCAGCTCATGGAACCAGCTGTTGTCAAAAAACATAGTTTCTCCCGAGCGGTAGTCATTATGCCCCGTCGTTGTAAAACTATCAGTGTAACGTTGAAAACCGGGATAAGACAGATTACTGCGGAAGCTGTGAGGTGGGCGAATGGGTATTGGCGTAAATCAACGCCTCAAGCGCATCGGATTTAACCACCGGAAATAATGCCCCTTGCAAATGCACTCCCGACAGTTTGTTTATTTTATTCAGTAATAATTCATCATCAACACCGCAAATTATCATATGCTCACAGTGAGAACGGAAATTATCTAAAATACTCTGAATAAAAGGCTGGAAGGAATCCCGCTTTGCCAGCTCCTGAATAAAATACTTATCTAATTTAATGCAGCTAAACACGTTATCGTAAACCGCGTTAGCCGGAGAGTTTCCGGCGCCAAACTGTGAAAGAGATAAACGAAACTCACGATGAAGAGTAGCGAGCAGAGGATTATGAATACCCTGCGCTAAGTGCGGAAAGGTTTCGCTAAGATCTAATAACAGAAAAGGCAGTTGCTTTATTTTTCGCGTCAAAAATTCGCTCTCAAGTATGCGAACCGACAGTTGATGGTTAATACGCATTAACGCCAGTATACCCTGTTCCTCAAAAATAGAACGGTGCTGTTCAAGCAGAGAAATTTGGCTCTGTAGCAGGCGTAACTGCTGCTCTTTATCAAGCTGCGGCAATAGTAAGTCCTGCGGCCACGTAACAGGCGCACTTTCATGAACAAACTGACTGACCAGCTCAACAGCAATTAAGTGCCCGTTCGATGCGTAGACAGGATAAAACCAAATTTCCGACTCATAGTCGGCAGACAAGTGAATTTTCATTTCTGAAGCCAGAATATGCGGCAATATGTGCATCGTATATGATTGAAAACAAGCAGGCAATAGTTTCAAACGCATGAAGAAACGGTCAGTTTTGCGCTTCCATTAAGCTTTGTTTATTAAAGTATAAACCTTAAGCCAAATAAAGAGAAAGCAATGCATTAAAGTTTGAAAACTAATTTCATAATAATGATGATAATTAAAAGCGTTTCAGTTAAGGCAGACTGTTTAAAAACTTTTCCGCTAATTTAATTTTGGCCTAAGACACGCAACAGACATACTAATTAAATGCGTCTCGCCTGCCAAAAGACTTTTCGCCAGTAGACATTATCCAGTGACGATCGAATAACACCCTGACTGGTTGATGCATGAATGAAAGCGTTATCAGCATCATAAATGCCCACATGCAATCCATTCTCGCCGCCGCCAGTTTTGAAGAACACCAGGTCCCCCGGCAGGAGATCCTCTTTATTGATACGCGTTCCCATATCGCTTTGTGCCCGTGTGGTACGGGGTAGCTGCAAAGCAAATTTATCGCGGAAGGTCAGATAGACAAAGCCAGAACAATCAACGCCGCGGCGGCTCATGCCACCATAACGATACGGCGTACCCCGCCAGTCCCCCAGCTGTTCGTTGAGCTGTGCGATGACGGTGATCGAATCGGAAAGACGTCCATTAATCGGTGGCGCATGATGGCTACATCCCACTAACAGCAGAACCAAAATCAGTAAGCCGATCCGCATCGCAGCATGTCCTTGATAAGTTGCAACTGTGCTAATGTAGCGGGAAAACAGTGAGCGTAGCAAGCCGGATGCCTCAGGGCATAACGGTTAGCAGCGTGTGTCCTTCCAGCTTCAGCTGGCGAAAAGCGATTTGATAGAGCGGAGATAAGCGTTCTGGCGTAAGAATGGCAGAGGGTTCGCCTTGCGCAATCATTTTACCCTGATGGAGCAACCAGGCCCTATCCGCATGCAGCAGGCTATGGTTAAGATCGTGACTGCTGGCGATCACGCAAACCCCAGCCCGGCACAGTTGGCTAATGACGTCATCAACGGCCTTCTGCTGTGCAATATCCAAAGCGGTCATGGGTTCATCCAGAATCAGCAGACGGCCTTGCGTATTGATTTGCGGATCAATTTGCGCGCAGCTTGCAGCCAGACGTACACGTTGCCATTCGCCGCCGGAAAGCTGGGTTAACGAACGCGTGAGTTTGTCGCTCAACTGGAACATGTTTAGCAAATCGCTAAGTCGCCGATCGGCTTGTGGCGCGTCAGATTGCAGATGCAGGCGGAGATAGTGATAAACCGGCATCTGACTCAGGGGATGTTGATGTTGCGGCAAGCAGGCTCGCAGCCGGGCTAACGCGGGGCCGCGCCATTCGTTCAACGGCTGCCCGAGTAATGTTGCCTCACCACTGTAATTTTGCAAACCAGCCAGGAGCGCTAATAAGGTGCTTTTTCCAGCGCCGTTTGGCCCAACCACATGAATCAACTTACCGGCGGTTAACCCGGCAGTAAAAGGCAGCAACCGCCCGGCGACGGCTGCGTCTTTCAGGCTAAAAAACATTTATTTCGCTAAAGCCATCTTAATACTTTCTAAAATAATCGGATCTTCCGGCGACATATCCGGCGCAAAACGCTGTACGACATGCCCATCACGATCAATAAGGAATTTTTCGAAATTCCACAAAATGTCGCCTGGCGCTTTTGGGGCTCGTCCTTTACTTACCTGGCGTTCATAAAAACCGCTGCCTTCAGGACGAACCGCGTCCGGCTTAGCGGCAACCAGCTGAGCATACAGAGGATGGCGTTCGGCACCATTCACGTCAGTTTTGGCAAACAACGGGAATGTCACGCCATAGGTAGTGCTACAGAAGGTTTTAATCTCTTCGCTGCTGCCCGGCTCCTGCTCAAGAAACTGATTGCAAGGAAAACCCAACACGCTGAATCCCTGATTCCTGCCAGGCTTTTTGCAGCTTCTCCAGCTCTTCATACTGTGGCGTTAAACCGCATTTCGAGGCTACATTAACCACCAACAGTACCTTACCCTGCCATTGTGTCAGCGAGGTTTTTTCCCCATCAAGCGTAACCAGTTCAGTTTGATAAATACTCATAACGAATTCCTGTTGTTGATGCATTAAAGCCAGCCGAAGCTAGCGCGAAGATCTTATTAATAACGCAATGAATAGTGGTGCGCCAAGTGTCGCCGTCACTACGCCAATTGGCAGTTCAGCGGAAGTTAACGCCAGACGCGCAATAATATCGGCACCTAACAGCACGCTGGCCCCGGCTAAAGCCGATGCAGGCAACAAATAGCGATGATCGTTGAGTCCGCTCAGACGTAACAAATGGGGAATCACCAGCCCCACGAAGCCTATCGCACCGGCCATGGCGACACTTACACCAACCAGCCATCCCATCGCCAGTACCAGGATATTTCGCCAGAAGAATAGTGATAATCCCAGCTGACGGGCCGACGTTTCGCCTAATGCCAGCAGATTGAGGACGCGTGAGGTTCGGGTCAAGGCTAACATCACCGGCAGCAGCGCCAGCATCATCCAGCCATAACGCCAGTCAATACCGCTAAAACCGCCCATCATCCAATACATCAACTGACGCAGATCCAGACTGGTACTGAAATACACCGCCCAGGTCATGATGGCGCTACAGATAATGCCCAGCGCGACACCGGTTAACAGCAAACGCG
Source organism: Mixta mediterraneensis (assembly GCF_030283135.1). Taxonomy (NCBI): domain Bacteria; kingdom Pseudomonadati; phylum Pseudomonadota; class Gammaproteobacteria; order Enterobacterales; family Erwiniaceae; genus Mixta; species Mixta mediterraneensis. Next base: position 81,404 of record NZ_JASUAZ010000010.1, on the reverse strand, counting down.
TGACGGATAATTGCCGATGGGCAAAATGCAGCAAAATTAAGGTGATGGTCAGCGCACCTGTCATTGCCGCCATGCTAAGGCTCCACAATGAGCCACTGCCCAGCAGTACGCCAAGCACTAAACCGATACCTGCACCATTGGATACGCCGAGCAATCCCGGTTCCGCGAGAGGGTTAGTAAACAGTGCCTGCATCACCACGCCACAAATGGCCAACGCAGCGCCAACCAGCATGACAGCTAAGGCTCGTGGCATACGTAATTGCCAGACAAATAGTCTGCCGCTTTCGCTCAACCATTGGGAGGGCGCGATCCAGCTGTCACCAGCGCACAGGCTAAGAAATAACAAAACAAGTAGCATAATAGCTAAACCGTATAACCATTTTTGGCTGTAACGATCGGCCTGGCGGGCGAGCTGGTCTGGCAGGAGCATAAGCAGGGCTGGCTGAGAAAACAGAGCATTGATTGTAGTAAGATTGCAGAAAAAAGAAAGGCGTGAAAAGCGGCGCCTTAAGACGCCGAATAAAATTTACTTATGTGGCGGGACCGGTTGTCCATTATCGTTGCCACGATTTTTATTGTCATGTTTCTGCTGCTCTTTGTGTGGTTGCTCGCGCTTTTGTGGCGCTTTCGCTGGCTGGCGATGTTCGGGACGCTGCGATTGCCAGCCATTACCGTTCCAGTAACCATGCGGGCCTTTCAGTCCGACATGACGTCCCTGATGCTGCTTCCACCATGTCGGCTGACGCCAGTCGTAACCGTCCCAGTAATAGCCGCGCTTATCGCGATCGCCAATATGAATCGATACCCCCGGCGTATGAATATTTACTGAAACGTTTGCATTCGCTAACAGCGGCATACCTGACAGGATACCTAATAAAATAGCTGTCTTTTTCATCAGCCTGACCTCTTGTTATGTGTGGGCGCTGTTATAACAAAAGCCCTAAACAGGTCACTATCGGCAGGGGCTGATTTGCCAGATACTTTCAATATACTGACAGAATCCTGACACACTGGAGAAATTGTGAAGGTTTATAATGCTGTTTGCAGCCGTCAGCAATGAAAAAGGCCACTTGCGCGGCCTTTTTTAAATACTGAAATCAGTCAGTTTCTTTAGGTGTTGCGTTCTCGACGCGGCTTTTCAGCTTCTGCCCTGGACGAAAGGTCACAACGCGACGCGCTGTGATCGGAATATCTTCTCCCGTCTTTGGGTTTCTGCCTGGACGCTGGTTTTTGTCGCGCAGGTCGAAATTGCCAAACCCAGACAGTTTTACCTGTTCTCCATTTTCCAAAGCGCGACGTACCTCTTCGAAAAACAGTTCCACCAACTCTTTTGCATCGCGTTTGCTCAGCCCGAGCTTCTCAAACAGGTACTCTGACATTTCAGCTTTTGTAAGCGCCATAGGTTCAATCCCTCAAGGTTGCCTGGAATCGCTCTTTTAATGCCGCAACACATTGACTAACGGTCGCGGCAATCTCCTCTTCTTCGAGTGTCCGGCTGGTATCCTGCAAAATCAGGCTAATAGCGAGGCTCTTAAAACCCTCGGAAACGCCCTTACCGCGGTACACGTCAAACAAGTTTACGCCAACTATATGATTTACGCCAACTTTCTTACACTCCGCAATGACATCTGCTGCCGGGACATTTTCAGCCACTACAACGGCAATATCACGACGGTTTGCTGGGAAGCGTGAAATCTCGCGCGCGTCAGGCAGGACGCGGTCTGCGACCTTATTCCAAAGCAGTTCAAAGACTAAGGTGCGGCCATTAAGATCCAGCTTACGTTCCAGCTCAGGATGAACCACTCCGATAAATCCGATTCGTTCATTCTGCAAATAAATGGCTGCACTTTGTCCTGGATGCAGTGCCGGATTCACTTCAGCACAGAAACGGACATCATCCAGTTTGCCGGTTAAATCGAGCAGCGCTTCTAAATCGCCTTTTAAATCATAGAAGTCAACCGTCTGACGCGCCAGATCCCAATGCTCCTCATAGCGATTTCCACTTAACACGCCAGCCAGCATAAGATCCTGACGAATGCCTAAATCAGCTTGCGTATCCGGTACAAAGCGCAACCCGCTCTCAAACAGGCGCACACGGCTTTGCTGGCGGTTCTGGTTATATACCACCGCGCTCAACAATCCTGTCCATAATGAGAGACGCATAGCCGACATCTCGCTTGAAATGGGGCTAGGCAGAATCAACGCCTCTTCGCCTGGATGCAGCAGTTGCTGCACTTTAGGATCAACGAAGCTGTAAGTAATCGCTTCCTGATAGCCTTTATCCACCAGCAAATTTTTCGCACGTTTCAATGACAGATCGGCTTCACGATGTTGGGTCATGACCAGGCCCGCCTGGACCGGCACATCTGGAATGTTGTTGTAGCCGTAAACGCGTGCGACTTCTTCAATCAGATCTTCTTCAATCGCCATATCGAAACGCCAGCCTGGCGCAACGGCTTTCCACTCACCGTCATTCACACTGACCTGACACCCCAGACGTGTCAGAATATCGGTTACCTGATCGTCCGCGATAACATGACCAATTAACCGGTCCAGCCTTTCGCGGCGCAAAGTAATGGTGGTCTGGGCGGGCAGGGTTTCCTGATGCGTCTGGTCAATAACCGGACCGGCTTCGCCGCCACAAATTTCCAGAAGTAACTGAGTGGCGCGTTCTAGCGCGGTGTGTTGCAGCGCCGGGTCAACGCCACGCTCGTAGCGGTGTGAAGCATCAGTGTGCAGGCCGTAACGACGCGCGCGACCGGTAATGGCCAGGGGATCGAAATAGGCACATTCAAACAGGATATTCTGCGTTTCGGTATTAACGCCTGAATGCTCACCACCAAAAATGCCCCCCATCGCCAGCGCTTTATGGTGATCGGCAATCACCAGCGTGTCGCTGGACAGCTTAACTTCGTTGCCATCCAGCAGCGTCAGGGCCTCGCCCTCTTTCGCCATCCGCACAACAATGCCGCCATCAATACGATCAAGGTCGAAAGCGTGCATCGGCTGGCCCAGCTCCAGCAACACGTAGTTCGTGATATCGACTACCGGATCGATTGAGCGAATTCCGCAGCGGCGCAGCTTCTCTTTCATCCACAGCGGCGTGGCGGCGGCCACGTTAATGCCTTTCACCACCCGACCTAAATAGCGCGGGCAGGCATGCGTGGCATCAACCCGGATCGGGAACGTGTCATTGATACTTGTCGCAACCGGCTGAATATCTGGGGCATTGAGCGGCAAACCATTCAGTAGCGCCACATCACGAGCGATGCCAATTATCCCGAGGCAGTCTGCCCGGTTTGGTGTCACGCTGATTTCAATGGTGTTGTCATCAAGTTGCAGGTATTCACGGATGTCGGTTCCTACGGGCGCATCGGCAGGCAGCTCGATGATGCCGTTGTGATCGTCCGACATTCCCAACTCGGAAAATGAACACAGCATGCCTTCAGACGGCTCGCCGCGCAGTTTGGCTGCTTTGATTTTGAAGTCGCCCGGCAGCACCGCGCCAACGGTAGCCACTGCGACTTTCAGCCCCTGGCGGCAGTTTGGCGCGCCACAGACGATGTCCAGCAGACGCTCACCGCCGACGTTGATTTTGGTGACGCGCAGTTTATCGGCATTAGGATGCTGGCCGCATGACACCACTTCACCGACAACCACGCCATGAAACGCGCCAGCAACTGCGTCAACGCCATCAACTTCTAAGCCGGCCATGGTGATTTGCTCAGACAATGCAGCACTGTCCAGGGCTGGATTTACCCATTCGCGTAACCAGAGTTCACTGAATTTCATTGGATAACCTGCCCTTACTTAAATTGTTTGAGGAAACGTAAATCATTTTCGAAGAAAGCGCGCAGATCGGTTACGCCATAGCGCAACATGGTCAAACGCTCCATGCCCATACCAAACGCAAAGCCAGAATAGATTTCTGGATCGATGCCGACATTGCGCAGAACGTTCGGGTGCACCATGCCGCAACCCAATACTTCCAGCCATTTACCGTTTTTGCCCATAACATCCACTTCCGCTGACGGCTCGGTAAAGGGGAAATAAGAAGGACGGAAGCGGATCTGCAAATTTTCTTCAAAAAAGTTGTTCAGGAAATCGTGCAGCGTGCCTTTCAGATTGGTGAAGCTGATGTTCTTATCAACGATCAAACCTTCCATCTGGTGGAACATTGGCGTATGTGTCTGGTCGTAATCGTTACGATACACACGGCCTGGAGCGATGATACGAATGGGTGGCTGCTGATTTCTCATGGTGCGGATCTGCACGCCAGAGGTTTGCGTACGGAGCAAGCGCGTAGCATCAAACCAGAAGGTATCGTGATCGGCGCGAGCCGGGTGATGGCCAGGAATATTCAGGGCATCAAAATTATGGTAATCATCTTCAATTTCCGGGCCGGTTACGACCGCGAAACCCAATTCACCGAAAAAGTTTTCGATACGATCGATGGTACGGGTCACCGGATGCAAACCGCCATTTTCAATACGACGGCCAGGCAGTGACACATCAATAGTTTCAGCCGCCAGGCGCGCGTTCAGGGCCGCTGATTCCAGCGCATCTTTGCGCGCGTTCAGACGTTCCGTGACTTGCTGCTTAGCCTCATTAATCACCGCGCCTGCGGCTGGACGTTCTTCTGCCGGTAGCTCGCGCAACGTAGTCATCTGCAGCGTCAGATGCCCTTTCTTTCCCAGATATTCAACGCGTACCGCGTCAAGGGTGGCGGTATCCGTCGCCCCGTCAATAGCCGCCGTGGCTTTGGCCACCAGTTCTGCGAGTTGGGACATGTTTTCCTCTTCTTCCAGTCAGGCTGGTCAGTTCTCGTTGGGACCTGCCGGTCCAATATACTATCGCCAGAAACAAAAAAGCCTCCACGAGGGAGGCTTTCGGCGCGATTTTTCGTTTCTTTTCTTATGCGCAAAAGCCCCTGAATGTCAGGCGCTAAAGTAAAAAAAGAAACGGAAAATAGCAGCATTCATGCTTGCGGTTACCTTGTCATTAATTTAAGGCACTATTGAAATGCGCGGCGCTGAAAAAGTCAATCATTTGCGTAAGTTATAGATAATAAAAAAGGGAGCAAGCTCCCTTTTTCATCTGACTTACGCCAGCGCTGATTTCGCTTTTTCAACCAGTGCAGTGAATGCCACTTTGTCGAATACAGCGATGTCGGCCAGGATTTTACGGTCAATTTCAATGGCTGCTTTTTTCAGACCATTGATGAAACGGCTGTAAGACAGACCGTTCTGACGCGCCGCTGCGTTGATACGAGCGATCCACAGCTGACGGAACTGACGCTTACGTTGACGACGGTCACGGTAAGCATACTGACCAGCTTTGATAACAGCCTGGAAGGCAACGCGGTAAACACGTGAACGTGCACCGTAATAGCCTTTAGCTTGTTTTAAGATTTTTTTGTGACGTGCGCGAGCAACTACACCACGTTTAACGCGAGCCATGTGAGCTCTCCTGTTCTATATTCTGTTTAAAAAATGGACTTATGCGTATGGCAGGCAGGCAATAACCAGACCCAGATCGCCTTTAGACACCATGCCTTTAGGGCGCAGATGACGTTTACGCTTAGTAGATTTTTTGGTCAGAATATGACGCAGGTTTGCGTGTTTACGCTTGAAGCCGCCAGAAGCGGTCTTCTTGAAGCGCTTAGCCGCGCCACGTACGGTTTTAATCTTTGGCATTTTAAAAAATATCCACTTCGCATTGTTGATAACATGACCCAGACAGGCGAACAAACATCCGCACAGCGCGAACGCTGCGCGGTTGATGTTACTTGAAAGCCTACTGTTTCTTCTTAGGAGCGAGCACCATGATCATCTGGCGGCCTTCGATCTTCGAAGGGAAGGATTCGACAATGGCCAAATCCAGATCTTCACACAGATCCTTACGGACGCGGTTAAGCACTTCCATACCAATCTGCTGGTGCGCCATCTCACGACCGCGGAAACGCAGCGTGATTTTGGCTTTATCGCCTTCTTCCAGAAAGCGAATCAGGTTGCGTAGTTTGACCTGATAGTCGCCATCATCGGTTCCAGGACGGAATTTAATTTCCTTAACCTGAATAACTTTTTGCTTTTTCTTCTGTTCCTTAGAAGATTTGCTTTTCTCATAGAGGAACTTGCCGTAATCCATAATACGGCAAACCGGCGGTTCGGCGTTCGGGCTGATTTCTACTAAATCAACGCCCGATTCCTCAGCTTTTTCCAAAGCCTCGCGTAGACTGACAATACCAATCTGCTCGCCGTCAATGCCGGTTAAGCGCACTTCGGTCGCGCGGATTTCACTGTTGATTCGATTTGGACGCGTCGGTTGTACTCGTTTTCCGCCTTTAATACCTTATTCCTCCAATTGGTGAAGATTTCGGCTGCGAATCTCTTGTTGCAGCTTCTCAACAAACACATCGACATCCATCGACCCCAGGTCTTTACCACGGCGGGTGCGAACGGCCACTTTGCCAGCTTCCACCTCTTTATCACCACAGACCAACATATAAGGGACGCGACGTAATGTGTGCTCGCGGATTTTAAAGCCTATCTTCTCGTTTCTCAAGTCTGCTTTCACACGAATGCCTGCATTCTGCAATTTACGTGTCAAAGACTCAACATATTCTGCCTGCCCGTCGGTAATATTCATTACCACAGCCTGTACCGGAGCTAACCAGCTCGGGAAGAAACCGGCAAATTCTTCGGTCAGGATGCCGATAAAGCGCTCCATCGACCCAAGAATCGCACGGTGAATCATCACAGGCGTCTGGCGATCGTTGTTTTCACCAACATAAGTGGCATCTAAACGCTTCGGCAGCGAAAAGTCTAGCTGAACTGTCCCGCACTGCCAGGCACGGTCGAGACAATCGTACAAGGTGAATTCAATTTTCGGACCATAAAAAGCGCCTTCGCCAGGCTGGAATTCGAATTCAATATTGTTCTCATTCAGCGCGGCAGCCAGATCTTCTTCAGCACGATCCCACATCTTGTCGGTGCCAATGCGTTTTTCTGGACGGGTGGACAATTTCACCACGATCTTTTCAAAGCCGAAGGTGCTGTACATGTCATAAACCATGCGGATACAGCTGTTTACTTCGTCACGCACCTGCTCTTCTGTACAGAAAACGTGGGCATCATCCTGGGTAAAACCACGTACACGCATTAAGCCATGCAGCGCACCTGATGGTTCGTTGCGATGGCAACTACCAAACTCTGCCATACGCAACGGCAGGTCGCGGTACGATTTCAAACCCTGATTAAAGATCTGCACGTGACCTGGGCAGTTCATCGGCTTGATACAGTATTCACGATTCTCAGATGAGGTGGTGAACATCGCTTCTTTATAGTTTTCCCAGTGCCCGGTTTTTTCCCACAGCACGCGGTCCATCATAAACGGACCTTTAACTTCTTGATACTGATATTCTTTCAGTTTGCTGCGAACAAACACTTCCAGCTCACGGAAGATCGTCCAGCCGTCGTTATGCCAAAACACCATTCCTGGCGCTTCCTCTTGCATATGGTAGAGATCAAGCTGCTTACCAATCTTACGATGATCGCGTTTTGCTGCCTCTTCCAGACGTAGCAGATAGGCAGCAAGCTGCTTCTTATCTGCCCATGCGGTGCCATAAATACGCTGCAGCATTTTATTATTGCTGTCACCGCGCCAGTAGGCGCCGGAAATCTTCTGCAATTTAAAATGGTGGCAGAAACGCATGTTTGGCACGTGCGGACCGCGGCACATGTCAATGTATTCTTCATGATGATACAAGCCTGGACGGTCGTCATGGCTGATATTTTCATCAAGTATGGTGGTTTTATAGACTTCACCACGCGCAGCGAACACGTCGCGCGCTTCCTGCCAGCTGACTTTTTTCTTCACGACATCGTAATTGGACTCTGCCAACTGATGCATGCGCTTTTCCAGCAGGTCAATATCTTCCTGGGTCAGGGTGCGATCAATATCGACATCATAATAGAAGCCGTTATCAATCACCGGGCCAATCGCCATTTTGGTGTCTGGCCACAACTGCTTGATCGCATGACCTAACAGGTGCGCGCAGGAGTGACGGATAATTTCCAGACCGGCTTCGTCTTTCGCGGTAATGATGGCAACGGAGGCATCTTCATTGATGGGATCAACCGCATCCACCAGCTCACCATTTACCCGTCCAGCGATACAGGCTTTGGCTAAGCCTGGGCCAATGTCCAGCGCAATATCCATCACACTGACAGGGCGATCAAAAACACGCTGGCTGCCGTCAGGAAGCGTAATTACAGGCATTTCATATCCTTAATTGCAGTGGTAAGCCACACGAAAGCCTACATGCAACATTGAGTAAAGTTAATTACCTGGCGTAATGTCAGACCCACATTGTCGGAATGACGCCAGATTGCAGTGCGGCGCAAATAATAGCAGTTTTACACAACAAGCAAAACCCATGCACTTTCACCTAACCACCGGAGAGAACAAAAAAAACAGCCTGACATCATGCCAGGCTGCTTTAACCGGGGTAACAGAAATATGCTTACATTGCGTAAGTCAGCATAACGGAGGTTTTAGTGTCGGTGCGATCTGGCGCAGACTCTGGAGGATTGTTATTCCAGGTCACGTTGTAAGCCAGTTTCAGCGCGAAGTGATCGTTGATTGCAACCTGTAAACCGGTTTCTGAGTTCAGCGTCGTATCTTCACCAAAGCTGCTCAATACAGAAACGCCCTGCACGAATTTAGTGGTATCCGTCAGCTGCCACTGATAGCTAATTGCGCCGTAACCCAGCGCTTTGGTTTCATGCCCACCGCCCTGGAAATCATCGTAACGGACACCCGGACCGAATTCAGCACGCAGAGAATGTACCGGGCCATTTAACAGTTGGCGTCCGTAACCGGCGGTTAATACGTCGCGTGAATCATAACCGTTAAAGCGGTCGCTTAACCAGCTAGCCTGCCCAAACAGGTAATCGTAGTTACTCAAGTTATAGCGGGTACGCGCGCCAATGTTATAAGTCTCTGAAGAGCGTTCATCGTTAGATGATGTATTTGCCGCGTTGCCCCACAAGCTGTAAGCCATGGAACTTTGATACCACGTCATGTTGGTTTGAGCAGTCAACGATGCGCTGGTGGTATTACCGGTCTGAGCGAGATACCCCGCAGAAGCAGAACCTTCAAACGGTTTTTTAGCCGTAGAAGGATCATCCATAGATGTAAAAACGGCATTATCGGCCAATGCCTGATGACAAAATGCGCCGGCAGAGAGTAAAAGAACAGCAGACAGCTTGTTGAAGGCTTTCATTAAGTGTGATCCGTGCGACAGTTTAAAAAACGAAGATTTTTGCAGCGTTTCCTTGAGCAATAAATGCTATTTACGGTAAGTTTTGTAAAAAAATATTAACGCCATAAAAGCGCCTGTACTCAGTTGGTAATTATTGAATTATGGGAACTTTCTTATTCACGCGGCGCATTATCCGGGGAAATTACCGTAGACACAGGCCAATAAACAGGAGAAATATCTTATCCTGTCTTTGTCGTCTTACGTCGCTTTGCGTAGATAATTAAAAAATCGTCTTCTCATCTCCTTAATAATTCGCCCATTTTTTTATCGTAGTCTACGCTGAGGACAGTCTAACCAGGCAGAGGTGAATGATGAGCAAGCAATCGTTAACCCGTTATATTGCTACGTTCCATTTTCAGGAATCCGGTCTAAGCGACATTCTCGAACTGACCAGCGCCATGACGTCGGCGGGCTTTACCACCGCGCTAATCGATGATGAAGGTCATTCTCATGAGCTGGGTACCAATAGTTTTGGCATTATCACTACCCTTGAAGAGGCTGAACTGCAACAGCAAGTCACCGCCGCAGGCGAAAGTGTGCTGGGGCAGCAGCCAGAAGTGACAATTACCACGCTGGAAGATTTCTTGCGTAGTGCGCCAGATAAAAATTCAACCGTCTGAGCAGATAAGCCGTGCACCAGCACTGGTTTTGGTGAATATTTAAGCGTTACAATCGTTCTTACGCAGCGAATAAAGAGGATAGCCCGATGTGGTCAGCCATTAGTCGTCTGTTAAGCGAGCAGTTAGGCAACGCCGAAATCACACAACGCCATGAACTTCCCGGTGGAGACGTTCATCCTGCCTGGCATATTCGTTATGGCGATTATGACGTGTTCGTCAAATGTAATAGTCGGGAAATGTTATCGCTATTTACCTGGGAGGCCGATCAGCTAGCGCTGCTTGAACGCACGCAAACAGTTCGCGTGCCTAAAGTTTACGGCGTTGGCAATGATCGCAATGACAGCTTTCTGTTGCTGGAATATATCGCGCCACAGCCTCTGAATGAGCACAGCGCGTTTCAGCTCGGCCAGCAGCTGGCCTGTCTGCACCAGTGGAGCGAGCAGACGCAATTTGGCCTCGACTTCGATAACAATATTACGACGACGCCGCAGCCAAACAGCTGGCTCCGGCGCTGGTCAGTTTTCTTCGCTGAACAACGCATTGGCTGGCAGCTCCAAATCGCCGCTGAGAAGGGTATTCAATATGGCGATACTGACTTGATTGTCGCCTGTGTACAGCGCGTTCTGGCGTCTCATCATCCGCAACCTTCTCTCCTTCATGGCGATCTCTGGCCGACAAACTGCGCGGGCAGCGCGCAAGGCCCATGGATTTTTGATCCCGCCTGTTACTGGGGCGATCGTGAATGTGATTTAGCGATGCTAAACTGGTTTGACCATCTGCCACGCCAGATTTTTGAGGGGTATCATACTGTCTGGCCGCTGCCGGATGGATTCTCCCAGCGGCAACCGGTTTATCAACTCTACTATTTACTTAATCGCGCCAATGTTTTTGGCGGTAACTGGCTTAGCGAAGCGCAATTCGCCATTGGCCAGTTATTAGATGAAGATGAAGCGGCACAGCGCCAGGCTAAACCGGCCTGAGTGCTTAAACCAATCCCAGCAGTGACAGCACAAAATACCCGACTACCGCAATCACTATGGGCAAAATATACAGCGGGAAGATTTGTAAAAAAATGGTATGGCGCGGCACACGTACTTTCTCTTCAAGTTGCTGACGTGAGCGCCCTTCGCTGCCTTTCGTTTGCTCCAGTATCATCTGATCTTCAATTCCTTCTTTAATATGGCGTGCCTGGCGCGCCATTCTTGCGCCTGATGCTTCCAGCGCCAGCCCAACGAAAATCAAAATATAGATAAGCCAAAAGCCGATATTCATCTGACCATTAAACTCTGGCACCGGCGAGTTGTGCCAGAAGAAGCCCAGAAACGGCGTATTAAAGCGCACCATATCGATCATCACATGGACAAAATCCAGCATTACAGCATCAATGCCAGGCTGCTTTTCGCTGTGCTTAAACATAAAACTCAGCACAGAAATCACCGTTGAAAGTAACGCCAGTAAAAAAATCACCCAGCCAGCCACACGCTTAAGGATGGCGATGCGGCCAGCCTGTTGATAGGTCATGGTATCTCCTGAACCCAAAATCCAATGTGCACTAAGTTTACCTGTGCATACGAAAATTTCCCAAAAAAATGAGCGGGCTGCGACCGTCAGGAGCCGTCTACGCCGTCGTCGAACGTTTATGCTAAGGTAGCGCAAACTTCACAAGGAGACGCTGTATGCCATATCACCGCCCTGTTCTTGCCGCTTTGTTTGATATGGATGGATTAATTATCGATTCTGAACCGCTGTGGGATCAGGCCGAAATGGATATTTTTTCTACGCTTGATGTAGACCTGACTCGCCGCAGCGAACTGCCCGACACGCTGGGTTTACGCATCGACCAGGTAGTGCGAATGTGGTACGAAACGCTGCCATGGCGTGGCCCAGACCAACAGGAAGTCACCCATCGCATTATTACGCGTGCGCTGTCATTGATTGAAGAAGCTCGTCCGCTGCTGCCTGGCGTTGAAAACGCGCTGCAACTTTGCCAGCAGCAAGGGTTAAAGACTGGCCTCGTTTCTGCTTCTCCGTTATTTATGCTTGAGCGCGTTTTAGAAATTTTTAATCTGCGCCACTATTTTGAGGTGCTGGTTTCTGCCGAAGCATTGCCTTACAGCAAGCCGCATCCCCAGGTTTACCTTGATGCGGCTGCTAAGCTCGGCATCGATCCACTTAACTGCGTAACGCTTGAGGATTCATTCAACGGCATGATTGCCACCAAAGCGGCGCGTATGCGTTCTGTTGTGGTGCCTGCCGCTGAATACCGTCACGATCCGCGCTGGTCGTTAGCCAACGTCAGACTCGACGATCTGACGCAGCTTACCGTGGCACATTTGCAGGGTTAACTTTCCACCCGCCTGAATAAAGGCGGATTTTTAATGCCTGCCTGGTGACAGTATTGACCTGCCCCACAAATAAATAAAACAATGTTTCATTTTTATTGAATTCAGGTATCACTCTTCCTAAGATGCGCAAAGACACCCCAGTCGGGGCGCGTAAAACTTTTGCAGAGAGGTCTGAGATGGACGTTCGTCAAAGCATTCACAGCGATCACGCCAGACAGCTGGACACCGCCGCACTACGTCGCGAATTTCTGATTGAGAAAATTTTCGAAGCCGATACGTATACGCTGACCTACAGCCATATTGACCGCATCATTATCGGCGGCGTGATGCCGGTAAATCATTCGGTGACCTTTGGGGATGAAATCGGCAAACAGTTTGGCGTGAGCTATCTTCTTGAACGGCGCGAACTCGGTGTGATCAACATTGGCGGCCCTGGTGTGATCGATATAGACGGCAAAACCTGGGAAATCGGCAGTGAAGAAGCGTTATATATTGGCAAGGGCGCGCGTCATCTCACCTTCCGCAGCGCCAGTCCTGCTCAACCGGCTAAGTTTTATTACAACAGCGCCCCCGCCCATCACACTTTTCCTGATAAAAAAATCACGTTGCAGGATGCCTCTTCCGTCACGACAGGCAGTGCAGCTACCTCTAATCGTCGCACTATCAATAAATTTATTGTCCCGGATGTGCTGCCAACCTGCCAGCTCACGATGGGATTAACCAAACTGGAAGAGGGCAGCCTGTGGAACACCATGCCGTGCCATACCCACGAGCGTCGCATGGAGGTGTACTTCTATTTCGATATGCCTGATGAAGCTGCAGTCTTTCATATGATGGGCCAACCGCAGGAAACGCGTCATTTGCTGATTCACAATGAGCAAGCGGTGATTTCACCCAGCTGGTCCATTCACGCCGGGGTCGGCACACAACGCTATACCTTTATCTGGGGCATGGTAGGTGAAAATCAGGTCTTTGATGATATGGACCCTCTCAACATCAGCGAGCTGCGCTAAGCGAAGGAGAAACAAGATGGTACTGGATGCGTTTAATCTGGAAGGCAAAGTGGTGCTGATCACCGGCTGTAATACCGGCCTGGGGCAAGGAATGGCATTAGGACTGGCACAGGCTGGTTGCGATATTATCGGGGTTAACCGTACTGACCCTGCGGACACGCAAAGCAAAGTGGAAGCGCTTGGCCGCCGGTTCTGCTCGCTACAGGCTGATCTTACCCACCCGGAAGTGGTGACACAAATGGTCGAACAGGCTGTTGCCGCCTGCGGTAAGATCGATATTCTGATCAATAACGCTGGCATTATTCGCCGTGACGATGCGCTGAATTTCAGCGAGCAGGACTGGGACGATGTGATGAACGTCAACAGCAAAAGTTTGTTTTTTCTGTCTCAGCAGGTTGCTCGCCAGTTTATCGCACAAGGTCACGGCGGCAAGATCATCAATATTGCTTCAATGCTGTCATTTCAGGGCGGAATTCGCGTGCCCTCTTATACTGCATCGAAAAGCGCGGTGATGGGTTTAACGCGTCTGATGGCAAATGAATGGGCCAGACATAACATCAACGTCAACGCCATTGCGCCGGGTTATATGGCCACCAATAACACAGAACAGTTACGTAACGATGAATCACGTCGTGAAGAAATCCTGGCACGCATTCCGGCCGGGCGCTGGGGCATCCCGGATGACATGATGGGACCCGTTGTTTTTCTCGCCTCTGCCGCTTCAGATTACGTCCACGGCTATACCCTTGCCGTGGACGGGGGCTGGCTGGCACGCTAACGTTCAGGACGGGCAAGATCCAATCGCCCGCCGCTTTTAAAAAAATTAATGCTTCGTTACAGCGTCACATGTTCTCATTTACTGGTTAAATCCCTATACTGGATGCATTGACAGTTTGTTGCAGCCAGGTTTTATCATGACGGCCGAAGGCCATATCATTTTTGCCATTGCCAGCGCTATTTTCGTTAAACGTGCCGAACTCACACCCGTGATGGCGCAGGCAGACTGGTGGCATTTGGTCCCGGCAACGTTATTAACCTGCCTGCTGCCCGACATCGATCATCCTAAATCCGTATTAGGCCAGCGCCTGCGATGGCTTTCTCAGCCCATTGCGCGCGCCTTTGGTCATCGTGGCTTTACGCATAGCCTGCTTGCAGTCGCTGCGGCGCTGTGGCTATTTCAGATCAATGTTCCTAAAGACTGGCCGCTGCCTGCTGATGTGCTGCAAGGTATGACGTTAGGTTATCTCAGCCATATCGTTGCCGATATGCTGACACCCGCCGGGGTCCCATTATTGTGGCCGTGCCGCTGGCGCTTCCGCTTACCCATCCTGAATAGCCAAAAAGGTAACCAACTGGAGCGCGCCTTATGTCTGGGTTTAGTCGGCTACGCGCTGTGGTTTCCTGTTGGCCTGCCTTCTTTTGGGGCAAATGGCTGGCCCAGCCAGCTGTTTGATACGCTACAAAACGGCGTCAGCCGCCTTATCTCTGACCAAAGTGCACACTAAACAAACGAATTTAACCAGTAAGTTATATGCCATTCCATTTGGGTATAAGGCTGCACCATAACCTACTGCTACCATTACGGCACGCTTAATTCGTGATTAACATTATGCTGCCTGTCACCTCACTTAGCGCAGCATTATCCTGGAGTTTCAGTATGGGTCTTCCCCTTATCCTTAATATCGTGACCTTTGTCGTGCTACTCGTGCTGCTGTCACGTCTTGGCCGTGAAAAGTGGAGCCTGTCGAAAAAAGTGCTGTCTGGCTTAGTCATCGGCGTGCTTTTTGGCCTGGCATTGCAGCTCATTTATGGTGAAAACAGCGAGGTGGTAAAAACCTCCCTGAACTGGTTTAACATTGTCGGCAACGGTTATGTGCAACTGCTGCAAATGATCGTCATGCCGTTGGTATTTGTCTCGATTCTCAGCGCGGTGGCGCGTCTGCATAATGCCTCTTCTTTAGGTAAAATCAGCGTGCTGACCCTTGGCGTACTGCTGTTTACTACCGCGATTGCGGCCCTGGTTGGTGTGTTTGTTACCGGTCTGTTTGGTCTCAGCGCTGAAGGATTAGTCCAGGGTGCACAGGAAACCGCCCGCCTCAGCGCCCTTCAAAGTCACTACGTCAGCAAAGTCTCTGACCTGAGCGTGCCGCAGCTGCTGCTGTCATTTATCCCGAAAAATCCGTTTGCTGATCTGACAGGTGCGAATCCGACTTCAATCATCAGTGTCGTGATTTTTGCCGCCTTCCTCGGCGTTGCCGCACTGCAACTGTTGAAAGACGATGAAATAAAGGGTCAGCGCGTACTTGTGGCGATTGAGACGCTGCAATTCTGGGTGATGAAACTGGTGCGTCTGATCATGAAGCTGACGCCTTATGGTGTGCTGGCATTGATGACTAAAGTGGTGGCCGGTTCAAACCTGCAGGACATCATCAAGCTAGGCAGTTTCGTGGTGGCCTCTTACCTTGGCCTGGGAATCATGTTTGCCGTGCACGCGCTGCTACTGTCGGTCAATGGGATCAATCCGCTGCGCTACTTCCAGAAGGTCTGGCCGGTGATAACGTTTGCTTTTACCAGCCGCTCCAGCGCAGCCAGTATTCCTTTAAGCGTCGAGACACAAACCCGTCGCCTGGGCGTGCCGGAATCCATTGCCAGCTTCTCAGCTTCGTTTGGTGCGACTATCGGCCAAAATGGTTGTGCCGGACTTTATCCAGCCATGCTGGCCGTGATGGTTGCGCCTACGGTTGGCATCAATCCCTTTGATCCGCTGTGGATTGCAACGCTGGTCGGTATCGTTACGCTAAGCTCTGCAGGCGTAGCGGGCGTCGGTGGTGGTGCAACTTTTGCCGCGCTAATTGTACTGCCTGCAATGGGCCTGCCGGTTACGCTGGTTGCCCTGTTGATTTCCATCGAACCGCTGATTGATATGGGCCGCACTGCTCTGAACGTTAATGGCTCAATGACCGCCGGTTCACTGACCAGCCGTTGGTTAGGTTTAACCGACAAAAAACGCCTGGAAAGCGACGAGCACGTTGAACTGGCGCATCGTTAATTTCCCCTGCAACCTGGCGTTTTTGCGCCAGGTTGGTTGCTTTTTTCCAGCGTAACCTCTCCACAATTCCCTGCCTTCATGGCGTCTCCGTTAAGAAAACGTTAAGCATGGTAAAGAGGCGAAAAAACGCCCTTTTTACGCTTGTCTTTACCCGCTAAAAGGAGAATCCTGCATCCAGTCTTTCCAGGAGAATGCTCATGAAAAAAGTTATCGCCTCGATGCTGGCGTTAACCCTGTTATCGCCCGCTTTTGCTTTTGCCCATGCCGATGGATGGGGCCCCGGTCCGGGACCCCACCGGGGTGGACCTGGACCGCACTGGGGCGGGCCTGGCCGGCTGGGTTTTCTGCCCGACGCGGCTACCGCCGTGTTGATCGGTGGTCTGACGTATTACCTGCTGAACGGCAGTTATTACCAACGTCAGGGGGATAACTACGTGGTGGTTGAGCCGCCAGCAGAACCGTCAGGCAGTGCCATGCGTGTGCTTGATTTCAACGGCAAACGTTTTTATGTACAGGCAGGACATTACTACCAGCGAGAGATCAATGGCGATTATGTCGAAGTCCCTCGTCCTGCTGGGTTGTAACTTATCCAACGAAAAACGGCCCGTCATTGACGGGCCGTTCATTATTTTATTCTGTCTGCGATTTACTGACTGGCTTGCGGATCGGTATCGTAATCTGCACAGCTCTGGAAACCGTAGTTCATTACGCGACCGGTATCGTTATAGCTCACGAAATAGGTCTGCGGCTTACCGTTGCGCTCGCCCAGAACATAGGTCTGACACGTACCACGTGCGTGAACCATGGTAATTTCAGTCGACGGGGTTCCCGCAATCTGGCGAACCTGATCGCGCGTCATCCCTTTTTTAACGTCCTTCACTACCGGCTTAGTCACGTAGCTTTCAGCGCGATCGTAAGTCGTACAACCAGACAGAGCAGCCAGCGTCAGCGCCGCAGCGATACATCCCATCACTTTATTCATCTTGTTGTTCCTCATTTATTGTCCATGTGGAAAAAGCCTGGAACATAAATCCAGATTTATCAAGTTAATGCCGAACTTTAAGTGAATTCTGAAGCGTCAGGTTTTAGTAAAGAAAGCTGATTTACCGGCACAGCATCCGTATAATCGCCAGCGAGAATAAGCACTCTCAAAACTATTATCTGGAGCTGGCATGAACCAACAGCGCGACACCCGCGAGGAGCGCCATCGTACCCGTCAGGATGAAATTATCATGGCGGCACGACAATGCTTTCGCCAGTACGGTTTTCACGCCGCCAGCATGGGACAGCTGGCAAGTCGCGCAAACCTCAGCGTAGGCCAGATCTATCGCTACTTTCCCAGCAAAGATGCGCTGATAGAAGAGATGGTAAAACGTATTGTCGATAACCGGGTTGCCGCAATGAGCGACCACGTTGACGCGCAACACATTGCCGCCATGCTCGCCTGGCGAGAAACGCTGAGCGAGGATGATGAAATGCTGATGCTGGAAGTAGCCGCAGAAGCCAGTCGCAACCCACGCGTGGCCGACATTTTACAAGCCGCCGATGCCCATATTTTCAGCAATGCCTGCCGCAAAGTGCGCCTGAACTATCCCCATCTCAGCGATGTGCACATTACCGCCTGCGTTGAAGTGCTGGCAGTGCTGGTTGAAGGCACCGCATTTCGTCGACTGACGCCGCAGAAAGCTTCAGCGACCTCACTTCAGGCCCTTTATCAACAATTGATCCACCACATCATTAAACATTCAGAGGATAAATGACACCTGCACATTCTAACCGGCTGGTCTATGCCATCACGCTGGGATTACTGGCGGCGCTTGGGCCGCTTTGTATCGATCTCTACTTACCCGCTTTGCCACAGCTGGCTCAGGATTTAAACACGGAAACGTCCACTGCACAGCTCAGCCTGACCGCAGGATTACTGGGCCTGGGCGCCGGGCAACTTCTGTTTGGTCCGATGAGTGACAAGTTTGGCCGTATTCGCCCGCTCATGTTATCGCTGGTACTGTTACTCATCGCCTCAATCGGTTGTGCGCTGGCCCAGGATATTAACCAACTGCTGCTGGCACGTCTGTTTGAGGGCTTAGCGGGTGCAGGCGGCGCGGTATTATCGCGTGCAGTGGCACGCGACATGTACAGCGGTCATGAACTTACTCGCTTCTTTGCCCTGCTGATGCTGGTTAATGGTTTAGCCCCGATAGCGGCTCCGGTGTTGGGTGGCGTATTAATGACGATGCTGAACTGGCGTGGCATTTTCGTGGTGCTGGGCTGCATCGCCGTATTGTTGATTTTTCTTGCTCGCTGGAAACTGCACGAAACGTTAGCGGAAGATCGTCGCAGTAAAGGATCGCTGTTCTCAGCTTATGCTGCGTTAGGGCAAGTGATCACCCATCGACCATTTATGGGCTTCTGCCTGACGCAGGGCTTTATGATGTCTGGGATGTTTGCCTATATTGGCGCTTCACCTTTTGTCTTGCAGCAGGTTTACGGTTTATCGCCCCAGGCATTCAGCTTTTATTTTGCCACCAACGGTATCGGCCTGGTTATCGCGTCACAAACCAGCGCCCGTCTTTGCCCTTTATGGGGCGAATACCGGGTGCTGAAAGGCGGTCTGACGCTGGCGTTTGTCGCCTCCAGTATGCTGCTACTGGCAGCGCTGACCGCCGCACCGCTACCGTTGCTGCTGCTGGCGCTGTTCTTTACCATCGCCAGTAATGGTGTCATTGCAACCACCGCGTCTTCCCTGGCTATGCAAAGTCAGGGCCACCGCGCAGGTAGCGCCTCGGCGGTGATTGGCGTCACCATGTTTAGCCTTGGAGCGATTGCAGTACCGATCACCGGGATCGGTGGCACATCGGTGCTAAGCATGACGGCGACTATCTTTGGCTGCTTTATGTCGGCTATCGTGCTATTCATACTGCTGGCTAAAAAACCTGAGCCAAAGGTAAAAACTGCCTGATTTAGCAATGATTAACTGAAAACAGCAACCGCTTTAGCTTGTTGTTTTCGGTTATGCACGTTAGCTTTAATACACCGTTTGCATCGTGCCGACAGGCTACTGACTTGAGGAGATGTTCATGTCACAGCAGCAGGAAATCATTGAAGCCTTTGGCGTTCAGCCAACCATTGACGCTCAACAAGAAATTCGCACCAGCGTTGATTTTTTAAAGTCCTATCTGAAGCGCTATCCCGGCATAAAAAGTCTGGTACTCGGCATCAGTGGCGGCCAGGATTCGACTCTGGCGGGTAAACTGTCGCAGCTGGCTATCAGCGAATTGCGCGAAGAAACCGGTGATAACGATTACGCATTTATCGCGGTACGTTTGCCTTTTGGCGTTCAGTCTGATGAGCAGGATTGTCAGGATGCGCTGGCATTCATCAAACCTGATCGTTCATTGGTGGTGAATATTAAAGAGGCGGTTTTAGCCAGTGAACGTGCCCTGAAAGAAGCGGGTATTACGCTTTCAGACTTTATCCGCGGTAATGAAAAAGCCCGTGAACGCATGAAAGCACAATACAGCATCGCCGGAATGGCTAAAGGCGTGGTGGTTGGAACCGATCACGCTGCAGAGGCGGTTACTGGCTTCTTTACGAAATACGGCGATGGCGGCACTGACATCAATCCCCTTTTCCGTCTCAACAAACGTCAGGGCAAAGCGCTGCTGAAAGCGCTGGGCTGTCCTGAGCATCTTTATTTGAAGCATCCCACCGCCGATCTGGAAGATGATCGTCCAGGCTTGCAGGATGAAGTCGCACTCGGCGTCACGTACGAAATGATTGATGATTACCTTGAAGGCAAAACGGTTGCGCCAGAAACCGCCCGTATTATCGAAGGCTGGTATCTGAAAACTGAGCATAAACGCCGTCCTCCCATCACCGTATTCGACGATTTCTGGAAATGAACCATATTCTCCCTCGCTTTTTGTGCAGGGAGAATCCAGCCTGGGATTGCTTAATGCCCTCCCGCTTGCCCATGCCCGCTGACTGGTTTAACGGCAATCATGATGAGTCTGCCGGGATCGACAGGCTGCTGGCTGGCGATGCAGGGAGATCAAGCCGCTGGCGCACATTTCACCACCCTGTTATGCTGTATGGACAACCAGTAAATGGAGTCCATCTTGGTACGACGTGCAGCAACGCACCGCCTCGAATTTGACGCGGCTGCTATTTATCAATATCCCGAACACCTGCGTGAATGGCTGGAAGATCTGCCCAACGTGCCTGGTGTGTATACCTTTCATGGCGAAAGTGACACCTTACCGCTCTATATCGGCAAAAGCGTTAATTTACGATCGCGCGTTATGTCCCATTTTCGCACGCCAGATGAAGCCAAAATGCTGCGCCAGTCGCGGCGGGTGACATGGATCCCAACAGCGGGGGACCTTGGCGCGCTGCTGCTTGAAGCTCAGATGATCAAAATGCAGCAGCCGCTGTTCAATAAGCGTTTACGTAAAAACCGCCAACTCTGCTCCCTGCAAATCACCGAGGGCAAGCCGCAGGTGGTTTATGCGCGCGAACTTGATTTTACCCAGTCGCCCAACCTGTTTGGTCTTTATCGCAGCCGTTTTGCCGCGCTGGAAAGGCTTAAACAACTTGCCGATGAGTATCAGCTATGTCACGGATTGTTAGGACTGGAAGCCCTTAGCCCACAACGCGGCTGTTTCCGTTCGGCATTGCGTAAATGTGCCGGCGCCTGCTGTGGTAAAGAACCGCTCAGCGATCATCAGGATCGCCTGCTGACGGCGTTAGAAAATGTGCGGATATTTTGCTGGCCGTGGCAAGGCGCGGTGGGGTTAGTGGAAAAAGGCGAAACCATGACGCAAATCCACGTCATTGATCACTGGTTCTATCTTGGATCGGTCAATACCCTTGAAGAGGCGAAGCAATTAAAGCGCGCACCCGATGGCTTTGACCATGATGGCTATAAAATTCTTTGTCGGCCGGTGCTTTCCGGTCATTATCCCATCCATCCGTTATAAAGCCTGAACGAAACCGCCGACGCTGCCCACAACATAAATGCGGTGGACAACGTCGGCGGTCTCAACGTCTTGCTTTAGCGCCAATTACTCTGCTGGCGGTGGCGGCATTTTACCGGCGTGTGGGCCTTTATCGGTCAAATGCTTCTCGAAATTGGCGTTGTACTGTTTTTTCTGCTCAGGCGTCAGTACGTTATACAGTTTGTTCTGGGTTTCCATCATCGCGACCGCATTCTCTTTCGCATTTGCGGTCATTTTTTCTGCCTGCGCTTCCGCTTTGGCTTTATCGAAGCTGTCAGAGGCAATAATGGCATGATTGGCGCGGCGCTCTTCCAGCGACGGACGTTTCATTTCTTTGCGGCTCTCTTTCATGATGTCACGCATTTGCGTTTTCTGCGCATCGGTCAGATTCAGACCTCTGAACATCATATGCATACCAGGGTGCATCGGCGGCTTATGCATCGGCTTTTCGCTACCAGCTGGCGGTGGCGTCAGGTTGTCAGCCGCAGCGTGGACAGCGCTGGCTGCACCAAACGCCAGCGAGGAAGCCAGTAAAAGGGAAGTCAGTTTACGCATAATAGTGTCCTTATAATTCAGTTTGATGACGACAGCGCTCTGTCGCGTCTTCGGAAACAAGCATACGATGCTGAACGTCAACTACTCAGAGCCTGAGTAAAGCCGTGAAAGCATAAAAGACAGAAAACCGGCAATCATGAAGAGAATGCGAAGAATTACGTGAGGAATTGCAAAACTGTATGAATTTACAGAAGAATCGGTAGAAATCATGAAGGAGTGTAAGGGTTCTGGTAGGAAAGCAGAAGGGAAACTTCCGCTGTTTTATGAGAAAAACATGATTATTTAAAGCGGCAGGGCCTGAGTTTGTTCGCTTTCTTCAATCAGCATTAAACCTGCACGCAACCCCAGCGCGACATCAGGATTCGGGAATAACACATATTCTCGCGCCTGTTGCACGTAATAACGTGTGTCACTATCTTCTGCCAGTAAAGTCCCTTGCGGAAATGCGGTAAAATTCAGCGTGTCACTGCCCATATGCAGGACAAAATCTTCACTCTGGCGAGTAATTTGCTGGGTGACACGATAATGTTTTGGCTGTGATGCTGAAGCGGATACAGCCTCACCGTACAACAACCCGGCCAGTGCCTGCTCAGCGGCAGCGAATTGTGATAAATCGTTTTTGCCAAATGGCCTGGCTTTGCCCAGCTCCAGCGTACAGCTGGCAGCCGCAAAGTGTTCGCAGCTAAAATGGGTAAAAGTGCCGCCTGGCGCACGATGAAACACCAACGCCTCCATCCCAGCTGCGGCCAGCCAGTGCATAAACTCTGGCGGCCATGGCCGCTCAGTATACGGCATCAATCCAAAGCGCGCATGATACGACCCGCGAATCGCGGTATGCAGATCCAAATGCCAGCGTGTCTCCTCCGTTTCGCAAGCCTGCCAGAACGTTTCTACCGCCTGTTCAAGCCGCAATACGCGATGCGCTTCATCACCATCAACGATCTGCTGCCAGCGTCCGCCAAACAGCCGGTTGATGTCGTAACGCAGATATCGCTTACCGGTTTTTAACGCAACCGGATTGCCTAAGATCACCAGCAACCGTTGCTGTAACGGCTTTTCTCCCCTGAGTAACGGCAACAGCAGGTGATTAACCATTTCGACCGGCGCGGTTTCGTTGCCGTGGATCCCCGCCGACAGCACCAGCGCGCGACGCGCTTTTTCTTTTGGCTCCATCAACAGAATGCCGTAATCCAGCCACTGCCAGCAAAGGAAGTCAGTTTCACCCTTGCGCTTTCGCGGCGCGCTACCAGACAGCGTCTGCTGCAAAAAATCCTGCATCGCTCCTCCTTTTCGCATGAAATAAAAGGCAGCCCGCAGCTGGCTGGCTTTTACTGCTGAAATGCATACACATTTCCTAAGTCTAGCAGCCGGGTTAAGGTATCCAGCGCTTCACGCCCTTCACGCAGCAGTTGCGGGTCGGCCAAATCGGCTTGCGTGAGGCGATCGCGATAATAACGATCAACCCAGTTATTCAGTGCGGCGAACAGGCGATCATTCATTAATACCGCCGGATTGACCGCGCTTTGCTCCTCCGGCGTCAAGACCACCCGCAAACGTAAACAGGCCGGGCCGCCGCCATTCGCCATGCTTTCACCCAGGTCAAATACCTTAAGCTCGCGCAGCGGCCCGCCTTTTTCAACTTCCTCGCAAAGAAAATCCCATACGCCCGCGTGTTGTCGGGACTCTTCAGGCAAAATCAGCATCATGCTGTCGTCAGATCGGCTCAGTAGCTGACTGTTAAACAGATACGTATTTACCGCCTCCTGGACGCTAACCCGGTTTTCAGGGACTTCGATGGCAATAAAACCCGGTACGCGCTGTTTCAGCTGCGCCAGCAGCGCGGCCTGGTTAACAAATGCGTGTTGATGGCAGAACAGAACCTGCCGGTTGCTGACGGCGATGACATCGTTATGAAATACGCCCTGATCGATAACCGCCGGATTCTGCTGCGCAAAGATCACGTTCTCAGGTGAAAGCTGATGCAGGCGCGCCACTGCTTCACTGGCTTCACGTGTTTGCCGGGCAGGATACCGCTGCGGCGCGCTGCCATCGTGACGGGCTTCACGGCCATAAACAAACATCTGCACGCCCGGTTCGCCATACTTACCAGCAAAACGATTATGGTTAGCGGCCCCTTCGTCACCCAACATCGCCACCTGCGGCAACGCGTTATGCACGCAGAAGTGCTGCGGATCGCGAAAGATAGCCCCTAAAAGCTGGGCGGTTTCCGGTGCCTCAATGGCGCGGTGAAACTTGTTATTGAGATTGGCAACGGTGAAATGCACCCGGCGATCGTCGCTGTCGACAGAAGGCGAAACCGTGGCGGCATTGGCCACCCACATCGCTGAAGCAGAACTGGCAGATGACAACAAACCTGGCGCGGTGTGTGCCGCTTTAGCCAGCACCTGTTCGTCGCTCCCGCTAAAGCCAAGCTGGCGCAAAACATGCAGACTAGGGCGCTCATGTGGCGGGATCACTCCCTGCACAAACCCCATATCGGCCAGCGCTTTCATTTTCAGCAGACCCTGTTTAGCCGCCAGGCGCGGGTTCGAAGGCTGCAATTGATTACGTGTCGAGGCCACGTTACCAAACGACAAGCCAGCGTAATGATGGGTCAGGCCCACCAGCCCGTCAAAGTTAGCTTCTAATGCTTTCATTTGGCTGCCTCCGAGAAATCCAGCCCCGGCGATAAAGATGCAGGCAGTGTCAGCTCTGGCGTTTCCAGTGACGCCATTGGCCATGCGCAATAATCAGCCGCATACCAGGCGCTGGCGCGATGATTCCCGGATGCGCCAATACCGCCAAACGGTGCCGTACTGGCCGCCCCGGTTAACGGTTTATTCCAGTTTACAATGCCGGCACGTGCTTCCAGCAGCAGCCGATCGAAATGAGCGCGCGACGGTGAGATCAATCCACACGACAAGCCGTAGCGCGTCTGGTTTGCCAGCCGAATCGCTTCGTCATAATTATCATAGCGAATCACACCGAGCAGCGGCCCAAACACCTCTTCATCCGCCAGGTTTTTGATCGCCGTCAGATCAATAATGCCAGGCGTTAATAACGCGCTCTGGCGATCGGGCCAGCGCATTTCCAGCAGCACGTTGCCCCCCGCCGTCACGCGCTGCTGCCATTCATGGAAAATTTTTTCCGCTGCGCTACAGGAAATAACGCTGCCCATAAAGGGTTGCGGTTCCGCATTCCACGCAGCCGGTTGCAGGCGGGCGCTGACTTCGACTAATCGCTGCAAGAAGGCGTCACCCGCTACACCACGTTTCACCAACAGGCGACGCGCACAGGTGCAGCGCTGCCCGGCGGTAATAAAGGCCGATTGCAGCGCTATATGCACCGCTGCATCAATATCTGCCGGGTCTTCAACGATCAGGGCGTTGTTGCCGCCCATTTCCAGCGCCAGCATTTTTTCAGGCTGGCCGCCAAACTGGCGATGCAGCTGATAGCCGGTATGCGCGCTGCCGGTGAATAATAAGCCATCTATCTGCTGATCTGCAGCCAGCGCCTGCCCGGTTTCACGCCCGCCCTGCACCAGCGCCAGCACGCCTGCGGGCAAACCGGCTGCCAGCCATAACTGCACGGTTTTCTCGGCCGTCAGCGGCGTCAGTTCGCTGGGTTTAAACACGACGCAGTTTCCTGCTAACAGCGCCGGTACGATATGGCCATTCGGCAAATGGCCGGGAAAATTGTAAGGCCCGAATACCGCCAGTACGCCGTGTGGACGATGACGCAGTGAACTTTCGCCGTCTGTCTGTTCACCGGTGCGCGCGTGGTAGGCTTTGACAGAAATAGCGATTTTGTTAATCATCGCGCCCACTTCGGTCAACGCTTCCCAGCGCGGTTTACCGGTTTCGCGCGCGATAGTTTCGGCCAGATCAACTTTATTCGCGGTCAGCTGGGCCGCAAATTTCTCAACCCTGGCCTGACGCTCAGCAAAAGGTAACGCTGCCCACGCCGGAAACGCCGCTCGTGCGGCTTCACATGCGTTAGCGACCTGTGTCGCTGAGGCTGCCTGCCCTTGCCACAGCGTCTCCCCGCTGACCGGATCCTGTTTAGTGATTGTCTCCGCACCGCCCGTCAACCATTGTCCATTAATCATCTGCGTCATGCTTTTTTCTCCTCACGGCACGATGTCACCACGCGCAGGTTGTCGCCCGGCTGACATTTCAATGCCTGCATCTGTTCATCGGTTAACTGCACGCTGTCGCGCTGGCTATCGACAGGCAAAAGCGCCACGCGAAACTGACGATAATCGGTGTTAGCGACCAGGCAGAGTGGCGCATCCGCATTAGCCTGTCCTTTTTCCGCCGTACGCAAGCGGCTTTTCCGTACTGCACGAATGCGGTCGATTTCGCACTCCAGCGTCGGGCCGCCATCGAAAATATCGACATAGTTGAGATAGCGGAACCCTTCCGCTTCCAGAACAGCGCGCGCCGGGGCTGTTTTAGGGTGTACCTGACCAATCACCACCTGCGCTTCAGGCGTGAGGTAATGTATATATAAAGGGTGCTTTGGCATCAGCTCGGCAATAAAGGCTTTCTGCCCGGTGCCGCTGAGGAAATCGGCCTTACTAAAGTCCATCGAGAAGAAGCGGCTGCCGACGCTGTCCCAAAAAGGTGAATAGCCGTTTTCATCGCTGACGCCACGCATTTCTGCTACCACGCGATCCGTAAAGCATTCGCGGAAATTCGCCATAAACAGAAAGCGCGATTTCGACAGCAGATAACCATTTTTGCCATCACGATAATCGGGATCGAGAAACAGCGTACAGAGTTCGCTACTGCCAGTGTGATCGTTACTTAAATACAGCGTGGGCAACGCCGCATAGACGTTGAGCTCTTTCGAAGCATGCACATGGGTGCCAACGCGGAAGTTGTACCAGGGATCCTGCAGGCCTACCGCAACTTCGATGGCGCAAATACCCACTGCCCGGTTGTCTTTATCGTCGGCCAGGACAAAAACATAGCCCTGCTCGGCCCGCGGTAGCGTCCCTTCCCAGGTTTGCAACGAACGCTCAATGCGCGCCTGCAGGGTGGCACTGTCAACAGGCAGTGAGGTTAGTCCCCCTCCCGTTTTCCCCGCCAGCACCATTAGCTGGCTGAGATCATCACGTTCAACCGGGCGGATCCCATCATGATGACGTTCCTCGCACAAAGGAGCCGCAAGCCTCAGCAAAGCGCGCCATCCCCGTTTTGAGCTCCTGCTCGCTGATATTTAGCGCCGGGGCAAAACGCACCACACTGGCGCCAGCAATTAATACCATTACGCCCAGCTCGGCCGCAGCGAGGTTGATCTGTTTGGCTTTTCCGGCAAATTCATCGCTGAGTACGGCCCCGATCAACAGGCCAAGCCCACGTACCTGTTTAAACAGCTGCAACTGCTGATTGATCTCCTCCAGCGCTTCAACAATCCACGCATGTCGCTGGGCAACCCCTGCCATTATGTCAGCCTGGTTGATCAGCTCCACGACCTTTCCCGCCACTGCCCCTGCCAGCGGATTGCCACCGTAAGTGGTTCCATGGGTGCCGACGCCCATCACTAAGGCCAGATCTTCACGCGTTAACATGGCGCCAATCGGGAAGCCGCCGCCGAGCGCTTTGGCACTGGTCAGTACATCTGGCGTGACGCCGTAGTGCATGTAGGCATACAGCGATCCGGTACGTCCTACGCCGCTCTGCACTTCATCAAAAATCAGCAGTGCCTGATGTTTATCACAGCGTTCGCGCAAGCCGCGCAGAAAAGCCGGGTCAGCGGGCAGCACGCCACCTTCACCCTGAATCGGCTCAACGATTACCGCACAGGTATTGTCATTAATTAACGCCGCAGCCGCGTCAAGATCGTTAAATGCAGCGTGTTGAATGTCCGGTGGTAGTGGCGTGAAATCTCTGGAGTAGGCGGGTTGCCCACCGGCAGAGACGGTAAACAGCGTACGGCCATGAAACGCATTGTTGAAGGCGACGATGCCGCTTTTTTCCGCACCAAAGCGATCGTGCGCCACTTTACGCGCCAGTTTTAACGCGGCTTCGTTTGCTTCCGCGCCCGAGTTACAAAAAAATACGCGGTCGGCAAAGGTGGCATCAATCAGCTGTTTCGCCAGGCGGAGAATAGGTTCATTGGTGTAGCCATTGCCGGTATGCCACAAGCGGGCAGCCTGTTCTTGCAGCGCCTGCTGCAACGCCGGATGCGCATGTCCTAAAGCATTAACGGCAATGCCTCCCGCAAAATCGATATAGTCTTTTCCATTCTGGTCCCAAACGGTGGAGCCTTCAGCACGGACCGGCACAAAAGCAGCGGGAGCATAGACAGGCATCATCCATTGATCGAAATCGTGACGTGAAACTTGCAGTGACATAACCATCTCTCCTGCTTTCCCTGGCGGGTAAAGCGTTTGTTTTAAAATTGTTAAAGTCCGGGTTAACGCAGCTCTACTCTAGATTGCAGATAGCGTGCCAGCCAAGGACAAAAATGCATAAAACGATTTGAGTTATGGAATATCAAGGAGTTACGACAACACCTCATTCACTTAAAATGCATATTTAGTGAATAACAATCTTAACGGAGTGCTTACGGCGAGGATTAAATAGCGGAATTATGCAATTACGCTATGAAATAGCGCTTTTGTGATCGCCAGTAAATTATTTGTCCAAAAATGCGCGTGTATTGCGCTTTTATCGGGCGGCTTGCCTCTTGCCGGTGCAATTAACCCACACGAGCCGAAGAAAGGAATAAAAAGAAAGAAATAAAAGGCAGGCAGAAAATCTAATCCGGTTTACCTGATGGCCCGGCTTATCTCGCCGGGCTTTTTTTGAGGGAGTTTTAGTATTGCAGTCGTAAATAAAAAGCAGTCAGTGAAGGCGGCATGAAAACAGTTTGCCTTCACGCCTGACGCAACGGAAATATCACGTCAAACGATAATATTTATCCGGTCTCATTGGCTGCGGTAAGTCATGCTCACCGGCCATTTCACGTAAGTTGATTTCAATATTGGTGCAAATCGCATCCATGGGCAGATGGTTATTCTCATAACCGAACGGCATTTCCAGTTCTTCTGCCAGCGTATCCAGCGACAAAAAGGTGTAGGCGATAAACACAGAAACCAGCGGCGTTATCGCATGCAGATCCGGAGCCAGCGCAAACGGCAGTAATGAGCAGAAAAGGTAGACGGTACGATGCAGCAGCAGGCCATAAGCAAAAGGTACAGGCATACTGGCAAGGCGTTCACAGCCGCCTAATACTGCGGCAAGCTGGTTGAGGTTGTTATCAATATTGCCCCACACCAAATCACTGATTTTCCCCTAGCGACGCTGTTCCGCCAGCCAATGGGACAGCTGTAATTGCAACACATTCGCGGGCGAATGTCGGCTCAGTACCCACCCGGCCTCCTCACCTAACAAACGCGTCAGATCTTCACGTGCATCGGTGCGGCGTAATTGATGTTTAAGACTGGCACAAAAGGCCAGTAGCAGCGTTTGTACACGTGGTACATCCGCCGGACACACCGCCATCACCTGGCGTTGAATCGTGCGGCAGGCGATCAGCAACGATCCTAAAAATTGTCTGGCTTCACTAAAGCGAGCAAAACATACGCTGTTGCGAAAGCCGAGAAAGACGGCGATAGAAACGCCGAGCAGGCTAAACGGCGCAAGCGTCAGCTTAATCCCCAGTGTTTCATACCAACCTAACGATGCCAGTGCGATTAAGGACATCATTAAATTGAGTGATAAGCGAAACAGAATATCAGGCAGCACGGAGCCGTGCCAGGCGAACAAACGAATGAACCAGTGGCGTTGCGGACGAAGGATCATAGTGTGCAGGTGAACAGGAATTTTCGCCGATTCTGCGAGTTTCCTTAAAAACTTTCCACCAGAAAAGTGTGACAATTGTCACGCTTTTCTGCGTACCTCCTCAGAGGTTTAAACCGGCAGATTTTTCATCGGGTGCCATCAAATCATAACGCTCATCGGAGTGCTCGTTTAACGTCATCGGCGGCTGCAATTTCAGGGTAATCCAGTTTGAAGTGACGCGTTGCTGCTTAGCGTCTTCCAGCGTTACCGACAAATGATATTCATTGGTCGCGCCAGGAGAATTGTCCCATGGTGGCAGGATGACGCTCCAGCCTTGCGGATTGTTATTATTGGCAGGCGGCGTCAGGCTTAATGCCTGCGTGTCGCCCTGCCAGCTTACCGCTTTAATGGCATTACTGGCGCGTATTTGTAACTTCAGCGACAAATTTTCACTGCCGTTTAATTGCCACGGCGGTGTTGCAAGAAACACAGATAATGTCTTGCGCTGGCGGAAAGATAAAACCGGCGTATCGCTACGCGTCACCCTGTCGTAACGGCTGCCTCGCAGAGAGTGTGCAACTGCCACATTACTGGCGTCCAGTTGTTTACGCAGCGCAACGCCAAAACGGTAATTCAGTTTCAGTCCGAGCTGATCCTGGCTTTCGCCCGCACTGCTGGTTTTATGCGTCGCAGAGAATGTCACCAGCGGCACCGGCGTATAAGAAACGCCAAAGGTCATTGCCGAAGGATTGTGATAACGGTTGCCACTGTTGAACAGATCAACGTTTTCGCCAAGGTATTGCTCCCAGCTTAATGACATGCCTAGCTGACGGTAAAAGGGCAGATAACTTTGGCTGGTTACGTCATATCCGCGCGCCATACGCTGCTGTTGCATATCACCAAAGTTTTTCCAGCCGGAAAGCGGATGGTAATAGTTAGCCGACAGACGGAGATTATCGCTCCACGCTTCGGTGCCAACTGAGGCTCGTTGCAAACCGCTACTGAAGGTGCGATCAACAAAAGTGTTGTAACCAAGCAGCCAGTGCCCAGTCTCCCAGCGCTGGCCCAGTCCCGCATTCCCTACCAGACCGTCGGACGTATCATGTAAGCCAACCTGACTGAAGGTAAGCGAGTTGCGTTCGTCTGCTAAGGTGCTAAACAGATCGCCGCCGGTGCCGGTAAAATTACCGTCCATATCCACCATCAAATCCAGCGATGCATTGCCATAAGGCGACAACAGTGATTGCCCTTTATTTTCAACCCGCTCGGCAACTTCGTCACGCAGATGATTGAATGCCCAGATTCCCGCCTGCTGGCTAAATGAGGCATCGCTATCGCTGTTTTTGCTGGCTTCACCAATGCTTTTTGCAACCTCTGCCAGTTTCTTGCTCCACTCGCTGCTGTCATTATCATTCCCCAACGAAGGCAGGTTATCGAGTGACTGACGAAAGCGTGTAGGATCGTCAAACGGCGTAGCCGACACGCTGGATTCGCTTTGTTGCGCAGCAACAGGCGCAGCGCAGACGATGGCTAAAGCCACTAGCGAGAAAGCCAACGATTTCCGATTCAATAAAGCAAAAGTCATAGGCAATAAGTAGGTCTCTGCCAGGAAGATTTACAAAACCAATAACGATTACCTTAACATATTGTGATGATCATGCAGGACGCGTCCCGATTTTTGTGCCTGTGTGAGAGCATTCTGAAGAACTGCGGGGAAGAGGGTTTGCGGCTGAGCAAACCCTGATGTTAGATGATAAGCGATGGCGATCAGGAAAATATTAACCCGCCATCCACATTGATAGTTTGTCCGGTGATGTAACGCGCATCATCAGACGCGAGAAATGCCACCAGCCCGGCGACGTCATCCGGCTGTCCGGCACGTTTTAAGGGTATATTTTCTACCCATTCCGCCATCAACTCACCTTTACCGTAAGTTTTTTTATCGCTGCTCAGGATCTCGCCCCAGACGCGATCGTTATAATCCCACATTTCGCTTTCGATAATACCCGGACAAAACGCATTCACGGTGATATGCCAGGGCGCCAGTTCTAAAGCCAGGCTCTGCGTAATCCCGATCACGCCCATTTTGCTGGCCGCATAGTGCGGCGTATAGATAAACCCCTGTCGGCCTTGCCCGGAAGAGGTATTAATCAGGCTGCCACCGTTCTGTTTCACCATGTATTTCGCCGCCTCGCGACAGCACAGCCAGACGCCGGTGGTATTCACTGCCAGAATCTTTTCGAAATCTGTTTTTGGCATCGAATCGAACTTATCAATGGTGATGACGCCAGCGTTTTGAATCGACACATCAATGCTGCCGAACCGTTCAGACGCTTGCTGATAAAGCTGCTGTACTTCGGTTTCATCGGTCACATCGATCTGCAATGCCAGAATCTCGCGGCCAGATTGTCGTTGCAGACGTTCAGCCGTTTCAAAAACGCGTTCAGCATTTGATACCATCACCAGGTTCGCGCCGTCGCGGGCAAAACGAGCAGCAATGCCCGCCCCGATGCCACGACAGGCCCCGGTAATCACCACCGTTTTTCCATTGAAATCACGCGTCATATGGCCTCCTGTTAACCGTGACTGACCTTAGATACTGGGGTTGTCTGCTGCTTTTTTTCATGACGACGCAACAGCACCACTTTGCTTTGTAAACGTTGCTGGAATTGATCGATAACCACGGCGGTGACAATCACTAACCCCTTAATCACCATTTGCCAGAAGTCGCTGACCCCCATCATCACCATACCGTCGGCGAGGAAAACGATAACAAACGCACCAATAATTGAGCCGGAAACACGCCCGCGCCCCCCCGCCAGTGCGGTGCCGCCTAAAACGGTGGCGCCGATGGCGTCCATCTCAAACATATTACCGGTCATGGGGTGCGCGGTTTGCAGCTGCGAGGCAACGATTAATCCCACCAGCCCCGCACACAGGCCGGAAAAAGCGTAGACAAATACTTTGACTTTAATAATTGGCACACCGGCAAGGCGCGCCGCCGATTCGTTACCGCCGGTAGCGTAGATATAACGCCCGAGCGGCGTTTTGCGCGTCAGATACAGCCCGAGCAGCAGAAAGCCCAGCATCAGCCAGATCGGCAGATAGACACCCAGCAGCGTACCTGAACCGAGAATGGCAAAACCGGTATTACCCAGCGCAGGCAGGCCGACCAGATTGGCGTAGGTGCTGCCGTCGTTAAACAGCAATGCGGCGCCACGGGCCACATACATCATGCCGAGCGTACAGATAAAAGGCGCTACACCGAGGCGGGTAATCACCGCGCCGTTTACTAATCCCACCAGCACGCCAAAGATCGCAACTACCACGATAACTTCCGGCACGTTCAGGAACAGCATATTGCCTCCCCAGAGCGGCACGCCATTGGTCAGCAGCGCGCCTGCAACCATGCCGCAAATGCCCGCCACCGCGCCCACCGACAAATCAATCCCGCCGGTCAGGATCACCAGCGTCATGCCGATCGCCAGTAAGCCTGTAATAGCAACATGTTGCGTCATGATCAGCAGATTGGAGGTAGTGAGAAAGTTAGGCACCATCACGCTAAAAAAGCCGACGACAATCAGTAGCGCAATAAAGGTGCGTGCCTTCAGCAGTTACATATAAAACAGATATTTTTGATTCATGGAATTCTCCGGCGATCTTAGGCTTGTGGTGTAGAAGCGCTGATCAATTTTTCCCGTGTCGCCTCGGCGCGTGGAAGATCGGCAGTAATGCGTCCGTCTGCCATCACCAGAATGCGATCGGCCAGCGCCATGACCTCATCCAGTTCGGATGAGGAAAACATCACCGCCAGCCCCTGTTTTGCCAGGTCGCCAATCAGGTGATACACATCCGTTTTTGCACCCACATCAATGCCGCGCGTGGGTTCGTCCAGCAGCACCACCTGTGGCCCGGTCATTAGCGCTTTGCCCAGCACCACTTTTTGCTGATTTCCGCCGCTCAGTGAGGTGATCGGCAGCCCGGCATCGCTGACTTTGATTGCCAGATGACCAATCATTTCGTTAACCCGCTGATTCTCTTTAGCCGGACTCAGCATACGCAGCGCACGACGAAAGCCACGCAGGCTCAAATCAGAAAGCGTCATGTTGGCAGTGATCGACATCAGTGCCACGACCCCCTCGCCTTTACGATCTTCTGGCACCAGCGCGATACCGCGCTTTAGCCGCTGTTGGAAGGTGCGTTTCTCCAGGCTTTGCCCGTCTAAATGAACCTTGCCGGACTGGCAGTGCATCAGGCCAATCAACCCCTTGAACAGCTCGGTGCGACCGGCCCCCAGCAAGCCATAAATCCCAATCACCTCGCCTTTACGTAGCGAAAAACTGACGTCGTTAAGCTTGTAGCCACCGTTTTGATGCAGTGCGGTCAGCCCTTCAACCTGTAACACCGTTTCACCCTGCGGCGCGGCCTGATAATCGAAATGCTTTTTCTTATCGCCGACCATCTGTTCGATGATCCACGGCACGCTGACATCGCGCACTTCGCGTTCGCTGATAAATCGCCCATCGCGGAAAATAGTGATGTGATCGCCAATCTCCATCAGCTCTTCCAGCCGATGCGAGATATAAATAATGGTGACTCCGCGCCGCTTCAGCTGGTCGATAACGTTGAATAGCACTTTGACTTCAGACTGGCTCAGCGCGCTGGTTGGCTCATCCATAATCAGCACGCGCGTGTCTTTCGACAGCGCGCGGGCAATTTCCACCAACTGTTGATGACCAATGCCCAACTCGTTCAGCGGTGCGTAAGGGTCAACATCCAGCTCCAGCCGTTCCAGCAGTGATTTTGCCAACGCGTATTGGTACTTTTCATTGATAACGCCGCGCTGAAAAAACTCATTGGCGATGAAAATATTGTCCATGACGTTCATGTTGGGAAACAGGTTCAGCTCCTGAAAAATAATGCTGATCCCCTGTTTTTCTGCCTGCTGAGTAGACGACAGCAATACCGCCTCGCCATCCAGTAAAATCTCGCCGGACGAGGGCATTTCTACCCCCGCCAGCATCTTCATCATGGTGGATTTGCCGGCGCCGTTTTCGCCAATCAGCACGTTCACTTTATTGCGATAAACGCGGTAATTGACCTGATCGAGCGCGGTGACGCCGGGATAAATTCGCGATACGTTGCGTGTTTCGATAATCACGTCAGGGGCCTGCTGCGCCTGGGGATTTTGCATACTGCGCTCCTTACTGCCGCGTGATCTGCGCTGGCGTGATAACAGGCGGCTGTTGCGGAATATCCCAGGCGCTGAAGACCCCCGCCACCGTGACATTGTCACCGACTTTCGGCTTGAACTGTTGCATCAAAGTGGAAGCCTGCTGGTTAATGGCTTTGCCGTAATCGCCAAACAGCACCTGATCGTTAAAATCCTGATAGCTGGCACCTTTATACCCATCGCGTAGCGCCGTGCCGCGAATAATCGGTCCCATCTGAATAGTGACGCTGTCACCTGAACGCGCATTGACTATCATTTTACCGCTGCGTGAGGTGGTATTAACGGCGGTGACGGTGCCGCTCACGCTCACGCTGAACACACAAGGGTTTTCGACCTGGCTACGGTAGCCGTAAGTTTTACAGGCGGTGTCGAAATCTCCGGCTGACTGCAATGACTTCATCAATTCAGCCAGCGGTTTCGCTTCACGGACAATTTGTGGCACCAGCTTTTGCTGCCAGGTTTGTGCAATGTTAACCATCTTTGGATTGGGGGGATTTTTCAGGTCTGCCAGCTCTTGCTGCGTCACAATGCGGCAACCACCAAGCAACACTACAGCCAGCGTCAGCCAGAGTCGTTTGTACATCTCATTCTCCCTGGCGCCCGTTTACACGGACGCTGCGGCGGTTAATTACGACTTATAATTGAAGTCCTGCACATCATTAGCATTTTCCGGGGTGATTAAAATGCCGCGGAACATCACGCGCTGTTTCGCCGGTTTGGTTCCTTTCTGAATGTAGTTGTCAAGATCGCTCACGCCCTGCGCCGCAATGGCCTGCGCCTGAAGCATCACGGTAGCCTTCAGCGTACCGGCTTTCACCGCATCACGTTCATCATTGCTGCCGTCAATGCCTACAACGATAACGTCATCGCGTCCCGCCGCTTTCAAGGCAGCAATCGCACCTAACGCCACCGGACCATTACCACAAATCACGCCTTTCACATCCGGGTGCGCCTGTAAAATGCTGTCCATGATGCGCTTGCCGTCAATCAACGTGCCTTTCGCGTCCTGCCTGGCCACGCTTTGCATATCAGAATATTGATCAAGCACCTGATGGAAGGATTTGGAACGCGTCACACAGTTATTGTCCGCCAGGTTACACGTCAGTTCGGCGTATTGGCCTTTCTCGCCCATTTTTTCAACAAAGACATTGGCCACGTCTGAACCGGCCTGGAAGTTGTTGTGCGTAATTTGCTCCAGGGCCACGTCATCAACCGGAATTTCGCGGTTAATCAGCACGACCGGAATGCCCGCATCTTTGGCTTTTTTGATCGCGGCTACGCTGGCAGTGGAATCGGCGTTATCCAGAATAATGCCCTGCACTTTTTTACCGATAGCCGCATCAATTAGCTCGCTCTGTTTTTTTACATCTTCACCATGTGACAGCACGGAGGTTTTGTAACCCAGCTGTTGCGCTTTAAGGTTGGCACCTTTGGCTTCCGAGGCGTAATAAGGATTATCAAGCGAGTTAACCAAAATCATGATGGTGCCTTTCCCGGCGGCAAAAGCCGCATGAGAAACCAGGCAGGCCGCCATTGCAGTGCACAGCAAAGTACGTTTTTTCATGGTGATGTTCTCTCTGTTTATCGTTATCGCAGGGTGATGTGTTGCACTTGCAGGGGTACAGCATTACCAAATGGTGAAACCACCATCGATCATCAAATCGGCACCGGTAATCATGTCGCTGCCGTTGCTGGCAAAAAACAGTACGGCGGCAGCAATTTCGTCGGTATAGGCAAACCGGCCTAAAGGGATCAGTTTTTTCATCTGTTCGCCTTTTTCACCGCGCCAGGCTTTTTCCCCCATTGGGGTGAGGACGACGGTAGGAGACAGGGTGTTGACGTTAATGCGATGCGGCGCGAACTCTTTTGCCATTACTTTAGTCATGCCAAGCAGACCGGCTTTCGCGGAGGTATAAGCAACGTGGCTATCGATCGCAATGGAGGCTGCCTGCGAAGCGATATTGATGATTTTGCCGCCGTTTCCGGCCTTGATCATATATTTCGCCGCCGCTTGCGAGCACAGAAACGGTCCTGTGAGGTTAACGGCTATCTGCTTCTGCCATTCGTCAAAAACGGTTTCCAGCACCGGTTGCAGCATCACATAACCCGCGCAGTTCACCAGAATATCGATATGGCCGTAATGCGCGTCAACCAGGGAAAATGCCTGCTCAACTGAAGCCGGATCGGTGACGTCGCAGCAGACAAACTGCACGCTTTCCGCTGCAAATTCACTGCTCATCCTCTCCACTTTTTCCGCTTCAAAGGGTGGATACAACAGCGCCAGGCGCGCGCCCTTTTCCAGTAGCATGGCATTGCTGGCCATAGCGATACCGCCCAGTCCACCGGTTATCACTGCCACCTTGCCGCTGAGATCCTGTGCCGTATCCACGCCGTAGCGCAGATTGACGTCATATTCACCACTCATCCGTCCCCCTCCTTCAGATTTTAGCTTTCGCGGTTTCGCCCTTTCATTTTCGAACAAAAATATAAACTATCGAATTGAAATGATGTGTGGGTGAGATCAAATTTCATACAACTGGCATAAACTTATTTTTATCACGTTGAAATAGCGTGATTTGGGTTACAGAGTGGGAAAATGACGGTAATAAAGCCAGAAAGCAAAACGATAGAATTCAATAATCTGTTTATTATTTATTTTCGTTCGAAAATCATTGACACTTTTGGCCATCTCGCATTCGCCAAAGTGGCGCGGTAAACTCAGCGACAGATCCTTACTCGCCTGAAAAATTGCGACTGGAAAAGGGAGCATTTCGATTGAAAAGCAAGACTGAGCAGCTGGCCGATATGCAGCAACGCCGCGAAAAGATTCTGGAGATGATCCGTGAAGATGGCACGGTGACGGTGAAGGCCTTGACAGAAACTTTCGGTCTGACAGAAGCCACGCTAAGAACTGATTTGCGGATGCTGCAAAAACAAGGGTTTGTACAGCGCTACCACGGCGGCGCAACGCTAATGACCGGAAAACAGAATACCGGCGCATTACTGCTGGAGCGGCAAACCCATCTCGATGAGAAAGAAGCGATAGGCCGTCTGGCAGCGCAGCATATCGAAAACGGCGATACGGTGATTTTCGATTCGGGCACCACAACCACAGCGATCGCCGAAGCCATTAGTCATATTCGCCGTTTATCGGTCGTGACCACGGCAGTAAATATCGCGTTAAAACTGGGCGGCGAGCCGGGGATCAATATTCTGTTAACCGGCGGCACCTTTAAGTTTCCCACCTTATCAACCTCCGGCGAAAAGGCAGCGAACTTCTTCGAAAACGTGCTGGCAGAGAAGTTATTTCTTGCTACCGCCTGTATTTCCCCCCGACTGGGCTTGAGCTTTCCCAGTGAAACCGACATCAAAGTGAAAATGGCGATGATCCGCTCAGCCAACACCGTGTATGTGGTAGCGGATTCAAGCAAAATCGACAAAGTTTCGATGTTCGCGCTGCCGTGCGACTGGAGCAATATCCATTATCTAATTACCGATAACGGCATTAGTGCGACGCAGGTGGCGGCATTTGAGGCGTTAGGCGTGAAGGTATTGGTGGCACCACTGCCGTTGAAGCGAGCAATGTAAACCCCGCTGAAAAAGCGGCTGAACTATAAAGATGATCAGCGCCCGCTGTAGTGGGCAGGTATCGCATTCGGTAATCGCCACTGCTGTTGCCAGTTGTTTGCGGCGTGCCCTGCCCGGCTAAAGCGGTGGCACTGGCCGTTCTTTATCCTGCATCAATTACGTCGCTTCCGCATGAAGTCTGCCGCTACGTCAACGTCTTTATCAGCGCTCTCCCTCTTTGCCGTAAACAGGATGCTCATACAAAAATCACGCCACTTTTAAGAACCGACTGTGACGGCGGTTGTCCAGGAAATTCTGATTTTAATGAGATTCTTAAACCAAACGGGTAAAATTTTATGGTAAAAAGTGATTAGGAAATCTTAATGGTTTCCCGTTATAAGTGTGGCATGACAGGAGGAGCGGTCCTTCCCTGCTGTCTCGGGTCGCCTTAATCATTTAATTCACTTTAACTATCACAAAGTAAAGCGCTTTCCCTGCGTCTTCTTTGCGCCTTCTCTGCGCGGAAAACCGCGTGCTATCACGCATCGACCAGAGGCGCAATGGTTTGAATTCTCAAAAGTCTTAGGTAGACTGAGCGCAGCATTATCTTAATGTAAATTGACCATTTCTCAGCCGGTCAATTTCAGGCATGACGCAAAACCCGCTTCTGCGAATAACTGCATGATGCCGGGCAATGTGCCGATACTTTGATGGGATCACGAGGAACATGGTGAAAAAGAGTTTCGCGTTAACGCTGCTGGCGGTGTTCGCTTTAGCAGGCTGTAAGGCCCCGCCACCGCCTGTCAATGATGATACGCTGGTCACCAGCGTGGTTAATAACGTCAAATTGGTACACCGCTATGCCGTTGTAGCACCCAAAGAATTTGAGCCGCTCAACCAGACCTGGCGCGCTTTATATAGCGCTTCGGTGATGACCACCCCCGATTACGGCGGCAAAGTAGTGCGTTATCTGGAAAGCGGTAAACCTTTTGAAGTCCTGGGTAAGGTTGAAAATAACTGGCTGGCAATTGCCGAAGACGCAGAAGGTCCAATGATCGGTTACGTCCCGCTGAAAGCCGGGGTTGAAAGTAGCCGTTATGAGGCAACCATTCGTAGCGATCGCCCACGTCCACGTAAGACGAAACAAGTTTGTGTTGCTGTTGGCGGCACAAGTAAAGCCTGTCGCACTAACAATACCGCGACCTGGATCTTAGACTAAATATGGAATCCGGCGCATATTGCCCGCAGCACCGTCCTGGGCTGCGGGTTCAGGGATTTGCCATTGGCTGGAAGAACACAAATTAATGACTGTGGAATCCCCTGCGCGTGAGGCATTATCCTCAGGCAATGAGAATTTATTACTTAACGCTGCAGCGCCTTTGCTGAATGCTGTGGTGCAAATTCGTCAGGCGGCTACGCATGACGATCCCGCTGGATTACGCCAGTCCCTTATCGATGAAATTCGTCAGTTTGAACAGCGTTGTAAACACGCCGGTTTGCCGTTTGAGATGATTATCGGTGCGCGTTACAGCTTATGCACCGCGCTGGATGAAGCCGCCGCGCAGACACCGTGGGGCACGCGCGGTGTCTGGTCCGGTAATGGCATGCTGGTGACTTTTCATAACGAAAGCTGGGGCGGCGAAAAATTTTTTCAGCTGCTGTCACGCATTTCACAAAGCCCACAGCAGCATCTCTGGTTGCTGGAAGTGGTGCATTATTGTTTGCTGCTCGGTTATGAAGGCCGTTATCGCGGGAGCGATAGCGGTCGTGCGCAGTGTGAAGGCATTCGTAAACGTCTGGCAACGTTGATTGATGAGACGCGCGCGCAGCGGGACGCACCGCAGGCGCCAATGATTGAAGTGCATCCGCTGGTGAGCACGCTGGCGCGTCCGATGGTGCCGCTCTGGGCCTGTGCCATGCTGGTGGCACTGATTGCCTGTCTGATTTACAGCGGATTGAACTGGCGGCTGGGTAATGCGGCTGAACCGCTGCTGCGTGCCATCTATCAAACCCCTCTTCCGCAAATTACCGCGGGCCGTCGTCCCTCTTCTCCACAAGCCCTGCTGGATTTACGTCAACGCCTGAATGATGTGATTGCGGCAGGCCAACTGGAAGTCAGCGATGGCGCATTTGGTAGCAAAGTGATTATCCCCGCCGATAAGCTGTTTGCTGCGGAAGGCACCGCCATTAATCCGGTGGGTCGAGCCCTGCTGGCGCGCGTTTCTGCGGCGATGAAAGGTGTGAAAGGCACGATTCTGGTGTCGGTGTTTACTGACGATCGTCCGGTCGATAATGGCCGTTTCGCCTCCAGTTATGAATTTTCTTTTGCCCGCGCCCGCGCTGTCACCCAGCTAATGCAGGTGCAGCTTGCAGACGGACATACGATTCGTTCGGAAGGCCGCGGTGACAGCGATCCGCTGCTGCCTAATGACAGCAGTGAAAACCGCACCCGCAATCGTCGTGTTGAAATCACTTTATTCGCTGCGCCCGAAGCCCTCAGTAACCACCAAGGAGCTCAATGATGCGCGCTTCCATGCGTTTGCTTTTAACTCATCGGCTGCTGTGGAGCTTTATTGGCGTCACGGCGCTGAGCTGTCTGCTGTGGATGCTTGGCCCACTGTGGGTCTGGGATGATTCTCGGCCGCTGGAGCTGGCACTGCATCGCCAGCTGGCTGTCGGCGTGCTGTTTTTCGTATGGGTATTGTTCCAGCTTATCCCGTCGTTATATCGCGCCTGGTTTAACAGCCGGTTGCTGACACAACTGCAATTATCCGATAGCGACGATCCCGCGGAACGACAGATCACCGAAGAGTTGCTCAACCAACGCTTTAGCGATGCGGCAACGCAGCTAAAGCGCGCCCAGTTTGGCCGTCGCCCACAAAACGGCGGTTGGTTATCTCGCATCAGCGCCAATTATCTTTACCAGCTACCGTGGTATCTGGTGATGGGCGCACCGGGCGCGGGTAAAACCACGGCGCTGTTAAATGCCGGCCTTGAGTTTCCGCTCACCGACAGTTTTGGTAAAAACGCTATTCGCGGCGTCGGTGGCACGCGCAACTGTGACTGGTGGTTTACCAACAGCGCGGTATTAATCGATACCGCCGGACGCTACGCATTGCAGGAAAGTCAGCGCGCGCGTGATGCCAGCGAATGGCGCAGTTTTATTAATTTACTGAAACGCTATCGCACCCGCCAACCGATTAATGGCGTGATCATGACCATCAGCGTCGCCGATCTGTTGAGTGATTCAGCCGAAGCGCGCATTGCCCAGGCTACAGCGCTGCGTGAACGCATGGTCGAGCTACATCACCATACCGGTATTCACTTCCCGGTTTACGTGATGGTAACTAAGACGGATTTGCTGAAGGGCTTTATGAGCTATTTCGCTGCGCTCGAAAAATCTCAGCGTGATGCGATATGGGGCTTTACCTTCAATTGGGATCTGGGCAAGCCACATAAGGACGACTGGCACCCTAATTTTTCTCAGCAGTTCCAGCGGCTTGAGCAACAGTTACAGCTACAGTTGGCGCAGCAGATGGCGCAAGAGCGCGACCTTAATCAACGCGCCGAAGCATTTTTGTTCCCACAGGAGTTCGCTTCACTACGGCCCCTGCTGAACGAATACCTCAATGTCGTCTTTTCCGATCATAAAGAGACGGTGGCCTGGAGTCCGCGTGGCCTGTTTTTCACCAGCGGCACGCAGGAAGGTTTACCGTTTGACCGGGTTATGGGCGAGCTGAGCCGTAAGCTGCAGCTGCGTCAGGCGGGCGAGCACTCGATTGCCGCCTGGGATAGCGTCAATCGCAGCAGCCCTATTCCGGGTAATAAAGGACAAAGCTTTTTTATTCGTGATCTGCTCAGTTCATTGATCTTCAAAGAAAGTGGGCTGGCGGGCAGCAACCGTCACTGGGAATATCGCAACCAGCTTTTCCACTGGATTGGCTATGGCGTACTGGCAGGCGTACTGCTGATTTTATCGGGATTGTGGACCCTCAGCTATTACCAGAATCAGCGTTATTTGCAGCAGGTAGCCGCGCGCGTGCCGCCCATTATTGCGCAAAGCCAGCAGGTGATTCATCAGCCAGCCGATAATATTTTTGATCTGCTACCCTTTCTTAATAGACTGGTAAAACTGCCGCTCTCAGAGCGTTTTTCCCTGGATAATCCACCGCTTACTATGCGGGTTGGCTTATATCGCGGTACGCAAATCAGTGATGCGGCATGGATACTTTATCAAAATGCACTTAAGTCTTTGCTGTTACCGCGCGTGGCACAGCAGGTGACGAATCTGCTGCGTAGCGATCCGGGCGATGATAATCATTACAGTCGAAATGCATTACGCGCTTATCAGATGCTGTACGAACCGCGTAATTATGATGGCGAATTCCTGCGCGCCTGGCTGTTGCAGAATTTACAACGTACCCTGCCGGATAACGTCAGCGCACGCGATTTACAGCAGCTTGACTGGCATTTAAGCCAGTTACTGGATCAGCAGATCCAGTCTTCGCCTTATGCACGCGACAACGCATTGATGATGCGTAAACTTGCCGAGAACCTGAATAATGCGGGTCAGGATGGCACTACGTTCGCGGTAGCACCTGCACGTATTGCGCAGCAGTTGACGTCGCATAGCGAGTAATGAGCGAATAATGGGGAGGTGAATATGGCTGCGTATACTGCCCCCGGCTGGTATGGCAAACTGCCATCGACCGGCGATTTTCTGCACCATCGACTCAGCGAGAAGCAG
The DNA here is from genome assembly GCF_030283135.1 of Mixta mediterraneensis. Lineage (NCBI taxonomy): Bacteria > Pseudomonadati > Pseudomonadota > Gammaproteobacteria > Enterobacterales > Erwiniaceae > Mixta > Mixta mediterraneensis. The sequence goes on along the minus strand of NZ_JASUAZ010000010.1, from coordinate 38,160 downwards.
ATTTCCCCGTGGAATCACTGGTTTCAGCAAGGGTTAATGCACTGGCACCAGCAAGGCAACCCCTCCACTGCGGCTTTTTTGCGTGCGCCGGTATGGAATTTTGTTTTGCCGATTGCCCCTGGCCGACAGCAGATACAAATGGGCTGCTTATTGCCCTCTTGCGATCGCGTGGGCCGCGCCTGGCCGCTGCTGGCGCTGCACAGCTTTTCGCTGAATCAATGGCATCCGGCACAGCTGACTATTTCCGGCGACTGGTTTCAGGACCTTGGCTCAACGTTACTTCAGGCCGTACAGATGCCGCTCAATGCCGAACAGCTTGAGCAGCGCATCCAGAAGCTGTTGCCGCTGCTGGTGCCGATGAAGCAGCAGTCCGACATCATGGATGTGATAGGTTTTCAGGATTTGCCCTGCACGCTCAGCTGGCGTGAAGTCGCAGATCGTTTTGACCCTCAGCAGCATATCAGCTACTGGTGGAGTAATCGCAGCGACGGTTTCGCTCATGCGACTCACAAACACAGCGGCAACCTTACAGCTCAACTGTTTTCGTTACTGTTTAACCCGGCGGCAGGTGCACAGCCGGGACGTAATGGCCTCTATCCACCGATGTTTGAGTGAGGCTGGTGCGTTTGCCCTTCAATACGGGATGACTCATGCAATTTACCATTGTGCAATGCACGACAGATGTTCCGGTGAAAACCGTGGCGTTTCAACCGCCCGGTGGCACCATTGGTCGCAGTCAGGATAACGATCTGGTATTACCCGACGAAGCTCGGGCGATTTCGCGTTTGCAGGCGTTGGTGCATGTATCCAGCGAAGGCGATTGCCGCCTGACCAGCCAGGGCAGCGTGACGCCCGTTGAGCATAATGGTGTGAAGCTGGAGCGTGGGATGCAGGTGCTGCTTAAGCACGGCGACGCGCTGCGTATTGGTGAATATGCACTAGAAGTACGCGATCCCTCCCGCAGCGATGAGAGCAAAGACGATCCCCTCGCTTTGTTTACTGCCGAAACCGATCATCAGGCTAATCCGTTAGGCATTGACGATCGGCACGCTGCTGAAGCGTCGCTGCCCGACACGGAAAACCCTGCGCCACGCCAGGAACGTCATAACGATGCCCGGCTGGCGATCGATCCGCAGGCCAGTGAGCCGCAGCGTCTGCTCCAGAGCCAACCGCACGATCAGGATAAACTGGTCGCGGCGCTGCTTGAAGGCATGGGACTGAATAATGGTCATGTCACGCCGATTGATGAAGAACAGATGCGCATCACCGGACGTATGCTCAGCCTTTTTTCGCAAGGCACCGTGGCCTTGATGTCATCGCGTTCGATCCTGAAACGCGGTGTGAAAGCTGATATGACAATGATCCTTAACGAAGCCAATAACCCTTTTAAAATTTTACCGTCCGGCAAAACCGTTTTAATGCAGATGTATCAAAGCCAGATGCCAGGATTTATGCCGCCAGAGCAGGCGGTACGCGATGCGCTGGTCGATCTGCAAGCGCACCAGCTCGGTATGATTGCGGGTATACGCGCCATTATCGCTGCGATGCTGCAATCCTTTAACCCACAACGCCTTGAAGAACAGGCGCGTGCCGATGGCATGCTGCCCAGACAGCCCTTTTCGAGCATTAAAAAAGCGGCTTTGTGGGATTACTTTATGCGTAACTATCAACGCACCGCGGGGGAAATCGAAGACGACTTCCATACCTTATTCGGCGAAGCCTTCCTGCATGCCTATGACACGGAAGTAAATCAGTACAAAGATTCCCAAACGCGGGTGGATGACGTATGAAGATTGTTTTTGCCAGCCGTTCCCAGCAGGGTTTACGCAATGAAAATCAGGACCGAACCGGCGCTGAACTTGACCCCAGTAAAGCCTGTTTTGTGGTGTGTGATGGCGTCGCGGGGTTACCGGGCGGTGACCAGGCGGCACAGCTGGTGCGCGACAGTCTGCTTCATCAGTTCAAGGATTGCCCGGCGTTTACCCCCGCGTTTACCCAGCAGGCGATTGAACAGTGCCGAACTCTCCTGTATGAAGCACAAGGAAAAAATCCGAAATTTTCGCGCATGAGCACGACGCTTGCGGCCCTGTTTATTGACCGTGAAACACAGCGTGCATGGTGGGCGCACGCAGGCGACAGCCGGGTTTATCACTTCCGGCGCGGCATACTGCATGAGGTGACGCGCGATCACAGCCTGGCCCAGCGACTTAAAGAAGCAGGCTATGAAAATACCGGCATTAACAGTAATTTACTTTATAATGCGCTCGGCGCAGAACCGTCACGTCCTGTCAGTTTCTCAGAACAGATCCTGCTGGAAGATGGCGATGCCTTTTTAGTCTGCACCGACGGGTTTTGGCTTAACCTGACCACTCACGAAATGGAGCAGGCATTGCGTATGGTTAACGCCTGCGAAGAGTGGTTAGCACTGATGGAAGATGCGGTTAACCGTAACGTAAAAAAAGATAATCTCAGTGCCCTGGCTGTTTGGATTGGTGAGCCGCAGGAAGCCACCTTGCTTTATTCACTGGCTGATTCGGCACGTTTTCTACCGCCTCGTTAATGATTCCAAGGATTCATATGAAATTGTGGTTGCCCGGCATTGCCACCTTGCTGATAGCTTTTAACGTGCAGGCCGACGATTATCGCGTAGTTTATTCGCCCAGCCTGGCGCTGGAAGTGTATATCGATAATGTAGTGAGCAAAGCGCCTGACGACTGGTGTAAAGAGACGCTACCGTTGCGTATTGTTTCAGGTAAGAGCAAAGACTCCGCAGTGCTGACCACTTTTTTACCGCGCGTAGGTACGCTGCTGGCCAATCAATGTGGCACGCTTGATGTACTGCCGTGGCAGATGACCGATAAAGATGGCAGTGTGTTAGCCAGCGGCAGCGCCAGCAAACTGCAAAACTGGCGCCCAATCGTCATGGCAGACGCCACCACCAGCGTCAATGAAAGCAATGCTGCTCCTCTGGATTTATCGCGGCCCGCTGACAGCACGCCGTTGCAACACTTTGATTTACCAAGCGGTTGCCATTTCCGTACCGCGTGGGATGATAATGCGGCGTCAATGTTTATTCCTGATGTCAGCAAGCAGCAATGCTCACCTGATGGCTGGCTAGAAGGAAAAAGCGAATTAACCCTCGCCAGCGCAGACAAACCCTCGTCTGTACCCGTGACTTTCTATCAGGGGTATCCCGTGGCTAACCTGGCGATTAACGACAGCAAGCTGGTTGTGGTTTCTGCTAATAACCAGCGCATGATTGTAACGCGCCCGGACGCAACCGATAGCTGGCTGGTATTGCCGTTTGATGCAAAACAGCATCTCTGGCGCTTTAACGGTACTTTATTAGTGAAGATGGATAAGAAAACAGCGCAGCAGGATGCTGACGCAGTGAAATCGCGCGTCGAAACCTTGCGCGGCCTTTGGGCACCGCATTTCATGCCACAGCAAAAAGTGAATGTGTTACTCATCGACACCCTGCACGCGGATCTGGTTGATCCGGCCATTGGTGCCTGGCGTAACATTAATTAATCACCGCGCAGCCTGGCGAACAGGCGTGTTCAGAGAGTTCACCATGTCGGCTAATGATAAACAAAATACGGTTCCGAATGCCCTGCCTGACGGGTACCGATTTAACGAGTTTGAGATCAAGGAAGTGATTGGCGGCGGCGGCTTCGGCATTGTTTACCGCGCCTGGGATCACCAACTTGAACGTACTATCGCAATCAAAGAGTACATGCCGGTTTCGCTGGCACAACGCACCCCGGATTTAACCCTTGAACTACGCGGTGAGCGTTTTCAGAAATTATTTAACGCCGGACTGAATAGCTTTATCCAGGAGGCGCGTCTGTTGGCGCGTTTTAATCACCCTGGACTGCTGCATGTGCTGCGTTTTTGGGAAGAAAACGGCACGGCCTATATGGGTACCCTGTATTATAGCGGTATGACGTTGAAAGAGTGGCAAATTACCAGCCCGGAACCGATTTCTGAAGTCTGGATCCGCCGCTTACTGCCACCGCTGTTGGGTGCTATCAGCACGATTCATCAGGCCGGGTATCTGCACCGTGACATCTCGCTTGATAATATCCAGATCCAGGACAATCAGTTGCCCGTGCTCCTCGACTTCGGCTCAGCACGCAAAGAGATTGGCAATCTGTCTGACGAAACGGAGATCATGCTCAAACCCGGCTTCGCCCCCATTGAGCAATACAGCGAAGAAGGAGAAGTCGAACAGGGTCCATGGACGGATATTTACGCCCTTGGCGCAGTGTTACACAGCCTGATTACCGGCAATCCACCGCCAGTAAGCGTGGTACGTTGCATTGAGGATAATTATCAGCCGCTGGTTGAGCGCAAACCGGCGGGCTTTTCACTTCCGCTGCTACACGCGGTGGATTGTGCGCTGGCAATGAAGCCAGGCGATCGTCCACAAAGCATTGACGCCTTTGCTGCTCTGATTGATTTGCCGGTAAGCGACGTTGAAGCGATAGTCAACAGCCTGCAGGCTGCGGCGGAGATGCAGCCTGCGTCCATCCTCATGACCGAAGAGGCGGTTGAGGCCCCTGAACCCGTGGTGATGGCGGTGAATCACGGAGCCTCTACCATCGAACCGGTCACGCCACGCAACGTACGTCGCTTGTCGCCGGGCTTGCTGGGAATGGCTTTTGTCGCTTTGCTCGCTGTTATCACCGTCGTCTGGATGGTCAACAAGCGCAGCGTTGCGCCGAAAATGGAGAACACGCCTGCGGCCTCATCAGAAGCACCCGCCGCCCCTGGCGTTGCCACTACCCCTGCAACGCTGGCGACGGTTTATCTCAAGCTGGGAAATGGTCAAAACGTTGTGCTGAACGGTCAGCCGTTCGATGTTAAACCCGGCAGTAGCGGTTTCGCGGCACTCAGCCTGGCGGCCGGGCAATATCGCATTGAAGTGCATGCTGGCAGCGTCACGCATGTGCAGTCGCTGACCATTGATAAGCCCGGAACCTGGTTGATTAATCCGGGAAAGTAAGGGTTTACGTTTGAAGGGAAATAACGAGGCGTAAACGGGCGCGCCCATTGTCTCGTCTTTCTCTGGATTTTGAGCACAAGCAGTGGCGATGGGCAAGGTTCGCCTGGAAAGTACAACGTCGGGATAGCAAGGCCGGTTTATGATTGTGCTTTACCATCAGGTAAATCTTGCCTGACACGCACCCTCACGAAATGGGGTTATCCCTGCATCAGACTCACGCAGGATTGCAAAGCACGAACCTGATGCGCCAGCCGACTCAGATTCTCCTCTTCCATGCCGCGCCTTGCCAGCTCCTGCTCCAGTGAGAACAGGTATTGCGCATTGGAGCCGAGCGGACCGCTTGCTGCCGCAATCAATGGCGCAACGGCATCCGGGCAGGAGTCAGATTCATACAGCGGATGCCGTGGGTCCATAATAAACACCAGCGCCGTCACGCTTCGCCCGTCATCCAGCGTCAGTTCACACCAGGTTGGCAAATAGCAGCCGGTGACCATTTCGCGCTTCCACAACAGCTCAAGCTCCTCATGCAAACGCTCCTCTGGCAACCGAAAAGCCAGCCCGCTGGTTCTGCCGCCCTCTTTCAGCGCTAACATACGACCTGGATGACTTGAGGTGCCGCGCCCCGCAATCAGACGCAGACAAAAGGCGCGATGCCAGCCATCCAACGCACCTGCTGCAATTTCATCGGCTTCAAAAACAGGGTTCCACATCAGCGATCCGTAGCCGAAGATCCATACCGGGCTGTGATCGGGACGGCAGGCCAGCGTGGCCGCCAGCGAAGCTGCGCGCTGTTCGCAGCTCCATACCAACGTTTCTTCAATATCGCCGAATGACGTTTTGCAATCCGCTTTTAATAAAAATTCCCGGGTTAACAATCTGACCTCCTCAACGCCTGCGACATCCCGTCTGAAATATTCTCCTGGTACGCGCTCAGCTGATGTAGCGCTTCGTTCATTAAAACGACATTAATTCATTTTTATTGCGGGTTTCAAGGGTGATGGGATTCACAAGATGAAAAAAAGCAGGCAAGTCGCGTAGGGAAACAAGAAAAGGGCCAGATTTTTCTGGCCCTCAGGGTTAATGTCAGTCAGTGTTTTGGATGCCACTTGTCATCTTCGCCCTTTTTGTACTCTTTTTTCACGGCCGACCAGGCGACTTTATGCGCCACTTCTTCCCGTGACTCATCACCACGACGATCGTCTTCGTCTTTGTACTGCGACCAGGCGCTGTTAAATGCTTTTTGATAAATATCTTGCGCGTGTGCTGGCAAAACATGTTTGACACTGTCCGGTAATGCGCTGCGGCTACGGTAAGGCATAATTTCTCCTTAGGTTAAGACTCCCTTTAAGTCTGGCTGAAGTTGGAAAAATCTCAAATACAGAATAATGAGGATCTAACAAATTTAGTTCAGTTAAGCTGCAATAAATGCCATTCATCATAGTAAAATAACGCATAAAAACGAGTATTTATTGAAAATTATCGTTAACCACTTCATTGATTAATAATGAATATATTTTGATAAGTTCTTGTTAAAACCATTATATAGAAATTATCAATAAAAGTAAAAAGTAGTAAATTTCTACCCTCGCTAACGCATGAAAGTTAAACTGTTTAAGATAATTACTTTCATACTACTTTACGGGAATAGTGATTTGTCCCGCCAACATAAACAGCCTGAGAGGATGGTGGATGCCGACACATGAAAAAACGCGTCACAAAGAGTTTTCGCTGATTTTTCCCATTATTACGCCAGGCGTGCTTTATTTTTTTAGCGGGCAGATGGCAATGCCTGTCGTTATTGGTATTAACCTGCTAGCGCTGGTTGCTATTCTGTGTAGCGCATTTAGTGTGGTACGCCACGCCGATGTCCTCGCGCATCGCCTTGGCGAACCTTATGGCTCGCTTATTCTCAGCTTATCGGTAGTTATACTGGAAGTAAGCTTGATCTCAGCACTAATGGCAACCGGCGACGCCGCACCCGGCCTGATGCGCGATACCCTTTATTCAATCATTATGATTGTTACCGGCGGGCTGGTTGGCTTTGCCCTGTTGCTGGGGGGACGTAAGTTCGCCACACAATACGTCAACCTGGCGGGCGTTAAGCAGTATTTGATCGCTATATTCCCGCTGGCGATTTTAGCGCTGGTGTTTCCGAACGCGCTGCCGGGCAGTAATTTTACCCCCGCTCAGGCACTGATTATTGCGGCCATCTCAGCCGCGATGTACGGTGTGTTTCTGCTGATTCAAACCAAAACCCACCAAAGCCTGTTTGTTTATGAACATGAAGATGAAAGCGACGATGGCGACCCGCATCACGGTAAACCTTCGGCGCACAGCAGCGTATGGCATACGGTATGGTTGATCGTTCATTTAATTGCGGTTATTGCCGTGACCAAAATGAATGCCAGTACGCTGGAGCATTTGCTGTCAGAAATGAATGCACCGCAGCAGTTTACCGGTTTTCTGGTCGCGCTGTTGATTTTGTCGCCGGAAGGATTAGGTGCGATTAGGGCGGTACTGATGAATCAGGTACAGCGCGCCATGAATCTGTTCTTCGGTTCAGTGCTGGCCACCATTTCTTTAACCGTGCCCGCGGTTACCCTTATTGCCACCCTGACCGGTCAGGAACTGATATTTGGTCTGGCGCCACCGCAAATGGTGATGATGATGACGGCACTGATTTTGTGTCAGCTCTCCTTCTCCACCGGCCGTACAAATGTTCTGAACGGTGCGGCGCATCTGGCTTTATTTGCGGGTTATTTGATGACTATTATGCTGTAACGAGGTTGTTTTATAGGCAAAAAAGAGCGATTGCTCGCTCTTTTTTGTCAGGCGCGTTACTTACTGGTATCAAGCTCAGGGAAGCTTTTCACCAGCTCATCAATAGCTTTCATCTGTACCAGGAACGGCTCAAGCTTGTCGAGCGGCAGCGCTGATGGACCATCACACAGCGCATTAGCGGGATCCGGGTGCGCTTCAATGAACAAACCGGCAATACCTACCGCCATCCCAGCGCGTGCCAGTTCAGCAACCTGGGCTCGGCGCCCCCCTGAAGCAGCCCCAAACGGATCGCGCGTTTGCAGGGCATGAGTGACATCGAAAATCACAGGACTGTTGTTAGTCACTTTCTTCATCACGTTAAAGCCCAGCATATCGACCACAAGGTTGTCATAACCGAAGTTGCTGCCGCGATCGCACAGAATCACTTTATCATTGCCGCCCTCGGCGAATTTATCAACGATGTTGCCTATTTGGCCAGGGCTGACAAACTGGGGTTTTTTCACGTTGATGACAGCACCGGTTTTCGCCATGGCTTCAACCAGATCGGTCTGACGTGCCAAAAATGCAGGTAACTGAATCACATCAACCACATCCGCAACTGGCTGCGCCTGGGCAGATTCGTGTACATCAGTAATGATTTTCACGCCGAAGGTCTGCTTCAGTTCCTGAAAAATCTTCATGCCCTCTTCCAGACCAGGGCCACGATAAGAATGAATAGATGACCGGTTCGCTTTGTCAAAAGAGGCTTTGAACACATAAGGAATACCGAGTTTATCGGTCACCTTTACGTAGTGCTCGCAAATGCGCATGGCAAGATCACGCGATTCCAGCACGTTCATGCCGCCAAACAGAACAAACGGCAGATCGTTTGCTAACTTGATGTCACCAATACTCACGACTTTCTGTGTCATGCCCTTTCCTTAATTGTGAATGCGCTTAATGCAGCGTCACCTGTTTTTGTTCAATTGCGTGAATCTGAACTTTGATCATTTCACTGACCGGGTCCTCGGGACACTGCTCAACGAAGTAAGTTAAATCTGTTAAGGCGATATGTTCGCACTCAAGCTGCGCATAGATCAAACCACGATCGCGAATTTCATAAGGATCATCGGGGTCAATGCGTAACAGCACCTGGCTGACGTTAAGCGCCAGTTCCATCTGCTTCTCTTCCATCAATGCCGCTTTCAGCGTATCCAGCATTTTACGCATCACATTAATGGTTTTGGCGCCATCCAGATCGTCGTCATACAGACGGGCGGTTGGGCTGATATTGCCCTTCAACCACACTTCGAGCGTATGCTTATCAAGCGTTTCACCGTTGAACGGATTGATTAGCCATTTATCTCCATCAATCCAGTCAGCGCGCAGAATCAGCTGGGTGGGGAAAATCACCGGCATCAGCGGTAGTTCCAGCTCGGCTGCGATATGCAAAAAAATGATACCCAGCGACACGGCAGTGCCCTGGCGGGTTTTCAGCACATTATCCAACCATAGCGCATCGGACAGATTATAAATACCGCTCGCGCCGCCAAATCCCCACTGGCGATAAAACAGCTCCAGCAATTTTTCGAGCTGCAGGTCGGCATCCTGTTCGCAGCTGACATAATCACGCGCTTCAGCAACTAAGGCAGACAACTGCTTCTCTACCGACAACGCCGGAAAATCGGCCCGGATAGCAAGCGTGGCGCCAATCACCGCTTTACATAGCGGCGTCTGGCTAAAATCTAATCGTTCAGTGGAGGTCATACTATCCCCAATAATGGCATTTTGCTCACCGCCAGCTTAATGACAATCACCAATGCAATCAACGCGATAAGAAAGGCAATCCAGCGGGTGCGGTCAGTTCGCGGGCGACGACTCAGTGCCACGGAAGCTAAGGCGATGTAGATAATAACCCCTAACAGCTTTTCAGTCAGCCAGCTTCCTTGTGGAGAAAATGGATAGAAGTGGGTGATCATCACCAACATGACTCCGCTAACCAGCAGTAATGTGTCGTTAACGTGCGGCAGAATGCGCACCCAGCGGCGTGTCAGCATGGCTGAGCCGCTGCGTTGCCAGTAGAAACGCAGCAGGAAAAGCGTGATAGTGATCGCCTCTGTGAGTAAGTGCAGTTGTTTGATCAAAGGATAATAAGCAAACATGTCAGGTCCTTGTTAATTTGCTATTTGACCGAAAGTCACACGCGGATTGCCGCCATAATCACTGGCGGTTGCCACCGCCTGGTAGCCGTTTTTCAGCATCAGTTGACGCACCGCGTCATCCTGCTGCCAGCCATGTTCCAGTAGTAGCCAGCCGCTTGCTGTTAACCAGTCTGGCGCTTGCTCAATCAGCGTCCGTAAATCAGCTAAACCCGACTCATCGGCCACTAACGCGCTGCGTGGTTCAAAACGTACATCACCCTGTCCGAGATGCACATCGTTGGCATCAATATAAGGTGGATTACTGACGATAAGCTCAAAGCGGTTGGGAGAGAGTTCACGGAACCAGTGGCTGAGCAAAAACGTGGCGTTAGAAAGATTGAGGGAGTCGGCATTGTGCTGTGCCAGCTCAACGGCGGCTTCGATGCGATCTACGCCCACCACCTGGCAATCGGGCCGTTCGCTGGCAATCGCCAGGGCAATGGCGCCCGTGCCGGTGCCAAGATCGAGGATACAGGAAGGTGTCGCGGGCAAGCGCGCCAGCGCCTGCTCAACCAGTATTTCGGTATCGGGGCGGGGAATTAACGTAGCATCGTTAACGCGCAGCGGTAGTGACCAGAATTCGCGTTCACCCACCAGATGAGCCACGGGTTCGCCTTGCGCGCGACGTGCCAGCAAGGCGTCAAGTTGTGCACGCTGTTCGTCGCTGAGCGGTGTCTCATCAAAGGCCACCAGCCAGCTTCGCGACTTACCGGTGACAAAACTCAGCAGGATTTCTGCGTCACGCTTTGGGCTATCACCCCCGCATAAGAGGGCAACGGCTTGTTTCAGCCAGTGACGAATATCCATTAATCCTGACCAGCCAACGCGGCCAACTGATCGGCCTGATATTCCTGCACGATAGGTTCAATCAGGCTTTCCAGCTTGCCTTCCATGGTCTCATCCAGACGGTAAATAGTCAGATTGATGCGATGATCGGTAACGCGCCCCTGCGGAAAGTTATAGGTGCGAATACGATCGGAACGATCGCCGCTGCCCAGCAAGTTGCGACGCGTACTGGCTTCTGCCGCCTGACGTTTCGCCATTTCGGCAGCATGAATACGCGCGCCTAACACGGCTAACGCTTTGGCTTTGTTTTTATGCTGCGAACGCTCATCCTGACACTCCACCACAATGCCGGTCGGCAGGTGGGTAATACGAATCGCCGAATCGGTGGTATTAACGTGCTGACCACCCGCGCCTGACGAACGGAAGGTGTCAATTTTCAGATCGCCCGCATTAATTTCTGGCATATCTGCTTCTGGCAATTCCGGCATTACCGCAACGGTGCAGGCAGACGTGTGGATACGCCCTTGCGATTCGGTCTCCGGCACACGCTGTACGCGATGGCCGCCCGATTCAAATTTCAGCCGACCATAAGCACCTTCACCGATGATACGGGCAATGACCTCTTTATAACCGCCATGTTCGCCATCACTGGCGCTGACGATTTCAACACGCCAGCGACGTGCTTCAGCGTAGCGGCTGTACATACGGAACAGATCGCCAGCAAAGATCGCGGCTTCATCACCGCCGGTTCCCGCCCGGACTTCAACAAAACAGGCGCGCTCATCGTCGGGATCTTTTGGCAGTAGCAACACTTGCAGCTGCTGTTCCAGCGTTTCACTTTGCTCCCGCGCCTGCTGTAACTCCTCCTGGGCCATATCTCGCATTTCAGGATCGTCGAGCAGCATTTTCGCGGTTTCGCTATCTTCCTGGACCTGCTGCCAGTCGCGGAAACAGCGTGTCACGTCACTGAGTTGAGCATATTCACGCGAAAGTGCCCGAAAACGTTCCTGATCGGCAATGACAGCCGCATTACCCAGCATCGCTTCCACTTCTTCGTGGCGCTCCTGCAGCGCTTCCAGTTTGGCAACAATTGAGGTTTTCATTTAAATGTGGGATTCCCGTAACAGGTGGCAACAGCCAGAGGGTATCTACTCAAGACCCAGGCTGTCGCGTAAAATCTGCAGGCGTTCTGAGTCGCCGTCGCGGGCGGCCTGCTGAAGAGATTTGGTTGGTGCGTGAATTAAGCGGTTAGTCAGTTTATGCGCCAGATCCTGCATGACTTTTTGCGGATCGGCTCCCTGTTGCAGGGCCTGCAATGCGCGACCTTCCAGCTCGGCGCGAATATCGTCTGCCTGTGAACGGTATTCGCGAATGGTATTTACGGCTCCTTGCGCACGCAGCCACGCCATAAATTCGCTGCTTTCCTGTACCACAATACTTTCTGCCTGAATCGCTGCTGCTTTGCGCTGCGCCAGATTTTGTTCAATGATGGCCTGCAGGTCATCGACGCTATACAGATAGGCGTTGGCCAGTTTGCCGACTTCCGGCTCCACGTCGCGCGGAACCGCAATATCCACCAACAGCATCGGCTGATTACGGCGTGCTTTCAGAGCGCGTTCCACCATCCCTTTACCGATAATGGGTAACGGGCTGGAGGTTGAAGAGATAATAATGTCAGCTTCGGTCAGACGGGAATCAATATCCGCCAGGCTAATCACTTCCGCTCCGACTTCCGCCGCCAGCGCTTCGGCACGTTCGCGAGTACGGTTAGCGATGATCAGCTTTTTCACTTGGTGTTCACGCAGATGACGCGCCACCAGCTCAATGGTTTCACCCGCCCCGACCAGCAGCACGTTAACGGTAGAGAGAGATTCAAAAATTTGGCGCGCCAGCGTACAGGCAGCAAAGGCAACGGAAACGGCATTGGCCCCAATCTCTGTTTCGGTGCGCACGCGCTTGGCAACAGAGAAGGTTTTCTGGAACATGCGCTCCAGCTCACTGCTCAGGGCATGTCCGCGTTGTGAATCAGCAAACGCTTTTTTCACCTGGCCCAGAATCTGCGGCTCGCCCAGTACCAGCGAATCAAGACCGCTGGCAACACGCATTAAATGGCTGACCGCGTCGTTATCCTGATGCCAGTAAAGACTGTTGCGCACATCTTCTTCATTTAGCTGATGATATTCGCACAGCCAGCGTACCAAACGCTCTTGCAGATCAATCTGTTGTTCTACGCTCAGGTAAAGTTCGGTGCGATTACAGGTTGATAACACCACGCCACTCTGCACCATTGGCTGAGAGAGCAGGCTGTTTAAAGCCAGCTCCAGCGTCTCCGGCCCGAACGATACACGTTCGCGCAGAGCAACGGGGGCAGTTTTGTGATTGATTCCGAGTGCGAGCAGCGTCATGGTGATTTGAGTTGGGATGTCCCAATAATGTCAGGGTTTTGTGAAGCGCATTCTACAAGATGCGACAGATCAAGAAAAGCCATACAAAGGCTATGACTGTAATAAGATTAACCTGAACTCGCGCAATTTCGCGTATAACAGCATTGACTGCTTAAATGCGGATGGTTAGCGTTATCCGTTACGAATTAAAAATGTGTCTGAGGAGATGACCACTTGATGCTTAATTCCCCACGTAATCTGTTGCGCCTTTTGCCCTTTGCCAGCGTGTTGCTGGCTGCCTGTAGCGTGAACAAACCGCAAGGGCCAGGTCCAGACATTACCGCACCACAGTGGCAACAGCATCAACAAGCGGTTACTAAAGTGACGCATTACCAGACGCGCGGCGCGTTTGCTTACTTATCGGATAAGCAAAAAGTCTACGCACGCTTTAACTGGCAGCAAACTGCGCCTGATCGCTATCGTCTGCTGTTAACCAACCCACTGGGTAGCACCGAATTGCAGCTGGATGCCCAGGGATCGGTCGTTCAGCTGGTTGATAATAAAGGCAAGCGCTACGTCAGCAACGACGCTGAAAAAATGATTTCACAGCTAACCGGCATGGATATTCCGCTGGCTAATCTGCGGCAATGGATGATGGGGTTACCAGGCGATGCCAGCGACTACCAGCTGAACGATAAGTATCAGTTGCGTAGCCTGAACTACAGCCGCAACGGCCAGCAATGGCAGGTTACCCTCTCTGGCTATGACAACAGCGTTACGCCCCCACTGCCCGCTAATCTGGAGCTGAAAGAGGGCGATCAGCGCATTAAGCTACGTATGGACAGCTGGACCGTTCAATGATTACAACCTGGCCCGCTCCGGCAAAACTGAATCTTTTTCTCTATATCACTGGCCGTCGCCCTGACGGCTACCATAATCTGCAGACGCTGTTTCAGTTTCTGGATTATGGCGACACGCTGCACATCACACCTGACCAGAGCGGCGTTATCAGCCTGTTAACGCCGGTTGCAGGAGTGCCTGACGCGCAAAACCTTATTGTCCGCGCGGCAGAACTGCTTAAAAATGCAGCCCAGCGCAGCCATTCGCTGCCGAAAAATGCCGGCGCACAGATCAGTATCGTGAAAAAATTGCCGATGGGTGGCGGATTAGGCGGTGGCTCCTCAAATGCAGCGACAATTTTGGTGGCGCTAAATTATTTATGGCAGTGCGGATTAACCCCGGATGAACTGGCAAACCTTGGCCTGCAATTAGGGGCCGACGTACCGGTTTTTGTTAAAGGTTTTGCCGCTTTTGCTGAAGGGGTCGGCGAGCAGCTACAGCCCGCTCTGCCTGACGAAAAGTGGTATCTGGTAGCCCATCCTGGGGTCAGCATTAGTACACCGGAAGTATTCAACGATCCTGCCCTGACGCGGGACACACCGTTGCGTGATTTAGCGACACTTTTGCGTGCTCCATTCAGCAATGATTGTGAAGCAGTGGTAAGAAAACGTTTTCGCGAGGTTGATGCGCTTGTTTCCTGGCTGCTAGAATACGCGCCGTCGCGCCTGACGGGCACCGGCGCTTGTGTGTTTGCTGAATTCGACACCGAGTCCGCTGCACGTCAGGTGCTGGAACTTGCTCCGAAAGGAATACGCGGTTTTGTGGCAAGAGGCGTTAACGTCTCTCCGCTTCAGCGTACACTTTCTAAGCGACCCGCGACTGCGTGACAGTGTCACTCCGTTCCAGACATTGCACGTCTCGCATTAACACACCCGTGTGAACGCTCATGAACGTATTCGCCGGTTACTGTCATGACGTTCATTCTCTGGACGCAAAGCCTGAGGTTCTTCTCGTGCCTGATATGAAGCTATTTGCTGGTAACGCCACCCCGGAACTAGCACAACGTATTGCCAACCGCCTTTACACCAGCCTGGGAGACGCCGCAGTGGGTCGTTTCAGCGATGGTGAAGTAAGCGTACAGATCAATGAAAATGTACGTGGTGGTGATATTTTCATCATCCAGTCCACCTGTGCTCCCACCAATGATAATCTGATGGAACTGGTTGTGATGGTCGACGCGCTGCGTCGTGCTTCTGCTGGTCGTATTACCGCAGTCATTCCTTACTTTGGTTATGCCCGTCAGGATCGCCGCGTACGTTCTGCGCGTGTGCCGATTACTGCCAAAGTAGTGGCAGACTTCCTTTCCAGCGTCGGAGTTGACCGTGTTCTAACGGTTGATTTACACGCCGAGCAGATCCAGGGCTTCTTCGACGTCCCGGTTGATAACGTATTTGGCAGCCCGATTCTGTTGGAAGACATGTTGCAGATCGGTCTGGAAAACCCGATTGTCGTGTCTCCCGACATTGGCGGCGTAGTACGTGCTCGCGCTATCGCCAAACTGCTGAACGATACCGATATGGCCATCATTGATAAACGCCGCCCACGTGCGAACGTTTCTCAGGTAATGCATATTATTGGTGACGTTGCTGGCCGCGATTGCGTGCTGGTCGACGACATGATCGACACCGGCGGCACACTATGCAAAGCGGCTGAAGCCTTGAAAGAACGCGGAGCAAAACGCGTGTTCGCCTACGCCACTCACCCGATCTTCTCTGGTAACGCCGTTGAAAATCTGCGTAAGTCGGTCATCGATCAGGTCATCGTCTGCGACACCATTCCGCTGTCTGAAGAGATGAAATCTCTGCCAAACGTCCGCACGCTGACGCTGTCTGGCATGCTGGCTGAAGCAATTCGCCGTATCAGCAACGAAGAATCTATCTCGGCAATGTTCGAGCATTAATCTTCGCCAAACCGGGCCTCGTGCCCGGTTTTTTCATTCTCTTTTGGCAACATCTTTTTTAATACCGATTAACCCGCTTCCTCATCCAATATTCCCGCGATAATTTTGCTCTAATACGGTCATTCTCAAAGCCAAATACTGTTTTGATTTAGGGCTGGCACTAATGCTTCTGCTGTAAATTAAATAATGGTATTTTGCTCGGCACTTTTTGATGAGAACGCCGACCACGATGAACCTCGATATTTACACACTGTTTATTTGCGAGCTTTACGTGCTGGGGTTTTTAAGCATCATTATGGTTTTTGCCTGGATGGGCGCGCAATACAATCGCGTGCTTGGCTTTACCTGCATTTCACTAACGCTAACGCTCGTCGCGGTTTTTCTCAGCAGTTTGCGCAGCAGCGGCTTGCAGTTTTTACCTGTAGCCGTCGGTAATATATTGATGATGTTAGCATATGGCGGACTATTGAATGCGTTTCGCCAGTTCTGTGGTAAACCATTTGGTGTCAGCTGGTTGCTCGGTGCGCTGCTCTGGGCAGTTTTGTGTTTATTCCCTACGTTTTATTATTCGATGCCAAAGCGCATTTTAGTGATGTGCATCGTCTGCATGTTATATATCAGCGCGTTAATCCAGTTATTATGGCTCAAGCGTGACATGCTCAAAGTAACGTTTTGGCCGGCCCAGTTATTATTGTGGATACATTTGTTGTTTAACGGGACGCGCATCTTTCTTGATAACGCTACCGCCAGCCCGTTAAAAGGTGCCATCGGCGGCTCCAGTTTTTCGGTCTATGTGATCCTGGAATCTATCCTGTTTGTGATTGGATTGACGTTTACTATTCTTGCGATGGTAAATGAACGCACGCAGATTGCGCACCTTAATGCTTCGCTGCACGATCCTTTAACCAATGTCTGGAACCGACGCGCACTTTTCAACTATGCCGAACGCATGGTCGCGCACCGCTTACGCCAGCAGAAACCGTTCACCGCAGTCATATTCGATCTCGATCATTTTAAGAGCATCAACGACCGCTTTGGTCATCAACAAGGCGATCGCGTGCTGGTTGATTTTTGTGGTGTTGTGCAAACGTTATTGCCGAGAGAAGGGCGTTTCGCCCGCCTGGGCGGGGAAGAGTTTGCTGCAATTATTCCGGCTCATGCCGCTGAGGCGTGGTTGTGGTGTGAACGCATTCGGCTTGCCGCTCAGCTCTCTCAACCCGATAATATTGCGTACTCAGTCAGTATCGGCTTTGCTGCTTCAAACAACAGCGAACAACGCTTTGAAGCGCTGCTGGCGCTGGCCGATGAAGCGCTTTATCGCGCCAAATCCAGCGGCAGAAATCGCACTGAGCAGTATCTCGCCCTTTCTACTGCCGTTTAGTGATGGGAATGGTGTGAACGGCGGCAGCGCTTATCGCCATAATGGCGTAGCCAGTAATAACGATCTTCAACCTTTTCACGACCGCTTATACATGCGCCAGCCAGCCACAATAATGCGCCAATAAAGATACTGAACATCGCCCCATGAGCCAAAAATTGTGGCAGGTGAAGCGATGGCATCTGGTTAAGAATTGAATAGCCAACCCCCAGCACCATCGTAAGCAAACCCAGCACCATTAAGGTATTACCCGCTACACGAGAATGATGACGCTTCATTTTCCACCTCCATTGTTATGAACGATTGAAAACCGCACACAATGTTAACTGACCATAAGTCTAGGCAATGAATGGCATCCCGGTTGCGCCTGAGATCACACAATAGAAATAAACGCTGACACATCTTTACGGATACCCTGTTGATTTAGATGAAAAATGATTAATCACCTCACTTAATTACTTGCCTCGTGCGGTCTTTGTCATCTCGTCATCGGCGAAGTAAACTATCGCCCTTTCCGTACAACAGCAGGATATTCATCGTGAGCAGCATTAAACTGATTGTTGGCCTCGCCAATCCGGGCGCAGAGTATGCCGCCACGCGACACAATGCGGGTGCCTGGTATCTGGATTTGTTGGCTGATCGTCACAATCAGTCATTAAAGGAAGAGAGCAAATTCTTTGGCTACACGGCGCGACTGGCGATTGCCGGTGAAGATGTACGTTTACTGGTGCCGACAACTTTTATGAATTTAAGTGGTAAAGCGGTCGCCGCGATGGCGACTTTTTATCGCATTACGCCGGAAGAAATTCTGGTGGCGCATGATGAACTCGACTTACCCCCTGGTGTCGCTAAATTTAAGCAAGGCGGCGGTCATGGCGGCCACAATGGGCTAAAAGACATTATCAGCAAACTGGGGAATAATAATAATTTCCACCGGCTACGTATTGGCATTGGCCATCCCGGCGATCGCAATAAAGTGACCGGCTTTGTGTTAGGCAAACCACCAGCAAGCGAGCAAAAAATGATTGACGATGCGATTGACGAAGCCGTGCGCTGCACCGAATTGTGGCTAAAAGAGGATCGCATCAAAGCAATGAATCGTTTGCACGCCTTCAGACCAGACTAAACGTCCAGATTCGTCGCAATTATGTGTATAATGCGCGAAATTTTTTATTTCGTTTCCGATAGAACATCCCGCGATGTTTTATTCATCCAGTTATAAAGGGTATCAAACCATGGGATTCAAATGCGGTATCGTGGGCCTGCCGAACGTCGGTAAATCCACTCTGTTCAACGCGCTGACTAAAGCGGGCATCGAAGCGGCTAACTTCCCTTTTTGCACCATTGAACCCAACACTGGTGTGGTGCCAATGCCGGATTTACGCCTCGATCAGCTGGCAGAGATTGTTAAGCCACAGCGTGTCGTGCCGACTACCATGGAATTTGTCGACATCGCCGGCCTGGTAAAAGGCGCCTCCAAAGGTGAAGGTCTGGGCAATCAATTCCTGACGAACATCCGTGAAACGGAAGCTATTGGTCACGTGGTGCGCTGCTTTGAAAACGACAACATCATTCACGTTGCGGGCAAAGTAAACCCGGCCGAAGATATTGACGTAATCAACACCGAGCTGGCGTTGTCTGATTTGGACACCTGTGAACGTGCGATTCAGCGTGTGCAAAAGAAAGCCAAGGGCGGCGATAAGGACGCTAAAGTCGAGCTGGCTGCGCTGGAAAAATGCCTGCCGCACCTGTCAAACGCAGGTATGCTGCGTGCCCTGGATCTGGATGCCGACGAAAAAGCGGCCCTCCGCTATCTGAGTTTTCTGACCCTGAAGCCTACCATGTACATCGCCAATGTTAACGAAGACGGCTTTGAAAACAATCCGTATCTGGATCAGGTTCGCGCTATTGCTGAAGCCGAAGGCTCGGTGGTAGTGCCGGTATGTGCCGCCGTTGAATCCGATATTGCTGAGCTGGAGGACGAAGATCGCGCTGAGTTTATGGCCGAGCTGGGTCTGGAAGAGCCAGGCCTGAACCGCGTAATCCGTGCCGGATATTCGCTGCTTAATCTGCAAACCTACTTCACCGCTGGTGTAAAAGAAGTACGCGCATGGACCATTCCGGTTGGCGCAACGGCTCCGCAGGCCGCTGGCAAAATCCATACCGATTTTGAGAAAGGTTTTATCCGTGCGCAAACCATCGCGTTCAATGACTTTATCACCTTCAAGGGCGAGCAAGGGGCTAAAGAAGCCGGTAAAATGCGTTCGGAAGGTAAAGAATATATTGTTAAAGATGGCGATGTGATGAACTTCTTGTTCAACGTCTAGTTTCTACTGCCTTACGTGGTTTCAGTAAAGCTCACGAAGACTAAAAAACCTCCTAAAATCCACGCAATTGCGTGGATTTTTCGTTTCGAGGGGTCACACATGACCTTATGAACTCCAGGTCAAAAATGAGTACGATCAACTTCCATCTTCATTTCAGGCAAGCACAATGACTGTATAAAAAAACATAAAAAAATCGTTATGCTCACTGATACTTAATACCGTACTGCCTAACGTAAAGGTCTACCAGCTCAATGATTTCAACGGACTGTACCTCGAAGTGAAACCCAGCAACAAAAAGACGTGGCGCTATCTGTTTAAACTTAACGGCAAATCAAACATATTTGTATTGGGTGATTATCCAGCGGTGAAACTTGCTGAGGCGCGGGATAAATGTGAGTAAGCATGGTGCAGATGAGATGATTGTACTCAGCGTCGCCAGCAGACTAAGGACCCGCATTCTTCCCGCTGAGCGGCTAGAACTGGCTCGCAGACCGAACCCAAAGCAACAGATCACAAAACTTCTATGCCTGCCTTTTCTCATCCGCCCATTACTGGGGATTCCTCAGCGCTATTGCGGGTTGGTTGATGAGCTAAATGGATTTGACCCTATATATCCAGACGCCTTTACTCTCTTACGGTTGCGATAACTTCCTGCGTATATATTCCCGTGGTGAGCGGTATCCCAGCGCGCTGTGCGGATGATGCTCATTATAATGGCTGAACGCCACTGCCAGATTCATCACCGCTGCCTGACTGTCTGGTTTCGGCACGATGCTGATGTAGTCACGCTTTATCGTTTTTACGAAGCTTTCTGCTATACCGTTGCTTTCCGGGCTGCGCACTCTTGTCGTGCACGGTTCAAGCCCCAGCATTCGGGCGAATGCCCTGATTTCATGCGCTTTATAGGCTGAACGTTATCCGTCAGCCATTCCAGCGACTCTGTGGGCAACTCCCTGCCGAAGCGTTTTTCCACCGCGCCCAACATCACATCCTGCACCGTTTCTTTATCATAGCCTCCGGTGCTCGCTGCCCAGTCAACTATCTCCCTGTCGCAGCAGTCCTGTGCGAAGGTCACCCGCAGCTTTTCACCATTGTCACAGCGGAATCCAAACTTCATCGCCAGTCAGATGGGTCACGCAAATGCGCAGATGGTTTACCAGGTCTATGGCGCCTGGATGTCAGAGAACAATACGGATCAGCTTTCCCTTATCAACACGAAAATGAACGATCTTGTGCTACATACGTGCTTCGCTAAAGTGGCCGTATAGTATTTTTTAGTATTTTCAGCCAGTTACCCGCTTAAACCTGCATATTCATCACATCTGTATACGCCGACACCAATTTATTCCTGACCTGAATTCCCATCTGCATGGAAATCGATGATTTCTGCAGATCGACCATCACATCATTCAGCGCAACGCCAGGCTTACCCATTTCAAAATCCTGCGCCTGGGCGCGGGCGCTGGTTTGGGTTTCGCTGATCTTGTCCAGCGCCGCTTTCATGGTTGCGCCGAAATCAACCTGATTGCTGGTTTCGCTGCTTTTATTGCTCGCCTGCAGTGAAGCCGTTTGCAGCTGCTGCAGCACACCGTCGATTGCCTGAATGGTCATTGCCGATACCTTATTTGAAGACAGATAATTTTCTACGTTCGGAAAGTTAGCACATTGTCAATGAGACAAAGGCGCTAAATGACCCCAAAAAACCCGGCTTATTCAGCCATCAAATTTTGGGTTTCATCAAATAATGCCAGGCACTGAAGTGGAAATTTTATTTACGCAGATCAGGGAGTCTGTTTTGCCATTACAACTAACCCGGTCAATTACGTCAGGCAGGAATCGGTCATGAATGCGAGTGCAGCCGCCACACAGGGTCAAGAAAAGAAAGGGTTTAGTGATCTTCTCGCCCGCCTGCGCGCCAACCCGCGTATTCCTTTAATGATTGCTACCGCTGCGGCTATCGCGGTGGTTTTTGCATTGGTGTTATGGGCTAAAGCGCCAAATTACAGCGTGCTGTACAACAATCTGACCGATGAAGATGGCGGCGCGATTGTTACTCAACTGACCCAGATGAATATCCCTTATCGCTTCGCCGCGAACGGCGGTGCGCTGATGGTACCCGATGAAAAGGTACATGAGCTGCGTTTGCGTCTGGCCCAGCAAGGTTTGCCAAAAGGCGGTTCGGTTGGTTTTGAATTATTAGATAAAGAAAAATTTGGCATCAGCCAGTTCAGCGAACAGGTGAATTATCAGCGCGCACTGGAAGGTGAGCTGGCACGTACTATCGAAACGCTGGGTCCGGTAAAAACAGCGCGCATTCATCTGGCGATGCCAAAACCAACACTGTTCGTGCGCGAACAAAAAGCGCCGTCAGCATCAGTCACCTTAACGCTGCAACCAGGACGTGCGCTGGATGAGGGCCAAATTCAGGCCATCGTCCATATGGTGTCGAGTGCCGTTGCTGGTTTACCGCCGGGCAATGTCACCGTGGTCGATCAGACCGGTCGTCTGCTGACACGTTCTGATGCCGCCGGTCGTGATCTGAACGATGCACAGCTTAAATATGCCGCCGAAGTTGAAGCACGTTATCAGCAGCGTATCGAAGCGATCCTCAATCCCATTCTGGGACAGGGAAATGTTCACGCTCAGGTGACTGCGCAAATCAACTTTGATAGCCGCGAGCAGACTGACGAAAAATATCAGCCAAACGGACAACCGGATAACTCAGCGATCCGCTCACGTCTGACCAGCATCAGCGAACAGTCAGGTAGTCCTTATCCCGGCGGCGTGCCGGGCGCGCTGTCAAATCAACCTGCACCAGCCAATACCGCGCCGGTTAATGCACCCGTTAACAATGCGGCTAATGGTCAAAACGCCAATGGCCAAAATGCTAACGGACAAACTAACGCAGCGAACAGTGGGAAGGCACTCAGCACCGCTGCCAGTTCAGGCCCCACTAATTCTCATCATGAGGACACCGTTAACTATGAGCTGGACCGCACCATTCGTCACACCAAGATGAATGTGGGAGATGTGCAGCGTCTGTCAGTCGCCGTGGTGGTGAATTATCGCACAGACGAAAAAGGCAAAGCGGTTGCGCTGAATGAACAACAGCTGAAGCAGATTGAAAATTTAACCCGCGAAGCGATGGGTTATTCGCAAACGCGCGGTGACAGCATCAACGTGGTGAATTCGCAGTTCAATACCACCGAGCCGACAGTGACCGATCTGCCCTTCTGGCAGCAGCAAGCCTTCTTTGATCAGCTGATAAGCGCCGGTAAATGGTTGTTGATTGCGCTGGTTGCCTTTGTTCTCTATCGCAAGCTGGTGCGTCCGCAACTGATGCGTAAGCAGGATGCAGAGAAAGCGACCGCCGAAGCGGCAGCTGCCCAGCTCTCCGCCCAGAAAGATGAAGAAGCCTTTAACGTTCAGCTCAGTAAAGATGAACTGGATCAGGAACGTAAATCGAACAACCGTATGAGCGCTGAAGTTTTAAGCCAGCGCATCCGCGACATGTCTGAAAACGATCCGCGCGTCGTCGCGCTGGTTATTCGCGACTGGATGAGTAAAGAACTATGAGTCTGACCGGTACTGAAAAAAGCGCCATTTTGATGATGACCATTGGCGAAGAGCGCGCTGCGGAGGTGTTCAAACACCTGAGTCAACGTGAGGTGCAGCATCTCAGCGCCGCGATGGCCAATATGCGTCAGGTATCACACAAGCAGCTGACTGAAGTGTTGCGTGAGTTTGAAGCAGATGCCGAGCAGTTTGCCGCGCTCAGCCTTAACTCCAACGACTATCTGCGTGCGGTGCTGGTCAGGGCGCTGGGGGAAGAGCGTGCTTCCAGCCTGCTGGAAGATATTCTTGAAACGCGCGAAACCACCAGCGGCATGGAAACGCTCAACTTTATGGAACCGCAGGCAGCCGCCGACCTGATTCGCGATGAGCATCCACAGATTATCGCTACCATTCTGGTCCATCTCAAACGCAGTCAGGCAGCCGATATTCTGGCGTTTTTCGACGAACGCCTGCGCCACGATGTGATGCTGCGTATCGCCACTTTCGGCGGTGTTCAACCCGCAGCGCTGGCGGAACTGACCGAAGTGCTGAACGGCCTGCTGGATGGCACCAACCTCAAGCGCGCGAAGATGGGCGGCGTAAGAACCGCAGCAGAAATTATCAACCTGATGAAAACGCAGCAGGAAGAAGCGGTTATCGAAGCCGTTCGCGACTTCGATGGCGAGCTGGCCCAGAAAATTATCGACGAGATGTTCCTGTTCGAAAACCTGGTGGAAGTGGACGACCGCAGCATCCAGCGTCTGTTGCAGGAAATAGAATCTGAGCAGTTGCTGATCGCCCTGAAAGGGGCCGAGCAGCCGCTGCGCGAAAAGTTCCTCAAGAATATGTCGGCGCGTGCCGCCGACATTCTGCGCGACGACCTGACCAACCGGGGCCCCGTGCGTATGTCTGCGGTGGAGAACGAGCAGAAAGCCATTCTGCTGGTGGTACGCCGCCTGGCCGAAGCTGGCGAAATGATGATTGGCGGCGGCGAGGAAACCTATGTCTGATGCATTTTCCGCCCGCCCGTGGCAATTGTGGCAGCCGATGGATTTAGGCCGTGTTGACGAGCCGGAAGCGGAACCACAGCCGGAAATCGCTACCTTCGCAAGCGAAGCGGACGAGCAGCAGCAACAGCTTGAACGCCTGCAACAGCAGATGCGCAAAGAAGCACAGGGACAAGGCTATACCGAAGGCCATCAGCAGGGTTTTGCAGAAGGCCAGAAAGCCGGTTATGACGCTGGTTTTCAGCAAGGGTTAGCCGATGCCCAGCAGCAGCAGGCACCCTTGCAGGCACGAATGCAGCAGCTGGTAACGGAGTTCCAGAATACGCTGGAGTCGCTGGACAGCGTGATTGCGGCGCGTTTGATGCAGCTGGCGCTGGAAGCCGCACGTTCAGTCATTGGCCAGGCCACCACTGTGGATGGCAGCGCCCTGCTGCGTCAAATCCAGCAGCTGATACAACAGGAGCCGATGTTCAGCGGAAAACCACAGTTACGCGTACATCCTGACGATTTACAACGCATTGAGCAGACGCTCGGCCCGACGCTCGATCTACACGGCTGGCGCCTGCTGGCGGATAACACGCTGCATCCGGGCGGTTGCAAACTCAGCGCAGAAGATGGCGATCTCGACGCCAGCGTGGCGACGCGCTGGCAGGAATTATGCCGCCTTGCCGCGCCGGGAGAGCTGTAATGACCACGCGCCTCAATCGCTGGCTTGGTGCGCTCGACGCGTTTGAAAACCGCATTGCGCAAGTGCAGGCGGTTCGCCGTTATGGCCGTTTAACGCGCGCCACCGGTCTGGTACTGGAAGCGACCGGCTTGCAGTTGCCGCTTGGCGCCACCTGCGTTATTGAACGTAACGATGGCAAAAATATTACTGAAGTTGAAAGTGAAGTCGTGGGTTTTAACGGTCAGAAACTGTTTTTGATGCCACTGGAAGAGGTGGATGGCATTTTGCCAGGCGCCCGCGTTTATGCCCGCCAGACCAGCGAAAATCCGCAGGCCGGTAAGCAGTTATTGCTGGGCCCACAGTTGTTGGGTCGCGTGCTGGATGGCAGCGGACGTCCGTTGGATGGCTTACCCTCACCTGATACGGGCTATCGTGCGCCACTGATCACCCCACCGTTCAACCCGCTGCAACGCACCCCAATTACAGACGTGTTGGATACCGGCGTGCGCGCAATTAACGCCCTGCTCACCGTGGGACGCGGCCAGCGTATGGGCCTGTTTGCCGGTTCCGGCGTAGGTAAAAGCGTGCTGCTCGGCATGATGGCGCGTTACACCGAAGCGGATGTGATTGTTGTTGGCCTGATTGGTGAACGTGGCCGTGAAGTCAAAGATTTTATCGAGAATATCCTGGGTGCCGAAGGCCGTGCCCGCTCAGTGGTGATCGCAGCGCCTGCCGATGTGTCGCCTTTATTACGTATGCAGGGTGCCGCTTACGCCACCCGCATCGCCGAGGACTTTCGCGATCGCGGCCAGCATGTGCTGCTGATTATGGATTCCCTGACCCGCTATGCCATGGCACAGCGTGAAATCGCGCTGGCGATCGGCGAGCCACCGGCAACCAAAGGCTATCCACCTTCGGTATTCGCCAAACTGCCTGCACTGGTGGAACGTGCCGGTAACGGCATTGACGGCGGCGGCTCCATCACCGCCTTTTATACCGTTTTAACGGAAGGTGATGATCAGCAGGACCCGATTGCTGATTCGGCGCGTGCCATTCTCGATGGCCACATCGTGTTATCGCGCCGTCTGGCGGAAGCCGGTCACTATCCGGCCATTGACATCGAAGCTTCGATCAGCCGCGCCATGACGTCGTTGATTGATGAGAATCACTACGCCCAGGTTCGCCAGTTCAAGCAATTGCTGTCCAGTTTCCAGCGCAACCGCGATCTGGTCAGCGTCGGCGCTTATGCGGCAGGCAGCGACCCCATGCTGGATAAAGCCATCAAACTCTATCCACAGATGGAAGCCTTTCTGCAACAAGGCATCTTTGAACGCAGCGATTACGACGACGCCTGCCTGCATCTGCATGCCCTGTTCTGTTAGTTAACGCGAGGTAACGGCAATGAAAACAGCGAATGCTATCGACACACTGCGCGATCTGGCGGAGCAAGATCTGGAAAAAGCCGCCATTTTTTTAGGCGACATGCGCCGCGGCCAGCAAGCCGCCGATCAGCAGCTCACCATGTTGCTCGATTACCAGGACGAATATCGCCACAAGCTCAACACCGATATGTCGAGCGGGATCGCCAGCACCCGCTGGACCAACTATCACCAGTTTATCCAGACGTTAGAAAAAGCCATTGAGCAGCACCGTAACCAACTCCAGCACTGGAACCAGCGCCTGGAGCAGGCGCTGGTGAACTGGCGCGAGAAACAGCAGCGCCTGAACGCTTATCAAACGTTAATTACGCGCGCGGCTGAAAATGCATTACGACAAGAAAACCGTCTCGATCAGAAACGGATGGATGAATTTGCCCAACGGGCCGCATTAAGGAGAGGCGAATGATTACGTTACCGAACATAAGCACCCAAACCGCTGCGAGCGGAAACACGGATGCGTCCGTTTCATCGGACATCTCACCGGGCGCTGATTCGCAGCCACAGGGCTTTGTGACAGCGTTGAGCCAACATTTATCGACGCTGGCAAAGCAGCAAGGCAGCGCAACGCAAATAGCTGATCAGACGACAGAAAATGATGCGGATAGTAAGTCAGACAGCCCGCGCGATGCCCTCCTGGCAGCGCTGGCAAATCCCGATGCGCTTAATGCCCTGCTGAAGCCGGAAAATATTAAAGCCGACACAAAATCAGCCGATGATAAAGATAAACAAGATGCCACTACCTTAAGCGCCAGTGACATGCAAAACATGCAGGCGCTTTTCGCGATGTTACCAGCAACTACGACCCGCGACGCCAGCCAGGTTGCCAGCAGCGCGTTAATACCGGGGGATGCGCGTCGCAGCGTCTTGTCAACGCTATCGCAGGCGGTGAACAGTGCGCTAGCCAGCCAGCACGACAAGCCGGAAGGAAAAGGCGCAAAAGCCAGCGATGCGGGCCTGGTAAACAGTACTGTTAATGCAACGGCCAGTAACAGCAGCCCGGCAGCAGCGAATAACAGCACGATGCAGGATCTTGACGGCAATTTTCAGCAGGCGTTGAACGGCTGGAGCAAGCAGGACGATCAGCCTGCGGCGAAGGACAGCGCCAGCGATAACGTGCTGCTAACCGGCGCGTCGCTCTCCAGCACCCGTTCGCTGGCTACGCCGTTGAATGCATCAGCAACCACTAACACGCCGTCAACGCCAATGCTGAATGCGCAGCTTGGCAGTAACGAATGGCAGCAGGCGCTGAGCCAGCAAATTGTAATGTTCAGCCGTAACGGTCAACAGAATGCAGAGCTGCGTTTGCATCCGGAAGATCTGGGGAGCATCCAGATCAGTCTGAAACTGGATAACGACACGGCCCAGATAAATATGGTTTCCAGCCACAGCCACGTTCGGGCCGCACTGGAAGCCGCGCTGCCTCAGCTGCGAACCGCGCTGGCTGACAGCGGCATCAACCTGGGCGAGAGTCAGGTGAGCAGTGACAGTTCCGCACAAGGCCAGAGCTTCCAGCAACCACAACAGGAGGCGCGGCGCGACGGACAGCACGGCAACTTCTCTCTCTCTCAGGACAGTGATAATGATATAACGCCCATTGCCGTACCGGCTGCCCTTCAGGCGCGTCTGGCGGGCAACGGTGCAGTCGACACTTTTGCCTGATAGCAACAAACGCTGAAGGTAAGCCTAAAACCCGCGTCTTTTCTTCCCATTGTTTGACTTAAGACGCGGGATAATCTGTCCAGGCGAGCCGAGAGGCTTGTTCATAATTCACAGGAAGTAACTGCAAAAATGTCTGATACAGCGGAAGCTAAAGGCCGCAAACGTTCAATTTTAATTCCGATGTTACTCATTGTAACTCTCGCCGCTTGCAGCGTAGCAGGCTATGCAGTCTGGCGAATGATGAATAAACACAAGGACGATAAGCCGGAGGTTGCGAAAGTCGAACCGCCTGCCGCCCCGGTCTTTTTTGCACTTGATACATTTACGGTTAACCTGGTCAATCCCGACAACGATCTTGATCGCGTGCTGTACGTAGGTTTTACCCTGCGTCTGCCGGATGAAGAAACCCGTCGTCGGATGAATGATTATCTGCCTGAGGTGCGCAGCCGTTTGCTGCTGCTGCTCTCGCGACAGAGCGCGGCTGCGCTAGCGTCGGAGCAAGGAAAGCAAGCGCTTATTGAGCAAATCAAACAGGTGCTGGCACCACCGCTGGTAAAAGGTCAACCTCCGCAGGTCGTAAGCGATGTGCTGTTTACTGCCTTCATTTTGAGGTGAATCAATGGGCGATAACATTCTCTCCCAGGCTGAAATTGACGCGCTGTTAAACGGCGACAGTGACAGCCCGGCAGATGAAAAGCAACAGAACGGGCCGGAAGGCGATATTCGCCCTTACGACCCGAATACGCAGCGTCGCGTCATCCGTGAACGTCTGCAGGCGCTGGAAATTATTAACGAGCGTTTTGCTCGTCAGTTCCGTATGGCGCTATTTAACCTGCTGCGCCGTAGCCCGGATATTTCCGTCGGTGCGATCAAGATTCAGCCCTATCATGAGTTTGCCCGCAATTTACCGGTGCCAACTAACCTGAACCTGATCCACCTGAAGCCGCTACGTGGTACAGCGTTGGTGGTGTTTTCGCCAAGCCTGGTCTTTATCGCAGTTGATAATCTGTTTGGTGGGGATGGCCGCTTCCCGACAAAAGTGGAAGGCCGTGAATTTACTCACACCGAACAACGCGTGATTCGTCGCATGCTGAAGCTGGCGCTGGAGGGCTACAGCGATGCATGGAAGGCCATTTATCCGCTGGAAGTGGAATATGTGCGTTCCGAGAT
Organism: Mixta mediterraneensis; assembly: GCF_030283135.1. NCBI lineage: Bacteria > Pseudomonadati > Pseudomonadota > Gammaproteobacteria > Enterobacterales > Erwiniaceae > Mixta > Mixta mediterraneensis. The sequence goes on along the minus strand of NZ_JASUAZ010000010.1, from coordinate 9,019 downwards.
GCAGGTAAAATTTACCAATATCACGACTTCACCCAACGACATTGTGGTTAACACGCCGTTCCAGGTGGAGATTGGTAACCTGGTCGGTGAATTTAATATTTGTATTCCGTTTTCGATGATTGAGCCGCTGCGCGAACTGCTGGTGAACCCGCCGCTGGAGAATTCCCGTCAGGAAGATAATCACTGGCGCGATACCCTGGTGAAGCAGGTACAGCACTCTGAACTGGAGCTGATTGCGCATTTTGCTGAGACTTCACTCCGTCTGTCACGCATTTTGCAGCTGAAACCAGGCGATGTGCTGCCCATTGAGAAGCCCGAACGCATTATCGCCCATGTGGATGGCGTTCCGGTATTGACCAGCCAATATGGCACGATGAATGGCCAATATGCCCTGCGTGTCGAACATCTGATTAACCCAATTTTGAATTCGCTGAACGAGGAACAGCCCAATGAGTGACAGCAAGAAACCGTCCGATGATAACATCTCTGCGGACGATCTGTGGGCTGAGGCAATGAACGAGCAAGCTGGCACCAGCGCGCCGCAAAGCGACGATGTGTTTAAAACGTTTGAGAGCGCTAACGTGACTGGCTCACTGCAGGACATTGACCTGATCATGGATATTCCGGTGAAGCTCACCGTGGAGCTGGGTCGCACTAAAATGACGATCAAAGAACTGCTGCGCCTGACGCAGGGTTCAGTGGTGGCGCTGGATGGCCTGGCGGGTGAACCGCTTGATATTTTGATCAACGGTTATTTAATCGCCCAGGGTGAAGTGGTGGTGGTAAACGACAAATATGGCGTGCGTATCACCGATATTATTACGCCTTCTGAACGTATGCGTCGTCTGAGTCGTTGATAATGAATACCTCGTCACAAACCCTGCATCCTGCAACGCCGCAAACGCAGGCAATCTCTGCCGGTTCGGTGTTGACTCAGGTCAGCGGCGTGTTAGTCGTAATTGTATTGTTGATTCTGGTCTGTGCCTGGCTGGCTCGCCGGCTCGGTTTTGCTCCCCAAAAGGTAAGCAGCCAGGAACTGAAAATGACCGCCAGCGTGCAGGTGGGGCAGCGTGAACGCGTAGTGATTGTTGATACCGCCGACGCGCGCCTGGTATTGGGCGTAACGGCACAGCAAATCACGCATCTGCACACGTTGCCGCCCAGCGGGCCGGATGAAAATCCACCGCAAAGCATTGCGCCACACGATTTTCGTCAGCTATTACAAAACCTGGTTAAACGTCCCGGAAAACCTCAATGATGCGTCGACTGTTTGCTCTTCTGCCGCTGCTGCTGGCACCGGTTGCTCATGCTCAGTTACCGGGCCTGGTCAGCCATCCTTTAGCGAATGGCGGCCAAAGCTGGTCACTGCCCGTACAGACGCTGGTGTTTATTACCGCTCTGACGTTTATTCCGGCTGTATTGCTGATGATGACCAGCTTTACCCGCATCATCATTGTTTTTGGACTGCTGCGGAATGCCCTGGGCACGCCTTCTGCTCCACCGAACCAGGTATTACTTGGCCTGTCGCTGTTCCTGACCTTCTTTATCATGGCGCCGACTTTCGACAAGATTTATCAGGATGCTTATCTGCCGTTTAGTCAGGATAAGATCAGCATGGACGTGGCGATTGAAAAAGGTGCGCAGCCGCTGCGTGATTTTATGCTGCGTCAGACGCGCGAAGCCGACCTTGCTTTATTTGCCCGCCTGGCGAATACGCCGCCTATTGCTGGCCCGGAAGCCGTGCCGATGCGTATTCTGCTGCCCGCCTATGTTACCAGCGAACTGAAAACGGCTTTCCAGATTGGTTTTACCGTCTTTATTCCGTTCCTGATTATCGACCTGGTTGTTGCCAGTGTCTTAATGGCGCTGGGTATGATGATGGTGCCACCCGCGACAATTTCTCTGCCGTTTAAGTTGATGCTGTTTGTTCTGGTGGATGGCTGGCAGTTGCTGGTCGGTTCACTGGCACAAAGTTTTTATTCCTGATTTCCCCTTCTCTGACAGGAGCGACATATGACACCCGAATCGGTAATGGTGATGGGGCAGGAAGCGATGCGCATCGCGCTGATGCTGGCCGCTCCGCTGCTGCTGTCTGCGCTGGTCAGCGGTCTGCTGATCAGCCTGCTACAGGCCGCCACCCAGATAAACGAACAAACCCTGTCGTTTATCCCGAAAATTCTTGCCGTTGCGACGACTGGCATTATCGCGGGACCATGGATGTTGAACCTGGCGCTGGATTATATTCGCACCGTCTTTACCAACCTGCCTTATATCATTGGCTGATGATTACTCTCGACAGTAGCCAACTTGTTCACTGGGTCAGTCAGTTTTACTGGCCGCTGGTGCGCTTGCTGGCGTTATTTGCCACCGCACCACTGCTAAGCGAACGCGCAATTAGTAAACGGGTCAAAATTGGCCTGGCGGTGATGATTACCTGGCTGTTAATGCCCATGCTGCCGCCGGTTGAGGTGACGCTCTTTTCACCTGCCGGATTTTGGTTACTCATCCAGCAGATGCTGATTGGTATTGCGCTCGGCTTTACTATGCAGTTTGCTTTTGCCGCCGTACGGGCGGCGGGAGAAGTGATTGGATTGCAGATGGGTTTGTCATTCGCCACTTTTTTCGATCCGGGCAGTCGGCTCAACATGCCGGTTCTTGCGCGTTTTCTCGACATGCTGGCGATGTTACTGTTCCTGACCTTCAACGGTCATTTATGGTTAATCTCGTTGCTGGCGGACAGTTTTCATACGTTACCCATCGGAGGACATCCACTTAATGCCCATGCTTTTATGGCATTAGTGAAATCGGGCGGATTAATTTTCCTTAATGGCATGATGTTAGCGTTACCCCTAATCGTTTTGCTGCTCATGTTAAATCTGGTACTAGGTTTGTTAAACCGTGTTTCACCACAGTTATCAATCTTCGCGATCGGTTTCCCGATTACCTTAACAGTAGGTATTTTGACCATTAGCCTACTGATGCCCCTCCTTGCCCCGTTCTGTGAGCATTTATTCAGTGAAGTATTTGATTTACTCGCGCTGTTCTTATCGGAACTATCTCGTCCCTGAACATTAAGTATCTAACTACTCCGCGACAGTGATACTTAAACATTTTGATACCTTTAGTGCATTTTCTGAACCATGTTTTTCAGAAATCAACCAAGGAAATTCTGATAAATGTACCGGGAGTCTGAAAATAATTCTTATTAAACCCCGCTTCGCGTATTTTAGTTGGGCGGTTCACAAAAACTGTAACACTGTGGATTTATTGACAAAACCGGCAATACATTGAAATTGAACAAAAAAAATCCTTCAATGATTTTTCTTGTCAGAAATTGTTTTTTCCGGCATTGTCAATACGCGTTGAGATGTCACACTTTCGTGAAACAAATGTTTTTAAGATTTGTCCTATCAGAAAACTCTGGGTTTTCAGCGATAGTGATCAAGCTCCCAAAAAAGCAGGTTTTACCCGTACTTCGGTAACTCGCCAGCAATTTCCCCTATTGCTGAGAGGTGTGTGACGTCAAAGCAGCACAATTTTTTTGCAGAACGGGTCAGGGAAGAAGACTTTTACAGGCGTTTGCCTGTTGCCACACTGCATAAGCAGAATAAAAAAGTATCTTAGAAATCTCTCTCGTACCGCAACGCGTAATTCATCGTTGATTTAAACGGATAACAAATTGGTGAGGGTCGCTAACATGCCAACGATTATTATGGATTCCTGCAACTACACACGCCTGGGATTAATGGACTATATGTCTTCTAAAGGAGTTAAAAGGAAAAATATTACTTCTGCCTCTGACATTGAACAATTACAGCAACGTTGTGAGCAATTAAAACCTGGTGTCGTTTTTATTAATGAAGATTGCTTTATTCATGAACCTGACTCCAGTGAGCGTATCCGCAGTATTATTATGCAGCACCCTGAGACCCTTTTTTTTATCTTTATGGCGATCAGCAATATCCATTTTGAGGAATATCTCTACGTTCGTAAGAACCTGATTATTACATCAAAATCGATAAAAACATCTACATTAGACTCGCTGCTGAGTACGTATTTGCAAAAGAAACTTAATCAATCTCCACGTATTTCCTCCGGGTTGGACATCCATCCTTTAACCCTGAGTCAGACTGAATCAAATATGTTGAAAATGTGGATGTCAGGTCATGACACCATTCAGATTTCCGACAAAATGCAAATAAAAGCAAAAACGGTTTCGTCACATAAAGGTAATATTAAACGCAAAATCAAAACCCATAATAAACAAGTTATCTATCATGTGGTGCGATTAACCGATAATGTTACCTCGGGCATTTATGTCAATGTGAGATAATAACACAGCTAAAACAACCGACTTTTATGGTCGGTTGTTTGTATTAAATTGCGAGCCAGATCTCACTTAACTGCCTAATCCTTTCTCAGAAATTGCCGATGTTAGCTCTATAACAACATCTTTATGAGAGCAAGGATATGAACACAGCGCAGGTGATTGATGGGCAATATAAACCGGGCATTTGGCAAAACACCCGACTCGTTCCCCTGTTTAGTATGATTTTTGGCTGCATTCTGTTGCTGTTCGCACTCTGTATCGGCCTCGCCAGCTATTTTCTTATTCAAAGTAACCAGTCTCTGCAAAATGCCACCGAAGAGATTCAGGTGCGCATGGGAATCTCCAACAGTTCAAATCATCTACGGACCGCACGGCTAGCGATAATCCAGGCGGGAGCAGCGGCGCGTATTGGTGAAATGGATACGTTTCGCGCTAACGTTGCGGCAACCGAGGCACGTATTCAGCAAGCGAAAGCGGGCTTTAAGCTATATATGAACCGTAAAGTGAAGACGCCAGCCGATATAGCGCTGGATGCGGCTTTAACTACACGTTTCACTGAATACGTTGATAAGGGCCTGATGCCGATGATTAACGCGGGCAAACAAGGCAGTTTTGAAGGCATTATCGCGCACGAAACGGACGTCACGCGTAAGCTCGATGCCGCTTATAATGATGTTCTGCTGAAAGCCATCAAGATTCGTACCGATCGGGCGCAGGCGATTAATGTCGATGCGGAGCATCAGTCGCGTATCGGCTTTATTGCCATGGCAGTCGCCTTCTCTGCCGCACTGGTATTGGTACTGTTGACCTTCGTCTTTCTTCGTCGGGTGGTGATTAATCCGCTTCGTCAGTCTGTGACACGCATTGAGCGCATCGCGCAGGGAGACTTGACCGCCCCTGCCCTGCCGCATGGTCGCAGTGAAATTGGTTCGTTGATTCATAATCTGCAACTGATGCAAGCGGCGCTGGTCAAAACCGTCGGCACGGTACGTGAAGGTGCTGTCGCGATTTATCAGGGCTCAGGTGAAATCTCAGCAGGCAATACCGATCTTTCATCACGTACCGAACAGCAGGCTGCGGCGCTGGAGCAAACTGCTGCCAGCATGGAGCAGTTAACAGCAACGGTAAAACAGAATGCCGAGAATGCGCATCATGCCAGCCAGCTGGCAGCCGATGCTTCCGGTAAAGCGCGTAGCGGTGGCAACCGGGTAAACGGCGTAGTAAAAACCATGACCGATATCTCCGGCAGTTCGAAGAAGATTGCTGAGATCACTAATGTCATTAACAGCATTGCCTTCCAGACCAATATTCTGGCATTGAACGCTGCTGTAGAAGCAGCGCGAGCCGGTGAGCAAGGCCGTGGCTTTGCCGTTGTCGCCAGCGAAGTGCGCAGCCTGGCCCAGCGTAGCGCACAGGCGGCAAAAGAGATTGAGACCCTGATTGCCGAGTCGGTTACGCTTATTAATGATGGTTCACAGCAGGTCGGCGAAGCAGGCACCACCATGAGCGAAATCGTTGAGGCGGTGCGCCGGGTGACCGACATCATGGCCGAGATTGCCGCCGCCTCGGACGAGCAAAGCCGTGGCATTCAACAGGTGAGTCAGGCCGTTACAGAGATGGATAACGTGACGCAGCAGAATGCAGCGCTGGTAGAAGAAGCGTCAGCGGCGGCCTCTTCCCTGGAAGATCAGGCGGGCAAACTGACACAGGCCGTTTCAGCCTTCCGCCTGCATGAAACGCCGCTACCAAAAGACGTTGTAAGTACGCCTGTACCTGCGTTGAAATCCTCTCATTTAACGCCGCGTCCGGCGCTGGCTTCAGCTAATGACAACTGGGAAACGTTTTAAGGCGCTATCGGAACAGTGAAAAGCATGGCTCCCAACGGCTTCATAGATAGCCTGACCGGTTAAAAGAAGCGCGAGCAGCTGAGGAAAATGACAGATGAGCCGGTAAAAAACGGATAACGTTCACATCCGTCATTCAAAGACAAAGCGCCTGATGCGGTTTATCAGGCGTTTTACAGGTAAAAACGTCAGATACAGCATAGTGCGCTCAGGCTGATTCAAAAGGCTCGACGAAAATGCCGTCCGCATGTTCAGTTTCGTTGAAAAACCAGATCCCCAATGGATAATCATCTAACGCCACCAGAAACATAGTACCTTCGTTAAACGGCTCAACGGCAAGAATGACCCCAACACGACGTGGGCCACCATCGGTTTTTACCGTGACGCGGTCACTTACTTTCATTCTCGTTTCTCCCGATAACGCTTTGTGGCACAGTTTAAACCAATAGCAGCCATGATCCAGAGATTAGCGACGTGCAATAACCCAGACGGCATGTACGATGCCGGGAATATAGCCACATAGCGTTAACAAAATGTTCAGCCAGAAGGCTCCGCCAAAACCCACCTGCATGAATACGCCTAGCGGCGGCAGTAAAATAGCGATAATGATACGAATAATATCCATAAGTCTCTCCTTGAGACGTTGATAAAAAACAGCTTTATCGTTAACTATAGTCGTTTCTGCTGCTTTTAAAGAAAAAGCAGGTAAAGATGGGTCAATGCGGATTTTTCACTTTCTTAACGTTTATCAACAAGACTTCTGACGCAAAGACCTTTTACACTTCTCAGCACTGCACTAACCCCAAAGGCGCAGTCAACCTAAAAGTAACAAGGATTTTTGCCCGCGCAGCGCGGGCTTTTTTTTGCCTGTCTTCCCGCCCCTTATCCTTTTCCCGTCTCAGTCTATACTCAAATATCCTCTCGTCTTCAGGAGGCAGACTATGACAACGGCAAAAGAGTACAGCGACAATGCGCAGCGGGAAGTGAATATTGACGTGGACGCGTTGTTAGAAGCCATTCAGGCGAAAATAGCCGGTGACGTACGCGACGCTATAGCACCAGAACAGCCGCATCGGCTAACCGTGGAGGGTAAACGCGTCAAAACCTATACCGAACTGGCTGACGCGTTTGAACTGGATATTCGCGACTACGCTATTAGCGAAGTGAACCATTGAGTGGATTAGCAAAAAAATACCCGGCTGAGTGGCCGGGTAAAAAATTCAATTCGTTACATCAGGAAATTCTTAACACCTTTGCAGATTACGCTTTCCCTGTCTTAAGACAAGTCTCAACCCTGCGCGATTCTACTGCGCAGCGGCTATTCTGATGGCATGTATCACTGAAAAAACCTTGCGCAACAAGCCTTAAAGCCATGCTAAAACCATGCAGCAAAAATGAACTATCCGTTGCGTTTTAAGATTACTCCTGGAAGTTCACGGGTTAAGCATAAGAAAAAAATGTGACATAGATTCAACTATAATATTGAAAAATCGCTACTTTAGCGGCGAACGTGACGAAAGGAGCCAAATGATGCCCACGCTTCAACAGCCACTTATCGTTGTGACCGATCTTGATGGTTCTTTACTTGATCACCACAGCTATCGCTGGGACGCGGCCGAGGAGTGGCTTGAGCTGCTGCAGCAACACAATATTCCGCTGGTAATCTGTTCGAGTAAAACGGCGGCCGAAATTCTGCCGCTGCAAAAGAAACTCGGTATTGACGGCGCTCCGTTTATTGCTGAGAACGGCGCATTGGTTCAGCTTGATCCAACCGAGCGTATGCGCATTCCGGCTGACAGCATAGCTTATGCAGCGCTGTGCCAGACGTTATCGGTATTGCAAAGCAAATATCGTTTTACCGGCTTCCATGATTTTACCGACCGCGACGTCTCTGCCATGACCGGATTAAGCGAAGCCGATGCAGCATTATCCCGCCAGCGCGACGCCTCAGAAGTGTTGGTATGGCGCGACAGCGAAGAAGCCTTTGAAGCCTTTCGCGCAGAACTGGCCGCACTCAACCTGACGCTGACCCAGGGCGGTCGTTTTTGGCACGTGATGCCCGCAGGCAGCGGTAAAGGCGAAGCGCTACGCTGGCTTTTGCATCAGCTTGAAGGTGAACCGCGTATCACTGTCGGGCTTGGCGATGGCCCTAACGACGGTCCCATGCTAGACACCGTTGATTACGCAGTGGTGATCAAGGGATACAGCAAAACGCCAGTCAGCCTGCAGCGTCAGGATCTCTCTCACATTTATCACACTACGCATTACGGCCCCGAGGGCTGGTGTGAAGGTCTGGATTATTTTCTTACTTAGCCCTGATTAGCGGCAATGGCTGCAAAACGATAAGGATAATGCGATGAGTGACTTTTATCAGAATGGCGTAATAACCAATTTCCATAACCTCACCCACCGCAGCGTGACATCGCTGGAAAAAGAGCTGGTGCGTTTTTCCCGTAAACGGAAAATGGGTTTAATATTGCCGTCGCTGTTTTCGGAGCTTGAAGGGCCGGCATTGAGCAATATTGTCGATGAACTGGCTCAGGTTCCTTATCTCAATGAGATTGTTATTGGTCTGGACCGTGCCGATCGCGAACAGTTTCTTTATGCCCGCGAGTTTTTCTCTCGCCTGCCACAGCGTCACCGCATTTTGTGGAACGATGGTCCCCGCCTGAAAGCGATCGATGCCGAATTAGATAAAGAAGGATTATCACCGAGCCAGTTGTCAATACCGATCGAATTCTGACCCACCCTGCCAAAGTAAAACTGACCCACCCCCTTTGAATCATTCGAGCGTTGTTGCTTTCGTTTTCTTCTGGAGTTGACCGCTTTTCAGCTTATCTTTCAG